>JAQVKF010000247.1 GCA_028694795.1 Thermoguttaceae bacterium | reverse complement strand
TATTCTCGTTCGGAAAGAGTTAGATTATTGAACCGCTCAGCAAGCGAATTATTTTCTTTATTAGTGCCATAGTCTTTTAATTTAAGTTTCCCTGTGGACATCCGATATTGTCTTTATGAAATACGACAAGAAATTCAGAGAACGGTCCATCGCTTTCAAGGAGGGTGTTGCCACATTCAAACAGCTCAAGACGGTGTTCGGGATGGATCGCCAAACCTACACCACATGGGTGAAATTGCTGTGTGAAACCGGTTCAGTGATACCTGAACAAGTGTTCCGTTCACGACAACGAAAGATAGACAAAGATATACTGCGCAAAGCGGTCGAAAAGAAGCCGGAAGCCTATCTTTCGGAACTTGCCGCACTGTTTCAATGCAGTGTTCCAGCGGTGTTTTACGCCCTGAAAAAAGATGAAAATCACCCTTAAAAAAAGACATTTACCTATGCAGAAAAATCCGGAGGAAAACGGACGAAATTCGTAAAGAATGTGGCCCAAATCCCCGAAGAAAAACGAGTCTATATGGACGAGAACAGCGTGGATCCATGCTTGATTCGCAAGCATGGTCGGGCTCCGCGTGGCACAAAAGTGGAGGACGTCAAACGTGGACGAAAATTCCAAAGAACGAACGTCATTGCCGCGAAAATCGACAGAAATATGGTGGCGTCGCGGTGTTACGCGAAAAACAGGACGAGTCATTTCTTCGTCGAATGGTTTCGCAAAACACTCCTCCAATGTATTCCAAAAGACGTGACTGTCATGATGGACAATGCTTCGTTTCATCCGAAAAAGAGACTGCGTCATCTTGCTCGTCGTCATGGAATTCATCTATTAATTTTGCCACCGTACTCACCCGATTTGAATCCCATCGAAAAGACTTGGACGAATAGGAAACTCGCGTTAGTGGACGTATTGCCACACTCGCCGAATCTCGAAAATGCCATTATGGAATATCTTCATCACGGGAATCGCTAAATTAAATGACCATATCGTTACTTTTAACTCTTAGGTATCCGGCTTCGCTCCTCGCTAATTTAACGCTTGCAAAATTAGTTTTCAGCGTATAATACCAAACTATCGGGTCTATCTCAGGCATTTCATCATCTCCTCAAAAAATTTCGGTGATTCGGTAATAACACGATAAGGATTGGAAAACATCAACTGGATAAACATCGTAAGTAATTCATGGCTCGTTCCATTTCCGTACTCCTTCAGTACGTACTCGCGAATTAGGATGCGACGTCCTTGCGTTGTCGTCGCCGGGCGTTCCTAGCCCTAGCGGACATCCCTATTCATTTTTCCATTTTTGGAGGTAAACCTCCGAAAAATGGTTGAAAATTTAACGGGTGTGATGGAATATTAGAGAAAGAGGAAAGAGCGAAACAAAAAAGGGAAAACGGTGCGGGGAAACTTTTTACCTGACGCTGGCAATACCAACTCGGCGCAGTATTGCCGACGACGCGGTCACTCCGTTCCCGGCATTCGTCGGTTCACCCTTTTTACCTAACACTGGTACAGCTGGTCGCTCCGATTGAGGTGGCAACTTGTGTGAACACGTCCTAGCGTTTTGGCTTTTTGACCGGCTCCGCAGCCTGCACTTGGAGTACATCGACTGAAAGCGTACCCGTCGCTCCAAATAGTCCGAGTCGTAATACCGCTTCACGCGTGTTTTTGGGCACCGCAATGGTAATACGAATTGGTTTCCACGTTGGTGTTACGGTCTGAATGGGTTCAACCGCTCGAAATGCCGCATTTGCAGCGGATCGCGTCGAATCAATACCACATGGCCCGATCATTTTCTCGCCCAATACCTCACGTTTGTCGTCGAAAAACATAATGCCAATGCCCGGAAGCTGATCAATCGTTTCACCACGACGAATCGACTCTGTACGAACCATTGCTGAAACTTCGAGCCATTGGACCTCACGACCGTCGATTGCGAATCCTTGCAAAACATGCGCTGAACGTCCGGATGTCTCGTTATAAAACTGAATATAAGCGTTGCCATGCGGTGCGGGATCTTCCGGCGTACCCACCACTTGCGTCGTTTGACGATGATAATGCCAACCAAACACTTGTGGAGGATTGGCTCCTTCTAAAAGTTGTTCAAAGTCACCGTTGACGATTTGTGGATGTTGCGGATCAGGTTTGACTTCTCGTTTTTCTTCCGCTTCGCCCGTCATCGGAACAAAAAGTGTCGCACAAAGAACGTCCTTTTCGAGCTTTCCGTCGATTTTGTGCAGTAAATAATATTGTTGCTGATATCGTTCACCCAGAGGAATCATCATCGTACCACCCTCTTTGAGCTGCTCGACAAGCGGTGTCGGAATATTTTCCGGCGAACAGGTAACGATGATTTTATCAAATGGGGCATGTTCCGACCATCCTTGGTAGCCGTCTCCGATTTTGCAAAACACATTTTCATAGCCGAGACGTTTGAGCGTCGCGGCGGCGCGTTTGCCGAGCGGTTCGACAATCTCAATGGTGTACACTTCCTTCACCAACGGCGAGAGCACCGCCGCCTGATAACCGCTTCCTGTACCGATTTCCAACACACGGTCCGTTGGTTGTGGATCAATCATTTGCGTCATATAGGCCACGGTGACAATGGATGATATCGTCTGCCCCCAACCGATCGCCACACCCATATCGTAATACGCTAAATGACGTTGATTTTGCGGCATAAATTCATGACGCGGCGTCGTCCGCATTGATTCGATCACCCGCTCGTTGGTGATGCCGCCCGGTGCGAGCTCCGAGGCACAAACCGACTCTCGCAACGCGGTGTAATCAACCCGTTTGACACTGCGCGGTTGTTGAGCCGCTAAAATATCGACATCCCCAAAAAGTACGAGTCCTAAAAAAATCATACTCGTGATACGGATATTCGTAATGATTATGTTTATCATGGTCATGAACCTCGTGGTGTGATGAAATGGTACACATGGCCATCCTCGATAATGGCCCCTTGGATCTATTTTCGTCCTCTTGGGACTTCTGATGGATAACGTTTTACAGCAAAACCGTTCTAAGCGACGTTTCGCCGATCGTGTTATTAGGGCGTGTTCACACAAGTTGCCACCTTAATCGGAGCGATCGGCTGTACCTGTGTCAGGTAAAAAGGGTGAACCGACGCATGCCGGGAACGGAGTGACCGCATCGTCGGGGATACTTCCTCGAGTTGGTATGACCAGTGTCAGGTAAAAAGGGTGCGAATTTTCTACGAAAATGCTTTTTCGTAAAACTTTTTTGAGGCGAAGAACCCATGAGAGGAAACTTTTTGCAAAAAGTTTCCCCTCAAACACCCCTTCCAAAACTTTTTACCAGACGTACAAGCTGCAACACGAGTCAACATGGTACGACGTTGACGTGAACACGCCCCAGACGCACAAACTTCAATGTCAACCGACATAAACCACCCCAATTGTGGTCATTTCATTCTTGGCCATCGGTTTTTACTACGTGATTATAAGTGAACACACCCTAATTGGATTCGGTCGTTCGGCAAAAAAACGCGAGCCAAAAAGTGGGGATGTCCGCGGAAGTCGATTCAATCCGATGACGTACATGTGCTGGAATCCAAAGCCAATCGCCCGGTTGAATTGTTTGGCACCAACCGTGTTTTTTTTCTTCCACCATCACCGGACACGCTTCCGATGGAACGACTCTGCTTGGTTCACCATGCGACACGTCTGGCGTATCGAATCGTAAAACAGCGGAACCCGCTAGGAGGACGACCCATTCGTGTTCCTCCTGATCATACCAAAAATCTGGCGGCGAGGCGTTGCCGAAGGAAACAATGCGCTCGAATCGCCACGTACCATCCATTTTACCCCCTGAGAGGAAAGTTTCACACCATTCGTCCCTAATGGGTGTGGGGCAAATTTTGGAATATGGCTGGGGCGTATGGGCCTTGTCGTCCGGGTTGTCGTTCAGGATTGCGGTGGACTCTTCGCCGGAAGATTCGGAAAATGGACGAAAAAAGTGGAAAAAATTCCATCCTAACATGTGGGATTTTTGGGATATGCAAGACGCGCCGGACATATCGGATGCGTCGGATATACCGGGTGTATCCGACGTGAGAGCCGTGTTTCCGGATTCCATCGCCGGGACACCCTGCCACAAATTGCCTTTGAGCGGAATCCGTTCACGAATCGCCCGTTGTAAATCCGCCGGGTGTTCTAATGTATGGGAAATGTCTGAATTCATACCATTTTTCCACTCACTGCATACCATTTGAGGACGGATATCTGTTCCCTTTGATTCGGTATTTTCGTACGTGATTTTCGTTGCGAAATCGCTCCGGCAAGTTTTAATCCGTCACCGATTCATCGAAATGAATTCCTTCAAAATCGACACACGATTATCTTACCTTATCGGACCGCAAGCTATCTTTGTACAGATTTCACGACAGATATGGAAAAATCTGTAAATTCGTTCTATTCGAAACGGTACAAAAAAAGGAATAGACCATACGCTTGACACGAGCTTCGAATTCTGGAATACTCCAGCAAAAGGGAAAATTCGCAAAATGGTAGGGGCTGCCAGCTCATATCTTTAGACCAAAAGGGGTCACTCATGCAAACACAATCATCTCACACGACCTCGATGGAATCGCTGTATCAAGAACGATTACGGCGGTATCAAACAGCGATGAGAAATGAAAAGCCAGACCGGATTCCCATTCGGCCGTTTGTCGCCGATTTCGTCGCCAAGTATGCTGGATACACCATCCAACAGGTGA
>JAQVKF010000246.1 GCA_028694795.1 Thermoguttaceae bacterium | reverse complement strand
AGCCTGTTGCCGATATTCAGCAACAGATTTCAGTGTTGCTGTACTAATGACCTCTCCGCCCTTTACGATTCGATCTGTTTTTGCTAATGCGGAAGCGGATGTCACACTAATCGCCGCGTCGAGAGGGAAAAGCCCATAATATGTGATCAGTGTATAGTCATTTAATTTAGCGATTCCCGTGATGAAGATATTCCAGGATTGCATTTTCGAGATTTGGTGAAGCTAGCAATATGTCCACTAAGGCGCGTTTCCTATTCGCCCAAACCTTTTCGATGGGATTCAAATCCGGACTATATGGTGGCAAAAATAATAGATGAATTCCATGCCTATGAGCCAGATGACGTAGTCTCTTTTTCGGATGAAACGAAGCATTGTCCATCATGACAGTCGTATCTTTTTGGATACACTGGACAAGTGCTTTACGAAACCAGTCGACGAAAAGAGGACTCGTCCTGTTTTGAGAGTAACACCGCGACGCCACCATATTTCTGCCGATTTTCGCGGCTACCACGTTCGTTCTTTGGAATTTTCGCCCACGTTTAACGTCCTCCACTTTTGTGCCACGCAGGGCACGACCACGCTCGCGAATCAAGCATTGATCCACGCCGCTCTCGTCCATATAGACGCGTTTCTCTTCGGGGATTTGGGCCACATCTTTTACGAATTTGGCTCGTTTTTCTTCGGATTTTTCTGCATAGGCAAACGTCTTTTTTTTAGCGCAATGCCCATCTTTTTCAGGGCGTAAAACACCGCTGGAATACTGCATTGAAACAGTGCGGCAAGCTCCGAAAGGTAGGCGTCCGGCTTCTTTTCGACCGCTTTTCGCAGAGCTCTTTGTTGATCTTCCGTCGGCGTGATCGAAACACATATTCAGGTATCACTGAACCGGTTTCACGCAACAATTTCACCCACGCGTTGTGGGTCTTGCGATCAATCCCGAACACTGCCTTGAGCTGTTTGAATGTAGCACCACCCTCTTTGAAAGCGATGGCCTGTTCTCTAAATCTTTTGTCGTATTTCATAGAACTAGTATCGGATGTTCCAAGGATAAACTCAAATTAAATGACTATAACTAACACACTTACGCTCGCGATTTTTCGTTGCAAAATCGCTCTACTCCAGGGCCTTGATCCGAACTATTGCCGACGTTGGTGAACATCTCATCATAAAATGATCAATCTGTACACTACAACGAGACTTAGGAAAAACGTGTTTGATTCTTTCAAATGGTTGTTTTGTCATTTTCATACCGATATCATCGGCTAGTTGGCAATTTTTTTATCATGATGATGTGAACACGCCCTAGTGAGTGTATATTTACATAGGGTGCCTTCACATGTAATTACATGGCAAAAACCGATAGCCAAGAATGAAATAACTGCAATCGGGATAGTTTATGCCAGTTGATATTGAAGTCTGCGCGGCAGGAGCGTGTTTGCATCAACGTCGTACCATGTTGTCCCGCATTGCAGTTTGTGCGTCTAGTAAAAAGTTTTGGAAGGGGGATTTGAGAGGAAACTTTTTGGAAAAAGTTTCCTCTCATTGATTTTTCGCTTTAAAAAGTGTTACGAAAAAGCATTTTCGCGGAAAATTCGCAAACTTTTTTGAACTTTTTATCTGACGCCGGTATAGCCTGTCACTCCGATTAAGGTGGCAACTTATGCGAAAATGCCTTAGAATCTGTTATGAAGGAAGCTGGGTTGAATTCGTACACGACCATGAAGGACAAAAGGATGAACACCTCAATGAAACGACGAGATTTTCTTGCAACGGCGTCCACCGCAGTCGCGGGAACATTTTTTTGGCAATCACTTTTGAACGCGGGTGGTGGAAATCCACCACCGGGCGTGGTGATTGATCGGAGCAGCGATCCGAAAAATCTCTTTCTCGGTGCGCCGAGTATGGAGATTCTTTCCGACGGAACGTATGTCACCTCGCACGACTGGTTCGGCCCCAAGGCACTCGCACGGACGGACGTTTTCGTGTCGCATGACGTGGGGACCACGTGGCGAAAGATTGCCGAGATTCCGAATTTGACAGCGGGTATGCTTTTTTACAATGCGGATGCCCTCTGGACGATCGGTTGGATGCCGAAGTCTGAAACGCTGCCACATCAGTCGATTACCATTTGTCGTTCGACCGATGGTGGAGCGAGTTGGACAACACCCCTCAACGATAGCTCTGGTGTTCTGCTATCGGATCGAGAGTATTTTTGTGATCCCGCTCCTGTACTGATTCATCAAGGACGCGTCTGGAAAGAGGTGGAATGTTATGGCCAAATGGAGTCGAAAAAACGAAATTGGGCAACTCGTTTGATGCCGCTGATGATGTCGGCTCCGGTTGATGCCGACCTGCTCAATCGTGATAGTTGGACGTTCAGTAATCCGGTAGCGTGGCCGACCACGCCATCACGGCACGCCATCCATGGTGAGCGTCCAGATTGGAATGTCTGTTGGGAGGCGGAATTTGACCACGAAAAGCTCGGTGGCTGGCTCGAAGGAAACGCGTTATACGATCCTGATGGAAATATGCTGATTCTGATGCGAGTGGATGATCCGATCTGTGACGGCAAGGCGGCTCGACTGAATCTTTCAAAGGATTTCAAAACGCTCTCGTTCGATCCGGCAACCGGATTCGTCTCGATGCCGGGCGGCTGTAAAAAATTCGTTATTCGTTTTGATGACGTTTCGAAACGATATTGGTCGCTTGTCGATTGGGTCCATCCTGAGGACGCCGACGCTCCGGATAAGGAACGTACCCGTAATACACTTGCGCTGGTCGCGTCGGACGATCTTCGCTCGTGGGAGGTCCGGTCGATTATCTATCGCCATTCGAATCGGAAAATTGGTTTTCAGTACGTCGATTGGCGAACGGTAGGGAATGACATTCATTTTGTCTGCCGTTTAGCGTGGGACGAATCCCCGAATTGTCACGATTCCAATTATCTGACATTCGATCGTATCGTGAATTTCCGGACACGGACCCGTCAAGACGACGACGCGCCGTTCGCCTGACTGAACGTCGCGTGAAATAAAACGCCACTGGCGGCTTGAGAATTTCAGGCCATCCAGCGGCAAATAGAAAATTCCGGCGCAAACCCAGCGGCGTATCGTGTTGTCACAACCGTGTCATCACAACAGCGCCGTCGCCGGAAATTTGCCGATGGTTCGTTCGGTCCATCACTCAGGCGGGTTCGGTATTTTCGTAACATTGCTGAACAAATGGCCAGTTGATGCGTTTCATGAACTCTTCGATAAATTGGGCGCGGTTATTGCGATAATCAACATAATAGGCATGTTCCCAAACGTCAATGGTGAGAATGGGGGTTTTCCCATGAGTGATTGGATTGCCGGCATTGGCGAGCGGGAGTAAAGTAAGGCTCCCTTGAGCGTCAGCGGCGAGCCAGAGCCAGCCAGAGCCGAAAAGTTTTGCAGCTTCGGTTTTGAATTGTGTCTCGAAAGTCCCATAATCGCCGAAACACCGCTCGATAGCGTTTCCGAGCTTTCCATCCGCTTTGCCGCCGCCATTCGGGGCCATACAGTTCCAGAAAAACGTATGATTCCAGGTCTGCGCCGCGTTGTTGAAAAGTGGTCCATCGCTCTTTGCGATGATCTCTTCCAATCTCCACTGAGCTTCAGGTTTTCCAAGAACCAGTTCGTTCAGTTTCTTGAAATAAGCGGCATGATGTTTGCCGTAGTGATAGGACATCTGTTCCTCGGAAAGGAACGGAGCCAGATCGCCGAGCCCATACGGAAGTTTTGCCTGTTCAAAAGCGGCACCACGCTGTTCCGATGCGGCGTATTGCCCCTGTGCGTGGCCTTCGTTCGGCCTTGCCCATAGCGCATGCAGGCCAACGGCTGCGGTTATGGTAAGCATTTGTCGTCGTTCCATGTTTTGCTCCTTTATTGAAAATGCAAAAGAATCTCACATCATTATTCGGAATTTTGCGGAGCCGGTCAAGCGATTACACGAGTGTCGAAAAAACATCTTTGTACGGATCCGCGTCCCATATGTGTTCACGGCATTCGGACCGACATTCATCCTAGAGTCTGATGACAACATATGGATGATGCCCCATGAGGTATCGGATGACTCCAACCATTGTATTTCAGCTTCCGTTATCCCCCTTTCGGGAAAAGTAGGGCGGACGGCACCTCGCCAAAGGTGATGGAATACGAAAAATTACGCAAATCCTCCGCGACATATGATCGAATAAAATCCGGGTAGAAATGTTGTCGTCCTGTTCAAATGGGTTCTCTCCTCCGTTAAAATGGTGGTATGATATGGCGTCGCACGCTGTGAGAAGGTATCTTTCATCGTATCGCTGGAACGAATGCTTCCCGAGGTGTTCGATTGATGGAACTGTATTTATTATAAGCGAGGCCATTTCAACGAGCTTGACACAAGGAGACACTTATGTTGGGTACCAGAGATTCCGATCGGTTTCGTCGTATCGGAAACACTTTATTCGTTATGACATCACATACAACCGAACGAGAATCGACTATTTGGTCGGCGAATGGTCGTTCGACTCACCGAATACGTGCGTGGATCGTTTTCAGGTTGGTGGTTCACGCGGTACTCATGACCTCCACTTGGACGCTGGTAGCTAATGCGGATGACACGGGCAACTGTGAGACGCCCACAGAAACCACCGCCGCGGAAGCGTCGCCCATGGGATGTATCGTTGGTTCGCGAGCCTACGAGATTCCGGCGTGGAGCTTCGAACGTGGAAACGCCAAAGTGTT
>JAQVKF010000046.1 GCA_028694795.1 Thermoguttaceae bacterium | reverse complement strand
CAGCGAACGCCTTTTGGGCGATTCGGATCGCCTCACGTGTCTCTTCGATTTCCAACGCGTCTTTCACCATACGCAACGTTTCGACCGCCGCGGAGATTGTTCGGAACGCCACCGTGGGCAACGCTTCCTGGAATCCCTCGAGCAATCCGATCGTCATCGAGTCGCCCTCTACGCCGACGGAAGTGATCCCAAACGATTGCAGTACACGAGCCGCATCGTCCAGAATCGTCACACCTGGTTTACGAATCGACAAATCCAAACCGGCACATTCTTCCGCAAGCTGTATTTCGTAACGAAAATCACTGATCAAAATCTGGCCGTTCGGATGGACAATCAGATAGCTGTCGTCGCCTGTAAAACCGCTCAAATAAGTGACATTGGTGAAATTGGTCACCAGCATCGCTTGGATGCCATGTTGACGGTTCATCATGCGAATTTTGTCGCAACGTTCTCGAAATCTTCCATTCATCATTACTCTCCATCGGTCTGGCCGGATATATGCAGGGTACATAACGACACCGATTTTACCGCGACGATGCCGTCGTTCGCCCCACATGAACACGATTCGGTTGCCAACGATCAGCTCACGCGGTTCACCCCGTTTTGCGGTGGGAACGATGGGGCTTTTCTCAGATTATTTAGGCTGTTCGGACGGCGTTTCGGACGGTTCCGTTTTGGCTGTCACCTCGGTTGGTTCGGACTGCGTCTCGTTCGATGATTCGGGGGCGGGTAGCACGGGCATCTGGATCGGGGCAAGATTCCTATACGGATCGTCTTTACCCTCACGGTTTCCTGTCTTTGAGCTGGATTCGGTCCGGATGGCCGTCGGTTCGGAATCTATCGCCGCTTCTTTCGGACCCATGCCGAACATCCACGAGATCAATGCGAACAACAACCAACCGACCAAAACACCCAAAACGGAACCCACGACTAACGCGATCGCACGTACCGTCCGGAGGCGGCTTGGATCGCTCACATGTTTCGTCGCTGACTTCATTTTTGTCCTTTCCGTCTTTCCGTTTGACAATCCTCGGTTGGATTAAAAATGCTCTTTTCGAAACGGTTTGTCCTCACGTCGCGGCATCCCATAGGACCACGTACTGCGCGGATGGAGCGAGGCCAATTTATCGAGCTGTTCCGTCGCAACGGATGGCCAAATTTCACCACAGGCTAGTTCCCGATAAATGGTCACGAGCGATGGTTCCACACGTTCGGCATTACCATATAATTCGTCAAGATCCGGCCCATAATCCATCTCAATACGCAAATGACGTAATCCGCGTCCCACCCAGTCGGGCAAATATTCCGCCGCCGTCTGCACATCAGCATACGACACGATATTACGGCAAAACGGATCCGCCGCCACTGGATGTTCATAACCAAATCGATCCTGTAACACGAGTGGACGATTCCGACACAAACGACCACACGCTCGGCCTGAGTCTACCATATTACCCGCCCAAAGACAATGTTCCGCAAAAAACATCGGAACACGCCCATGAACGATCAGTTCCAACCGATTCGGCTCGAACCAACGTAACAGTCGCGAAAAGCCCGCCGCGTTCAAATCGTACGGTCCCGTGATGCGATCCGCTCCCCATTGGACCAGCTGGTTTGCCGAAAGATCATTCGTCGCATTGAGCGAAAAATCGGCGATGGTGGGGATATGGCGGTTTTGGAAAAAATTTAACGCGGCCAAATTCCGAACCAACACGGCGTCCGGTTTGGATTCGAGCATTTTTTCCAAAAATCGCTCTTCGCCAGGTTTTTGGATACGTGGAGTGACGGCAACGAATTCCGCGTGGGCGGTACGCAAGCCTCGCACCGCGCGAGCAGCTTGAGCGTAGTCGCCAATCTCTGGAAATTCACCATAAAAACTGCGACAACCGGCCAACACACAGCGTTCCAAAATTTCGACATTCATGAAGAAACCAATCGAACGCGAAAGCAGATGGATCACAGGGGCCTCGACGCGACCGATGGGATGTTTTTGGCGGTAGCTCGTGTCCCGTTCGCGTAACAGGCCCAAACGATTGGGACCGGCGATTTCCCAGGAGGGGAATTTTTGGGCCATCTTCACCGCTACATCGACCGTAGGAGTTCCGGTCGTCGATTCCGTTGGGGTGGTGTCCGTATTTTCGGCTTTTGACAGATTGAGCGACGCGATCTCCAACTCTTCGATCAAGGTTTTACGCACTTTTCCGAATTGGCTCAATGGCAAAAGTGGTTCGCCGACGATTACACCGTCGAGTTTACGCAACTCGAAAATCGTTTCACCCAATCGGCTGAACTGTTCCTGAAGCAGCGTCTCGGTCATCGGATATTTGATCGCCTGAGCGAGTGGTTCTTCGCTGTACACGGTACATCTCGCCCCATTTTCGGCGACCGCTTCGACCTGAAGTGGCTGATTGACCTCGGCCACGACACGCAGATCGAGCGCAACGCGACGTACTGGTCGACCAGCGAGCTGTTGTCGCGTTTCCTTTTCGAGTTGTGGATCGTCCGTTTTGCGGACCGTTTGATTCGGTTCAAGCCGTGAGAAATCAATCGCGCCATTCCCAAAACGCATGGTCACCGTTTCGCCCGGCCGCCCTTCTTTAATCTCACGATAGCTATATTCGACCGTCTCACGACGATCGTCCCGATAACTGTCCCTATCTCGTCCACCACGACCGTAACGATCATCCCGTCTACCATGCCGCTCCTCTCGACCGTAGCGATCCGACGAACGAGCGGCGACACGTTCACGAACAAAAAGTTCAAAAACACGGCCACCTTCCGCCGCTTGACGCTCCTGTGGAAGTTCAGTATCCGATTGGGGTGGAATTTCGAACATAATGCCGTCCCCGCGTCGGACTTCGGCGGTCAATCGCACGGCCACCTCGTGTGGCTGTACCGAGACGACATGGCCAATTTCGATACCACGTTTGGAAGAGGCGTCGCCCGGAATCAGACGATGAGGATCAATACCCGTTAGCCATCCGGTACTCGTCCCACGCGAAAAAGTCAATTCGAGCCGTTTTTGCGTTTCTTCGAGATCGCTTAGCGGTGTCGTAGTTGATTTTTCCGGGGAAAATTCTACTGCCATGGATTCCGACGTTGCGGACTTTGCGGACACAGCTTCGGACGGGGATTCGACCATGTTCGATTTTTGGTCGAGCGTTTCATTTTGGAGTGATTGGAAGGAGTGGTCGATTGCCTGTCGATAGGCGGCGGTCACCTCCGCCACATATTCGACCGGTTTGAGGCGTCCTTCGATTTTGAACGAGGCGATACCGAGTTGGATCAGTTCCGGTACTAGCGGCAACGTAGACAGATCAAGCGGGCTTAGTGGGTACAGCGTGTCTGGAGCGACATTTTTCAGCGTATAGCTCAACAGTTGTCGTCGGTACTCCTCATGCCATTTTTTGCGACGCCCAGCCGATTCCGCTTGTGTTTGTGCCAAAATCCGAACCGATTCGGCGTTGGGCACCATTTCGAGCAGGTGGTACGGCATACGACACGACTGGGCACATCGTCCGCGATTTCCACTTCGACCGCCCATCGCCAAACTGGCCAAACACTGTCCGGAAAAGCTCAAACAGAGAGCACCGTGGACAAAAACTTCCAATTCAGGCGGCGTAAGGTGTTCTTTAGCCAATGTTTCTCGCATCGTCTCGAGCGATTCGGTTAACATACGCAAATCGTCCAACGTCAACTCTCTAGCCAACACGACACGTTTGATTCCGAGCTGCGCGGCCATTGCCACGCCTTCTGCGTTGGTAAGGCTCATCTGTGTCGAAGCATGGAGCGGCAACTGCGGCGCGATTTCGTGTACCAGCCGCACGACTCCGAGATCCTGAACGAGAACGGCATCCACTTTAGCCGCCGCGATCTCACGAATTATCGGTTCCAATGTGGACAACTCATCGGTAAACGCTAAGGTGTTGAGCGTCACATAGCCGCGTACATCACGACGATGGATCGCTTGCACAAATTCCGATAACGTATCGAGCGGAATGTTTTGGGCACGAGCACGGGCGTTGAAACAGGTCGGTGTGTCGAGTCCGAAGTAGACGGCGTCCGCGCCATTTTCAATCGCGGCCATTGCCGCTTCACGGGAACCTGCAGGTGCCAATAATTCCGGTTTACGATACGTTTTCATCGATTTCCTTGTTGTTAAAAGTGGATTACGATACCACGGACAAACCAAACTGTCATCGGACAGAAGTGGGAGGGACAACGTGAGAAAAACGCAAACAGACTGTTTATCGCTCGCACGTTTTTTGCAGCAGCCAGAGGAAATTTTCGCCCAACCTCTGCGCGACACGCATTGCCTCGTCATCTTTGACCACCGTGCCGGGCAATGCTGCGTAACCGTTGTTCCAGTAGTTGGAGCCCGGTACGAGCATTTCGTTGATCAGGAAAAAATAATTCAGCTGAGCGAAAGTAAAATTGCATCCCGTGCGTCTCGCGACGGCGACCGCAGCACCGATTTTACGCCGCAAAAAATTCAATTTCTTCGGATTACCGCGACAGACGTAGCCAATGCGGTCGAGCAGAGCCATCATCTCCGGGGTTGCCGAGCCGAAATAGACGGGCGAACCGATTAAAATGCCATCCGCTTCCATAAATTTCTCGACCATTCCATCAAACGCGGGATCAGGCTGAACACATCGCACGGTTTCGGAACGGGTACAGCCAGTACACGCGGTACACCCTTTGACTTTGTGGTCGGCGAGCGACACGAGTTCCGTCTCGACTCCCGCCGCCGCGATTGGTTCCAACACCGCTCGTAACAGCGTTTCTGTATTGCCACCACGACGTGGACTTCCCGAAATGGCGAGTACTTTCATTCTTGTGACTCCTTGAACTAAACCAAACAGCTCTCATTATACCGATTCTACCAGAAAATGAAGAGGGTATTCTCCAAAGCTCTCCGCGGATGCGTGTACCGCCGCGCTGTCCGTTTCAATCATACGCTTGGATCCCGATCACGCGGCAAAACTGGTCACCCACTCCGTTTCAACCTGAAGGCGCTATGCGGCCGGCGGTATTGCCGACAGGAATGATGGCAAATCGGCCAAATGAGGCAATGTGGTGAACAGGAGACGCATCGATAATCGAGAGTAGGGAACGTGATACATTTTGGCGATCGACCGGGCATAGGCCGCAATTTGTGGGCGATAAAACGCGATTCGTTCACTTAGCATCTCGGGAGCGTTTGCGGGCAATCGGTCGGTTTTATAATCGAGTATTTCCGCGGCGACACACCGGTTTCCCTGCCATAGCATGGTAATTCGGTCGATTATACCGAAGATCATTTTCGACGCGGTCATCCGTACGGCGAATGGCATCTCCCGACGCACTTCGAGGTGAGTCTCCGCTGAAACACGCACGCCGTGTCGCGCACAAAACTCCTCCACGCTGGGCTTTCGTAACGCCGCTCGCATTTGGGGAACTTGTAATATCCGCAGAAAATCCGCTTTCATTTGACGTATTTCTTCGACTGGAATCCCTAGTGGAACCACGAGATGCCCAATTTGCTGTTCGAGTTCTTCCGCGGTTCGTGGTAAATATTCGGACGGAGCAAGCGATTCGGATGAATCTTGCCCATACTCACGGATACCGATCTGTTCAAACCATTGATGTACGAGTGTACCACGACGACGGCCGTAACGTTGGGCCATTCGCAACGATTCATCGAATAACGCATCCATCGTTTCGCCCGGTGGTATTGCCTGAGCCGTCTCAGTGGATGAGGCCGTCTCCGTGAACGAAATATTTTTCATGGAAGCGGCGTCAGGGGGAATTTCCATTGCTATGTTGATCGGCGGCATTGCGGGACCGTCGGAAAATTCACGCCATTGGAGGGGGGCGTCCAGCACGGAAATTTCCGGTTCTTCCCAGACACCATTCCAAACATCCGCCGCATTCGTATCACCGTCGCTCATTCCAACGGTGTCGAATGGATCGAAACCCAATTCGGAAAAATCAACCTGATTCGATTTCTCGTCCAGCGACACGAAATCGCCCATCTCCGGCTCGGCGGTTCGTAGGCGGCGAGGTTCCCTGTGAACCATATCACTATGGGTGTCCACGGTGTCCGACAGGGGTGAGACCGTTTGAAACTCGGCATAAGAGTAACCTTCGAGTGACGAGGGCGAGATCATCCCGAAAAAACGAGGTGAGTCGGGACGCGGATCAAGCAAGCGGGAACGACGCGGCGCGGGACACCCCACCATGAAGGCCGGAGGCGGTAGGTCGTTCGCTGAATTTGCTACCGCGATGGAATGTTCCGTATCCAAATTCGCCGTACAGAGATCGTTGCCGTGGGGAATTGGAGCATCGGCCGTGACATCGGCAAGGCCGACATTGGCATGGCAAGGATTTCGTTTATCGGGCATTTGGAGAAACCATTGGGGATTACCATATTCGAAGAGAACTTCGCCCGCTTTGGCATTGTGTTTGGCCAGAGCTGCGCGCAATACGCTTCCGAAGTTTTGCGAGAGTTTGACCTCCGTGTCGTCGCTCTTCTTTTTGCTTTGGGACTCCGCGGTGGGCGGCACGATCATATACAGAGCGTGGACCGCACGAGTCATCGCGACATAGAGCAGCGATAGCGATTCTTCCACTTGGCGTTGGAGATGAGCGCGGTAAATTTGGCGAATGCGATCCAATTCGGGAAAAAGTTCGAGTAGTTCCTTCGGCAGATATCGCACCACACCCGTGACCGGATCGGTCGGCTTTTTCAGCTCGGTCAAGACTCGTGGCGACTGTCCGACGAGACTTTGAGTTCCATTGAGTTCGGCAAGGACTACGATATCAAATTCCAATCCTTTGGCCTGATGGATCGTCATGACGCGAATCGGAGCGTCGCCGGGCGAATCAATCCGCAATCGTCGCACTTCTTGAACGAAATGGTCGCACCGCAATCCGGTTTCAATGTGTGTAGATCGTGGTGAACGCAGCTCCGCGCCAATGGTCAGATCGTATTGCATCGCCGTTTCGACCAGCTGGGCGAGCCGCTGGATATCGCGAGGTTCACAGACCGTTTCGAGCCGTGTTTTCCATTCGTACAGTACGTCGCCCAAGTGTTCAGCCGCGAGTCGCTCACGAATCTCTTGTGTGACTTGATGGATCGTTTCCGTCGCATTGTGATCGAGAATGCCGACAATTGCCCCAAGTGGTGAACTAGCGACATGGAACGCCGCGACGCGGTCACCCGGATGATCGACCAGCGTAAGCATCGAAAGAACCACTTCGACCGCGGGTGAATCGGTCAGCGGATTCCCCCCCTCTTCACTCGCTGGTAGACCGAGTTGACGCAATTCATAAATCATGCGTCCGACCACCTCGTTGCGCCGCACTAGAACGCCGACCGACGCACCGGGAGCGTCGCGGAGCATTTGTTGGATTTTTTGTGCGGCGTCGCGTACCACCGTCTCAGTCTCCGATCGCACGGAAATCCGATTGTTAATTTTTTTCGGCGCCGATGAGGCAATCAGCTGGACGTATCCCGGCAGCGTCGCGTTTTTGGGAGCCGCCACATGTGCGGTAAATCGTTCGGAAAACGATGTCGCCGCCTCGGACGACACGTTTTGCACAACGCTATTCTCCGGAAGGTGTTCGAAAACCTGATTCACCACTTCCAACACAATCGGTGAACATCGCCAGCAACAGTTTAAATCCTGTTGCTCGATATGTGGTCGCGAAACCCGCCCGGTTGGTACCTCGTTGGTTCCAGCCGCCGGCGCGGCGAGAGACGTTTGTTCAAGATCCGATTGAACGCGGTCGAAGATGGCGGCGACCCCGCCGCGCCAACCGTAGATCGCTTGTTTTCGGTCTCCCACACAAAAAAAACTCCCGTGGGGCGATTCGACGATTCGTCGAGCAATAGGACGTAAAATCGACCATTGGAGCGGCGAAGTGTCCTGAAATTCGTCGAGCAGTAGATGGTCAATCGGAGCGTCAAGTCGGAAGCCAACGCTGTGCGGATTCATCTGGATTTCGCCGATTTTCCGTGGAATGTCAGCAAATCGATACAGTCGGTCGGCATCTTGCAGCGGATCGAAAAGTTCGCGGAACCGATCAAGTAATTGCCGAGTCGCCTGGGTTTGTTGGCGAATCTGATGGAGTAAAATCGCCAAGGCGTGTTGAGCGAGTTTTGCGCAAGCGTCCACGATTTCGCCGGGAATTTCCTTTTTATAATAGAGAGCGTCCACTTGCGGTCCGACCGATTTTTTAACGATCGAATAGTCCAGAAATTCGCTCCACGCCTGTTTCCGGAAGATCGCAGCGGCCTTCATCGCGGCAGCTGCCATCCGCTTATCAGGTACGAGTGAAGCGGAACATTCGAGTGTTTTAAGATATTTTTCACGAATTTCTTCGGAAAGCGGCTGTTTTTCGGGACAGATTTCCCAGCTTTCCGGTAACGACTCCCTAGCGATGGTATCAAATTGGGCAACCACCTCAAGGATCTGTGGAGTGATCCGCCGGGTAGCTTCTCCGCGAGTCAGTCGGTGCATCAGGGTTTGCGCAGCGGTCGGATCGTCGAGTAATCGTCGAATGGCCTCGATATGGAGCCAGTGATCGGCGATTGCACCCTGTTCCACAATGCTCCATCCAGGCGGCAAGCCCAATTCTAGCGAGAAATTCCCGGCGATTTGCTGAAAAAGCGAGTCGAGCGTTCCAATACGCAGCCGATGTAAATTGCGAATCATCACAGCTAGCAGTTCCTGACAACGCTCAGTTGTGAGGGGTTGAATCCCTGACGAAGTGGCCATGAGCGTGTTGGAAACCGAGGCTGTCGTGTTCGTTTGGTAAGCGTTTTGCGGAATGAGTAGCGTTTGTGCCAGAGCGTCGCAGGCGTTTGGGTCGCAGGCGGCATCGGCGAGTCGGCGAAGAATACGGGTGAGGATTTCTCCCGCCGCTTTCCGTGTAAACGTTGCCGCAAGAATCGTATCCACCGGCACTCCGGCGGCGAGCAGTCCGAGATATCGGCTACTGAGTTGGAATGTTTTGCCAGTTCCCGCAGAGGCGCGAATGACCAGATGTTGCGGGGTATTTCCGGTGAGTGAAACGCAAGAGATGTCCGTATTGACCATAAACGTGATTCCATCGAAAGATGTACGAGAAAACGTCTATTGCACTATACTCTAATTTCCAGTAGAAGGGAACGGATATTAAGAATATTTTTATTTATAAAGAATCGACTTTCCAAAGAGTTCCCTTTTTTGTTATACTGCATATAGATGAGAGAAGAGCGTCGATCATGGAGTACAGACGGCTGTATGATTTGGAACAGTGTGGTAAGCATACGGAAAATCAGTATTCGCTTGAATATTTAGAATATTAGGATTAACATGAACGAGATAAACTCTTCAAGGCAAGGGACCTAAAAAGATGGATGTAAAACTCTATGTATTACATGGCAAACAGGCTGGAGTGACGATTCCAGTGGCTGGTCCGCGTTTCTTCATCGGTCGCGCGGAGGATTGCCAACTTCGTCCCCATAGTGAGCTGATCAGCCGTCATCATTGCGTGATTATCGTGGATGAGGACATGGTCCAGATTCACGATTTTGGCAGTAAAAATGGCACATACCTCAATGGTACCCGAGTTGAAGACCAGGAAGAACTTCATGCGGGCGATCGTCTTCAAATCGGTTCGTTAGAATTCGAAGTGCGTATCACGAGCGTGCCAAAAACTCCCGATACGGTGGAAGATCAGGAAGCTGAACTGGAAGATGAATCCGCGACGGATGAGGCGGTGATGGAGGGAAGTTCCGCCTCCTATCCGGCAGTGCCAGGAATGATGCCGGGGGTTGCCGGGGGCTCCATTCCAGGCACCGTACCGCCGGGTTATCCGCAACCGGGTTATCCTGGCGCGCCGACGCCGTATGGTACTCCGGGTTACCCGCAGCCGGGAATGCCTGGTTATGGCGTACCGGCGGGTTATGGCGTGGTTCCACCGGGCTATCCGCAAGGTTATCCACAGCCAGGCTATCCACAACAGGGGATGCCTGGTTATGGCGTACCGGCGGGTTATGGCGTGGTTCCGCCGGGTTATCCACAACCGGGAATGCCGGGATATGTGCCAGCGGGTTATCCGCAACAGACACCTGTCGCTCCGGCACCTGCGGCTAGTCGACCGATGGGCGCGGCGTTACCGTCGCTTGGAAAGGCGCAAGAGTGGTTGGACGAGGGTGGCGTTTCCGATTCATCCGGTTTCTTTGGTGATGGCGAAGAAGGTGGCGGCGATTCGACGATCATGCTCAGTCCGGAAGCGTTAGCGAAACGGAAAGCGGAAAAGGCGGAGCAAGCGGCTCGGTTAGCGGCCAAAAAATCGCTCGAAACCGAAAAGAAGAAAAAGGAAAATGCCGCATTGGACGCACATCGCAAAGCACAAGCGGGTGGACAGAGCAAGGCGGATGAGGCGTTGCGCAATATGTTGCGTAAGTTTTAGCCAATCTCGTGAGCGACGGTAGCTTTGCCGCTCCGAAACAGCTTTGCCAAAACCGCTCACGAGGCTGTTTCATCTCCCGGTCGGTACTTTCACTTTGTGGTCGAGTTTTAGTTCCACTGTGTTTATCGAACAGTCGGTATTTCTGTAGATCGTTTGGTGGTGCATAGAAGAGGGTCTTTGTCGATGGTATCGGAACCCCAAAAGCCTCGTAAAGCGGGAATGCTCGGAGTCGGCTTCGATCACGAGGAGGGTGCGCCGACGCGACTCACACGTGGTCGTAACTTTTTTCTCGTGGGAGGCAGCCAAGAAACACACGAAATGATGCAGGAAACGGTGATTAAGGTCAACGAACAGCTTGATCGACGCGGTAAGGCGTTGGAAGAGGTTTCTCCTACGGAATTTCGTGACATTTTGCTGGATGTGCAGGATTCGATTGGCGATACCGATAGACACCCGAAATCGAACGAGTAAAATGGGCGGCTTGTTTCGGAGGTTTTGCGTTTGTCGTTTCGTGAGGCCTGTGATTTTAGGTGTATTTTATCATCGTGTAGAATGATTAAGGAATGGTTATGCCCCATTTACCCAGTGAGATTGTCGCTTTACCAGATAATATTCAGAGTGTGCAACCCGGCAGTGGAGTTTGTTATCGGTTTGAGTTGGCGTGGGGACGTTGGCGTCGTTTCTATTTGAAGACGTTCCGTAAAGGCTATGTGCGTCGCATGCAGTCGGCGATGCGTGGTTCCGCCGTCGGAGCGCCGCACGAGCTGTTGGATCCGCGGGATCTGAAATTTTGCCGCAATCTTTGTACGGCGTCATGGGATGCGAAGGACGATCCATTTCTCTGGCGTGGTCGGCTAGGTTTTGCGCGTTGGGGTTTGGCCGAGCTTTTGATGATGGGCGGTGGTTTCGGATTGCTGACGTTGTTTTTCGCCTGGA
The DNA here is from genome assembly GCA_028694795.1 of Thermoguttaceae bacterium. Taxonomy (GTDB): domain Bacteria; phylum Planctomycetota; class Planctomycetia; order Pirellulales; family Thermoguttaceae; genus JAQVKF01. Next base: position 9,445 of record JAQVKF010000046.1, on the reverse strand, counting down.
TGGCAATTCAACACTGTGTGTGGAGCTGGATTGGAGCGGGTATTTTTGGTATATTGGCGGGATTGATCGTCTGGTTTTTCCGTGATCCAAACCGAAAGATTCCGACGGACCCTGGTTTGTTCGTTTCGCCAGCGGATGGCAAAATTTGTGAAATTACCCATTTGGACAATGATCCATTTATTGGCGGTCCGGCGGTTCGGATAGGTATTTTCCTCTCGATTTTCAATGTGCATCTGAATCGCGCTCCTGCGGCCAGCCGTGTGATTGAGCTGCGTTACCATCCTGGACCATTTTTGAACGCGTTAGATCCGACGAGCGCTTGGAAAAATGAGAACATCTGGATTGGCCTAGAAGAACCCGTGGCTCCATATCGTCGGATGATTGTGCGGGCGATTGCCGGAGCTTATGCCCGACGTATCGTCTGTCCGCTGCGTCCGGGCGATACGCTGGAACGCGGTGAACGTACGGGAATGATCAAACTCGGTTCACGTACCGAATTGATTCTGCCGGATCTACCCGAGTTGCGGATTGATATACACGTTGGCGAAAAAGTCAACGCCGGTCGTTCTATTTTAGCCCATTTTCGACAGGACATATAATCTTTTCGCCTGCCTTTATCCGGTGGCTAATGGCCACCAAGTGTCAATATTTCACTTAATGAACCACTCCAACTTGATCCGGCGGCAAACGTATCGCTGCGAGTCGCGTTTTTTTTGCTGGGATATGTTCACATATAATCCCATAGTAAAAACCGATGGCCAAGAATGAAATAATTGCAATCGGGGTGATTTATATCGGTTAATATTGAAGTTTGTGCGTCTAGTAAAAAGTTTTGGGAGAGGAGTTTGAGGGGAAACTTTTTGCAAAAAGTTTCCTCTCATGGGTTCTTCGTTTCAAAAAAGTTTGGCGAAAAAGCATTTTCGCGGAAAATTCACCAACTTTTTACCTGACGGTGGTGATGCCAACTCGGCGAAGTACTTCCACCGACGCAGTCACTCCGTCCCCGGCATTCGTCGGTTTCCCCTTTTTGCCTGACACTGGTAATGCCAGCCGCTCCGATTGGGGTAGTAACTTGTGTGAACACGCCCTAGACGGTAGTGGTGAACGGGTAGCAAAATCATTCGGGCGGTAACGGCCTCCGATCCTCACTGGCCGAATTTAACGCTACACGTACCATACCGACTGTCCGTAGGTGGGAGGGACTCCCATTAGACGCTTACAGGGTCACTATCAGTCAAGATATGCCAAACCTAAACCTGGAAAAACATTCTTTACTGAACGATTCTTTCATAAATCCGCATCATTTCTGTAAGCGGTAGAAGTATACTTTTTTCGGCCCACGACCGCTACATACCATCATTCGAAGCGTTACAAGAACCAATACGACGTAATCTCGTTCATTTTTCAAACTTTCTATACCTGATCATGGCGTATCATGGGGAATTTGTGCAGTGAGCCGGAATGGACGTAAAAAGGGAATCGTTGAGATATTCGGCGTATTCCTACCGAAAAAAGGGGAAAAACGCATTTCAAAATCGGTTATTTGTTGCAAATGTGAAGGCTGGAGGTTACAATAAGGGGGGGAAAAAGAGGAAATTTAGTAAAGGGGATCATTCGTGCTAACCGAGACTGAACTTCGTATGCGAACCGTTCAGGAACTGACGGTAATTGCCCGAGATTATCGGATTCATGGCTGGCACGCATTGCGTAAAGAAGGCCTGATTCAGGCTATCTTGAGTGTAGAACATGGGGAAAATGCCTCGATAGAGAATGCGGCAGAAGCTATGAACGTGGCGAGAACGAGGAGAGAAACATTCGTTCGTCGTCAGTCTCCAAATTGCGGCGACAACACACGCCAGTCAAAGGGAGAGGGGTCCATGAGGAAGAAAAAAGACTCATCTCAGGAACTATTTGGCGGATCTCCCGATGGAACGCTTTCGGATGACCGTGGGACGCCCGACGAGGTTCAACCAGGTTCGCAAAAAAAGGTGGCGAGCGATATGGAATCCTCCGCCGTGCGACATGAACACAAGTTGTCGAAGGATACACAGGATATTACGGTGCGTTTGCGCCATTTTTCTGTTTCGGATGAAGTTTCTGAAAAATCTTCAGCGAAATCGCGTGCGTCGAAAAAACGAAGCCGTTCGGAGCGTGTGCGTGATTTAACGACTTCCGTTTCTAATTCTGCCATCGGTACAGATAAAACTTCTGAAATAAGTGAAACTTCCGCCGTGCGGAGCGGTTCTTCCGATTCCTCTTCGGAAAGCTCGAAAAAGAGCCATGGAACGAGTTTCAGTCCGTCTATTGCGACGGAGGGCCGTGGTGGAGCCGCGAGTTTTTTGGGAAAAGGGGGAAGCAAGATAGAAGACGGCAGTGAGCTGGTTGGTTCGCTTGAAGTGGATAGCGATTCTAGTGAGAGTCGTGGTGTCGGACCGTCGAGAGCGTTGGCGAGTGGATGCCGAGCTGGTGATCCTGCCGCTCAGCCGGTGAAAGAGTGCGACGTTGGGGGGGGGCGGCCGGTGCGTATGGCGTCAGAGTCGGAGAAAAAATTTCATCGGTTACGGGCGAGGCTTTCGAAGACACGCGATTTGGCCCAGGTAACGGAGGATCAAGAGATCGAATCGGATCAGCTGATGCTTCGAGCGCAGGGAGCGTTTTGGTTGGAAGCCAGTTGGGTGATACGTCGTTGTACGATGGAGCGTGCGCGCGCAGCGTTAGCGCATTTGTGGCATGATTCGCGGCCGGTGTTGCGGTTGTCGGAGATCGTGGGCGATGGGACGACGACCACGGTGCGTCGTATCGTGCGATTGGTCGATATTCACGGTGGAGTCAACCATTGGTACGTGAATGTGGATGAGCCGCCGCGTACTTATCAGATGGAAATTGGTTACATTGATCCGGAAAATCGTTTTATTGGTTTGGCAAAGAGCAATCTGATTACGACGAGTCCGGATGCCGAATCGCCCATTCCCGCCGCGAGTGTGAAGGAACGGAAAGCGGAAGAGGCGGAGCTTAACACAAATGGGGTGGGTACATTCGAAGATCGATTACGTAAATCGCTTGGGCCGGGACTGCGTCAACCGTTTACATGGACCCCGAGTCGATTTCTTTATGGTGAGGGTGGCGAAGGTGTGCCCGGATTCCATTTTGAGGTGGACGCGGCGTTGGTCGTGTACGGAGCGACCGATCCCGGTGTTCGGCTGACGCTGCGTGGCGAACCGGTCCGGATCCAGGCGGACGGTACTTTTATGATTCGATTTAGTCTTCCGAACCGACGTCAAGTGATTCCCATTGTTGCCCAGAGTATTGACGGTTTGGAGCAACGCACGGTGATCATCGCTGTCGAACGCAATACGAAAGTGATGGAGCCGATCATCTGCGAACCGGGCGAATCGAACGACTAAGCCGCTGCGCGACACTTTTTATCTCCCTCCCGGTCCCATGGGCGGTCGGGTCGGTGTGGTATACGCGGCGTTAAATTCGGTCAGTGAGGACAGGGAACGAAGTGACGCAATCGGAGCGACGGTTCAGCGGACCAAAACTTCTCGTAAAAAACTCTCGATCGTTTTCCAATAATGGTTCAAATGTTCTGTGCGTCGAAAGCCGTGCGATTCGCCTTCATAAATATGGAATCGGTACGGTATGCCGTCTCGTTCCATCTTGGCTGCTAACGCTTCCGATTGTCCCACGGGCACCACTGGATCGCAACTCCCGTGGAACAACGCGATCGGCGTTCGAAACAGTTTATTCGACCAGCGTGGCGACCGAGTTCGATAAATCGCTTCCGCTTCGGGTAATTTACCCACAAGCCACTCAAAATAATAACGCTCGAACTTCGGTTCACCGTCGGCGGATGGAAAAAGATCCGTCACCGGATACGACACGATTCCCGCCGCAAAATGTTCCGGCGATTCTAACAACACTCGCAATGCCGTGTAGCCGCCCGCGCTGCCACCGAGGATCACGACGCGACGCGAATCAATGCGTCCCAACGTTTCGCTGAGATATTCCACCCCTGAAACGATATCCTCACGATCAACCACACCCCAATTGCCACATAACGCATCACGATAGATCCGTCCGAAACCAGTACTGCCACGATAATTCACCGCCAATACGGCCCAGCCGCGTGTCGCGAAATATTGCGCCGTCGCATTCCAGCCGGTTGTCGTATGGGACGTCGGACCGCCGTGTACCAACACCAATAACGGCGGTTTTACTACCGTCGAAACAGTCTCCTCTGAAACGGCATTTGCCACCTTCCGCCGCGATCCATCGGGATCCTGAGGAATACGCTCAAAATCCGATGCCGCCACGCCTCGTTCCCAACTGACCGGTGCCCAAAGAATTCCATGAATCTCCATACCTCCCTCATTCGTCCACGAAACCGGCATCGCGGGCGCAAGTGCCGCCGGTGCGACCGATTCTGACGAACTACGAACCACAATGCCCACATTCTCTACCGCTTCGCTGGCCATTGCGTGCCACGCCAGCAGTCGCGGCGGTATCCTCGCTCCACTGGCCACCACCGCTAATCGCATTCCACGCGGCTTTCGTTGCGTTAAATCCGCCGTCTCTAATACGGCATTCGAAGATATTTCAGTCCCAGAAGTGACCGCAGTGACGGACGATACCATCATGTTCGCTATGGGCGCATTATTCGATGGCCCCGCGACGACCGGTGGAGTTGCAATTGTTGTAAACTCCTGATATTCGGAAAACTCCGACATCTCAAGCAACTGTTGTGTCTCGAAATTCCAACGGCAAAGCGTCTGAATCCCACCACGATCAACCACCACGGCCAGCGAACCATCCGGCAGTACCGACATACGACGCATATCTTGAATCCACGCCGCTTGGAACAGCTCGTCCGCCGTTTGCGGCGTCACAAACGCACTTTGCGATGAATTTTCCGTACGTCGATCAAGCGGAATTGACGGATCGCATAACTCTGCCACCGTCTGATGACGTACCACGATACGTCCAAATCCTGTCTCATCCGAAATATAAATCAACCGACTGTCTGGCAAAAACTCCGGTTGAAAAATGGCGATCTCACGATTTTCCTCCGGTAGAAAACCACCCGCGATTCGTTTGGCTAGGCCGATACGGGGCATTTCCACACACACGTTCGCCGCAAATCTACCCTGCGACGCCGTGCCCGCATTCGCGATGAGCTTTTCGATGGATCTCTCATCGCCACCCGAAGTTGTTGAATCCTCTGACTCTTCGACTGGCGTCTCGCGAGTATCTGTCCCGTTTTTCCATTCAACCGAATTGACCGTTGTTCCGCTATTCCGCGATAAATTTTCCGATCCGGCCAACTCCCGGCTTTCGCTCGAAGCCAGTTTCGCGGTTCCGGTTTTTTTCCCGCATTGGGGTGTCCCGGTTGGCGTTATCCAAGGGGCGATCCAGAGTTCGGCGGCGTTCCATGGCATATCAGGATGGTGCCACGCAACCCAAACGAGAGCCTGACCGGACGGATCGAAACGCGGCTGCATCAGAAAATCCCAACCTTCGACCAATATCTTCGGCCAACCACATCCCTCGGTATCGACCACCACTAGACGAGTCTGTTCCCGTTCATCTTCATGAATTGTCACCAGCCAACGACCATCGGGTGAGACGGTCGGTGAGGACCACGCACCACCCATTGCCGGTGTAATCGGTTGGGCGATTCGATATCGCGGTTCGCGACAAATATTTTCGCTTACTCCGATTTTCCAAATTCGGTTCTCCGCGATAAAATAAGCGAAACCTTTGGCGACGGTGAACTCACCACCTCCATAGCCGATCTCGCCACGCACGTTGTGATCGGGGGTCAAGCAGCGAGGAGCGTCGTGCGTACCGTGGCGGCACCACAACGTGGTACGACCGTCATGCGATTCCGACCAGACGAGGGTACGTCCATCGTGATCGAACGCCGCCGACAACAATCGGGACGCGGTGGTCAACATTTCCACATGAACCGGACTCGACCAGAATCCTGATTTTGTGTACAAAGCGGAGGTCGCGTTGGATACTTGAGATCGACCTGTCATTTTTTATCTCCTAAGTTCACCGGGTGGGAGTGTTTCCATGCCTATTATAGATCGTTACCTGTTACGTCAATTTATGACCGTATTACTCGGAACTTTTTTGATGTTATTCGGAATTTATATGGTTTTTGAATTGCTTGACAAAATGGATCAGTTCGATATCGTCGCGAGTCAAACCCATCAATGGTTCGGGCAGGTACTCGCCTCTTACTATGTACCACGGATGTTCTCATTTTTTGAGCTGACTGGTGGTGGTTTGATGCTTCTAGCCTCGATTTTAACCGTTTCGAGCTTCAAACGACACCATGAACTCACGGCGTTGACCACCGCGGGCATTCCACCGACGCGTTGTTTTCGAGCCGTTTTCCTGGGGATTTTCCTTGTCGCTCTGCTCGGAATCGCGAATCGTGAAATCATGTTACCTCGCGTCTTGCCCGATCTGATTCAAGATGTTGGAGACCTCCAACAACAAACCGAGGCCACTCGTATGATTCCACCCATTCGCGATTATTTTAAGATACAATTTCAGGGTAAGGGTTGCAATCTGCGTAAACAAGAAATTTACGACATTTCCCTCGAATTGCCCCAGCACTGTCTGCCTGGCGGAAGTAATCAGATTTCCGCAAAAATCGCCATGTTTGAACCAAATACGCCCGGATTGCCGTCCGGATTCCGACTACGCACGATCACCCAACCGACCGAATTACCCCATCTGTCGAGTGTCGAACTGGTTGGAAGCCCCGTCATTTTAACCGCTCACGATTATCCGGAGCTACTCGCGTCCGAAGAATGTTTCGTAGTCACGAATCTGCTCTTTGAACAGATGATTGACCGTAAAACATGGGGCGCAAACGCGAGTACTCGAACCCTTTTTGGGGCCATTCGCCGTGCTCCGGATGATTTCGGTGCCACGGCTCGTACTCAGTACCATTTCCGCATACTGCGTCCCATTGCCGATCTGACCGTCGTTTTCCTTGGACTGCCACTCATGATCCGACGTGACGATCGACGGATGTTTCGCGCTCTGCTAATCAGTGGATTGCTTCCCAGTTTATGCGTCGGATGTGGTTTCCTGTTTCAATGGCTCGGCAATAGCAGCCGTTTGACACCGGAGTTCGCCGCTTGGATGCCTATCCTGATCTTCACGCCAATCGCCGTCGCGCTCCATGGCCGAATCAATGTGTGACCATGGTTGGGCGTCGTAACTTTCGCCAAATTCGATCAAATTGTGGAAGTCGCGACTCGACAACATCCAAAAAGGTTCGTATGACCTCCGTCTGGAACCACCAATGGAGTACCGCATAAAACAAACAGCCGACTGCTACGGGTACGAGCAGGCCTGCAATGGATTGGAATAAATGCAATTGTTGGAATACGGTGATCGTCTCGCCGGAACGTACGGTCGAAATCACTCGGTAGGCCTGCGTAGGATAGATTAGCCAATTTACCCCCCACGCCACCGCACAACTTACGATCGCGTACCACAACGATGAGATACAGCTCGACAACTGTTTACGTAACGGAAAATCAATCTCTTTGGTTGTGTAATACGAGTTTAAATAGAGCGAAATTGATGACGTGACCATCATTCCGAGAACCATCCAAAAGAGGCCGAATCGGAAAGTAGACAGAATATTCACGATCGTTAATCCTTTTTTGATAATCTCCAAATAGAGGAAACGATCCGAACGTCCACGCGCCATCAACAGCTGAAGATTGAGAACGTGGAACGGCCACTGCAGGAAATTAAAAGTCAACATCCACCAAAAGGGTAAAATCGGAAGCCACTTTGCCGTGATTAGTAATTCGACAAACGAACGGCTTAAAACGCATAAAAGGAGCGACGGAAACACGATCACCGAGGTCGAAACCACGAGCGCACGTTGGAATGCACTTTTTAACCGTGGAAGATCGTCTTGCATCTGTGAAAAAGCCGGAAAAAGCACGCTCGAAATCGTACTCTGAATACTCGTGGGCCACAGTGAAGCGTAACTTTTCGCTCGTTCATAATAGCCAAGAGCCTGAGTGGAATATATTTTACCAATCGTCACATTGTATAAATTGACGAAAACACAGTCGAGCAACCCAGAAAACATTAATTTAGAACCAAATTGGAACATTTGCCGTAGTGCCGCCAAGCTAAATTCCAAACGCGGAATCCAACGCACGAAAAGAAAAACAAGCATCGCATTACATACCGTGGATGACACCGACTGCCACACGAGTGTCCACACACCAAAACCATGGTACGCCAAGTATAGTCCTAGACCACCACTCACAGCAAAACTAATTAAACTCACTAGGGAAAGTACCCGCTGCTCTAGTTTGCGCATCAACATCACACGCTGGATACTTACCAACGAGCTGATCGGCAGAGTCCACGCCGTTACCCGAATAATCGGAACCAATATCGGCTGTTCGTAGAAAGACGCGATCCATGGTGCCGCAAACAGCATCAGCCCACAACATATACAACTCAGCAGCATGTTGTAGTAAAAGACCGTATTATACTCGATACGGGTGACATCCTTCTTCTGAATCAGAGCTGTGCCGAATCCACCCGCAATAAAAACATCGCACACCGCCCAAAAAACCGCCAAAAGTCCGAGAATTCCATAGTCTGACGGCATCAGAATACGAGCCATCAGAATACCGAGAAAAATCCCGACAAATCGTTGGAAAAATTGGATCATTAACACCCAACTGGCGGCAATGACGGAACGTTGAGCTAAACCCGGATTAGACATGGATATACAATTCTCTCAGTACGACCTTGGAAAACACCACTCACTCGGATTAAAAAACGACCGTTTGCTTTGTCTGATACCATTTTTGCAACGAAAGATGGCGGACACAAATATAAAGTCAAATGAAAATCTCAAAACCTACGTCATACCTTTTTCATCCGTGCAACGATCCGTCGCATATCATCCGGTATACAATTTTGATCTACTGGGAAACAGATGAGATTTTTTACAAGACGTTGTTCCCACGGACAACCTACGATATAACGGTCTAGTTTTGGCCAAAAGGTCGGTACAAAGATTTTATCCGCAATAAGCCGCTTCCTCCAGTCCCCACCCGTATGTTCACCTGGAAGTAAAAGTGGGTAACATTGCGGCACAGGGCCAAACGGCATGGTCTTCACGCGGTTTGTACCCGATATATCTTTCATATCCGACACGCCCATCGTCTCGGCGACGGAATCCCAATTTAATTCGTTCATGTGGCCGAATGCTTCGTGGAGTGTCAAAAAGTTTTCACGCCGATGTTGCGCAACCGACTTCCACGCCACACTTCGTAAAATCTTTTCCGACAAAAGCGACATTCGGCACGGCGACCAGCAGTCCATTGCCTCGCTATTTTCTCGAAATAACGGATACCCCGATTCCACCTCGCCGTCCGCT
>JAQVKF010000045.1 GCA_028694795.1 Thermoguttaceae bacterium | reverse complement strand
ATCATTGGCATGTGAAGATTGCGGTTGAGGCAATGCGTGCGGGTAAGCATGTCTACGTCGAAAAACCGTTGTCACTAACCATGGCGGAATCGAAACTGATCGCTGGAGTGGCACGTGAGACCGGTAAGACGGTACAGGTTGGGTCACAGCAACGCACCGAAAATATTCATTTTTTACGTGCCGCGGCGATCTGTCGCAGTGGTCGTTTGGGAAAGATTCGGGAGATTTACTGTTCCTGTCCAGGCAATGAGTCCATCGGTCATCGAGGGATACTTGAAGATCGCACACCGTTCAAACCGCAGCCCGTACCAGAAGGTTTCGATTGGAATCTTTGGTTAGGTCCCGCACCGTGGGCGGAATATTTCTTAGAGCGATGTTTCTATAATTTCCGATGGTGGTTGGATTATTCGGGCGGCGAAATCACGAATTGGGGTGGGCACAATGTAGACTTCGGAGTCTGGGCGGCAAATCTAACGGACGCAGCACCTGTTGCGGTGGAGGGGATGGGAAAATTCCCTAATATTCCAGGCTGGTACGATACAGCAGAAGAGTTCGATGTCCGTTTGCGATATGCGGATGGCACGATATTGCGTCTGTTGTCCGGAAAGAACGAGGTGATCTTCACGGGTGAGAATGGCCGGATACGGGTCAATCGAGGCGGACTGACAGGTAAACCTGTCGAAACGTTGACCGAAGAAGACAATCGAAAGTTGGAAGAAATCATTCGGGATGAACTGCTTCAGGGATGGAATCCACGAGATTATGGGGATGGTAACCATATGCGGAATTTCGTGGAATCCATTCGGGATGGAAAAGCACCCATTTCGACCGTTTTTTCGACGATAAACGGAATAAATGCGTGCCATATGGCGAATATCTGTATTCGCACTGGTCGTTCATTAAAATGGGATCAGGGACGTTATGAGTTCCCGGAAGATACGGAGGCGACATCCATGATCGCTCGAGCACCGCGTCCTGGTTTTGAGACCGCACCGCTTCAGTCCGAAGGATCACGAAAATTATGATCGCATAACGATTTCACGATGGTGATCGGATGGAAATGATCACGAGGGAATCTCAAATGGAGATTGTTTTTGGTCGAATGTTCTGAGATATTGTAACACGATCAGGTCCGGCTTCCTGGGAAATCGGCGCAAGATTGTGGTAGGTTGTGCAATTGGATGAAAAAAAGTTGATAGGCATAGAAGGGTTGAAATATGATGCAACGAAGGAATTTTCTGGAAACATTGGGATGGATGGCGGCCATGTCCGCGATACCCGCGGAGACTTTGGTGGCGGCAAATGTGGTCGAAGGCGATCAAAAGCCAGGTAAGCTGTTGTATTTTGATCTTTCGACGGAGTGGGAACACCCGCCGACGGTTGATGAGGCGGATGGTACGAGCTTTGCGGCGAAGATCGTGAAAAAATTGGGTGAATCCCTAGGCTACGAAGTGATTTGTACGAAGGACGGTTCAATTTTTGATGGTGATCTGAGCGCATATCGAGCGATAGTGTTCTATACTTGCGGCGATTTGGACCGTGCTCCGGAAAATCGAACGGGTATTTCGGTCAAAGGATATGAACACCTATTGAGGTCCATTCGTCGTGGAACCGGCTTTCTCGGAATTCACAGCGCGACGGATACGTGGCAGTGTACCGGTGAGTTGTGGGAGAATCAACCAGAAGTCGATCGTACAGAGTACATTCGCATGATCGGGGGTGATTTCATTACCCACGGCAGTGTCCAGGAGGCGACACTGACGATTACAGAACCCGTACAGCTTCCGTCACTCCAAACGTTTACGGACCGCAAACTTCGGTTCCGCGACGAGTGGTACACCATGAAAAATTTCAATCCGGATATGCACGTACTTCTGGTACAAGAGACCGATGGAATGGCGAAAGACGGTGGAAACGCATGCTACGAACGACCACTCTACCCTTCGACATGGGTCCGAAAAGAGGGAGAAGGTCGCGTGGCGTACACCGCGTTCGGTCACGATAAAGAGATGTGGCAAACACCGCTGGTACAAGCCGTTCTTACCGACCTGATCCGATTTGTAACCAACGATTTGGAGCTGGATCTGACACCGAATCTCGAACAGGTCTGTCCCGAAGCCTCGATATTGCGCCGCTAGTCTATTAGGGTGTGTTCACGTATACGTCGTACCATGTTGTAGTTTGTGCGTCCAGGTTTTGTTCACATATAATCACATGGTAAAAAACCATAGCCAAGCATGAAATAACAGCCATCGGGGCGGTTTAGGTTGGTTGATATTGAAGTTTGTGCGTCTAGTAAAAAGTTTTGGAAAGGGAGTTTGAGGGGAAACTTTTTGCAAAAAGTTTCCTCTCATGGGTTCTTCGTCCCAAAAAAGTTGGCTAAAAAAAGCATTCTCGTAGAAAATGCGCAAACCTTTTTACCTGATGGTGGTACTGCCAACTCAGTGAAGTGCTACCGACGATGCGGTCACTCGGTTCCCGGCATTCGTCGGCTCACCCTTTTTACCTGACACTCGCACAACCAGTCGCCCGATGGGGGTGGCAACTTTTCCCTGCGATTGTGTGGAAAATGCCCCAGGGCATTGGGGAACGTTAGGGAATTTTTATATGGGGCCGATTTGATTTCGTGTGTACATTCACGATTTTTCATTGTAAAATTACCCTGAATCGAGTAGAACCCGTGTAGATTTCGGATTCGGATTTTGCGAGTCGCGACAAAACGCCCCACCGCAAGATATTTTCATTGGAATAGATACAGACTTAGGAAAGGCTACGGCGATGAGTATGCTGCGTTACGATTATTCGAAGACTGGCATTACACAGAATGAATTGGGATTCATCGTTCCAGAGTTGGAGGATGCGCGAGCGGAGACACTGGACGATATCGAATTGCGTGAATCGCCGTGCCTCCCTGATTCGCGAAAACCGTGCGACAGTGCGTTCATTGACATGCCGAAACGCCTGCTCGAAGCGTACCGTAAAGAGGGTGAAGCAAGTGAGTTAGGTCAGATTCTGGCGACAGCCAAGATGCTGCGTGAGGAAACGGATCGCGTCGTGCTGCTCGGTATCGGTGGTTCGTACATGGGAGCCAAGGCGTTGTTCAGTGCACTGTGCAGTCCGTTCCATAACGAACTTTCGCGGGAAGAGCGAAAAGGCACGCCACGGGTTTATTTCGAGGGTGAAAATCTTGACGGTGGTGTGGCTGCGGAACTGCTCGCGATCATCGAAAATTCGCGAGAAGACTGGTGCTGTGTGCCGATTAGCAAAAGTGGTGGAACGACGGAAACGGCCGTTGCGACGCGTATTTTCCTGAACGCCGCTCGTCAACGTTATGGTGACAGCTCGGAGAAATTGCGGAAATTCTTCGTTCCAGTGACGGGCAAAACGGGAAGCAAACTTCGCAAATTGGGCGAGGCGGTCGGTGTCCAGACGATGTTCGAGGTTCCGGACGGCGTTGGTGGTCGTTTCTCGGTTCTGTCGGCGGTTGGCCTGTTGCCCGCGGCGATTATGGGCGTCGATATCGTGCGGTTGCTCGAAGGCGCGGCGGCGATGACCACGCTGTTCCAGAATGCCGATGTTTTTGAGAACCCCATCCTCTGCTATGTCGGAGTAAATCATCTGCTCGAAACACGACGCGAAATGGACGTACGCGTTCTCTCGACTTGGGGAAAACGTCTGGAGTACTGTGGTTTATGGCTCGATCAGCTGGAAGCCGAAAGCCTTGGCAAAGATTTCGCCGGCGCGCTGCCGCTCACCTGTGTCAATACACGTGATCTGCACAGCCGTGGACAGCAGCATCAACAGGGTAAGACGGATAAGACCATTACAAATCTGTTCGAACTTCCGACGGCGTTGGAAAATCCACTGAGCGTCAGGTCATCGGATCGAGATGAAGATGAGCTGAATATATACAGTGGTAAATCGTATCCGGAGCTGTTGGACGCGGCACGGCGCGGTACGAACCAAGCTTACAGCGAGGTACTTCGTCCGACGGCGGATATGTCGCTCGAAAAAATCTGTGCCTATTCGCTGGGTGAATTTTTCCAGCTGATGATGCTGGCGACCGCTGTCGAAGGCCGACTAATCGGTATCAACCCGTATGGTCAACCGGGCGTCGAGGCGTATAAGAAAAATATGAAACGTATTCTGAAGCAATAGGTTTCGTTTGAAATTTGGTATCTATCAGTCACTTCTAGGTTTCTGTTGGATAGCGGACGTCCCTTGGGGCGACGAACATTCATCGGATGCCCAGGGTGGTGTGAATTTTGATCGGATGGCAAATCCGATCTGGCTGTGGAAAAACGTTTCGACCGCTTATGAAGCAGGTCGAACATTTTGGCACTTGGTACTCGTTCCGTGGAATTTTGCGGCGGCGAATCGAATTTTCCGTTGCGAGAATTACTTTTGACCGAAGCCGTTCGTCGCGTTTTCCATCGGAATGAGCCTATTTTGAAAGTCGAATACGATATAGGAGACAATGATTATGGCAACGAAACTCACCTGGTTTGGACATTCATGTTGGTTCATTGAAAGTGATGGCACTCGATTAATCATTGACCCCTATATGGCGGATAGTCCCACATGTATGATGCGTCCGGAAGACGTGAAAGTGGATTATGTTTTGGTAACGCATGGCCACAGTGACCACTGTTCAGACGCGGAAAGTATTGCGAAGCGTTGCGACGCGATGCTGGTCGGCGTATTCGAGTTAACTCAATGGTTTGCGAAGCGAGGTGTGAAAAAGACGCTGCCGATGAATATTGGCGGGCATGTGGAATATGTGTGGGGTAGTCTGCGCATGGTTCCGGCTGTTCACAGTTCCACGATGCCCGACGGGAGCGATGGTGGAATCGCGAGCGGTTTTGTCATTTCGTTCCACGACGGCCATCGTATTTATCACGCGGGTGACACGGCGTTTTTTGGCGACATGGCTTACATCAATCGATCCGGAATCGATATCGCGTTGCTGCCGATTGGCGGACGTTACACGATGGGACCGTACGATGCACTCGATGCGTTACGTCTGCTTAAACCGCGGCGTGCCATGCCGATGCACTACGGAACGTGGGAAATGATCCACCAAGATCCGCAAGCGTGGGCTGATCATGTCCATCGTCAAACCGATGTCGAAGTGTCGATCATTCAACCTGGCGAAATGTTCACACTTGTTTAGAAATGCTGCCCGAAGTGCCGCTGGCACCATGAAGCAATGGAGGCGGGCATGAGTTTTGAATTTTTCGATCACACAGCGGATCTAGGTATTCGTGTGCGGGCGGCGGCCCCGTCGGAACTTTTCGCCGACGCGGCCTACGGATTGACGGCGGCCCTATGCGCCAATCCGGACGCCATCGGGGCGATTACGTCCGTGGAAGTGCAAATCCACTCCGAAACAGTCGAAGACCTGCTGTACGATTGGCTCGATGAGATTCTTTTCCGTTTCGATGCGGAACATTTTCTGCTCGCTCAGTGTGAATCACTCCACTTGACGGGCGATTTTGCCTCCGCGGCTGATACCGAACCCGCGAACTGCGTCTCCACGACCACGTACTCGCTCACCGCCATATTGCGTGGCGAACGCTTTGACGCTTCGAAACATCAAATCGACCGCGAGGTAAAAGCGATTACCTATCACCAATTGACGGTAAGTGGTCAGGTGGATCAATGGATCGCGAAATATGTGGTCGATCTCTAAACCCTCTATTTTGGGTGGGTGTGGTTTTACCCATCTCCCTCCTGGCTTGCGTCGCAAGCAGTCGGGTTGGAGTAGAATATTTGGGGATATATAAATCCGACAAGGGAGGACCAGAAGGTGGGAGCGCCCGCTGCGACTCCGCGACCGTCCGAACTATCCACAACATCGCGATAGCGTCCCCGCCGCCAGGCGTTCCCAGCGGCAATGGCACGTTGCCGCCTACTTGGATGTGTTTTCGCTAGATTCGTCAAAACATTTGGGCGGCGTTGGAATGACCGTGGTCCAACGACTCTGTGTTTTGCGTCCGGCAAGCGAGGCGTCGAACGGTTGGAATCCAACCTGACGTGCGGGTGAATCGTCCGAAAGCCGATAGTCGTCGTTCGTCGGGTCGATAAACAACGGATCGGCAATGATCGAATGTTCGTCCTGTCCGCGCTCCGCTCGCCACGCCTCAAGCGTTTTATCGCCGAAGAATTTGACCTCTTTGCCCCCATGCCAATAGACATTATAATCCGTTTTGAATTGGTTGTCGTTCCAGTTTGAACCCATCAGCGGCGTGTCATTCGACCATGCTACGATATTTCGCTCAAACCAAAAAGACAAATGTTCCTCGGTGCGTGTTCGTTGAAGCTGCTGCACTTGCGCATCGATAAAAATATTGTTCTCAATATAGTTCTCTTTGCCATAATGCTGGTGGAAACCACCCGTTTTCGTGCGATAAACTAAATTGTTATCCATCGTAATGCCCGTCGAACCCTCGTCGGTATACAATCCCCAACCACCATAACTAAACGCGTCCACATCGTGGATCACATTGTCATGAACGCGGGTTCCTTCCGACAATCCAAGTGTGTACACACCACCCATATCCGAAAGCACTCGTTGACCGATCTTATACATCCGATTGAATCCAATCTCGTTCCGTTTCGCCACCGAATCGGAATACCCCCAGACCCAACCGACCGAAATGGCTGTGTAGTAAAGGTCGAAAATATCATTGTTCACGATCACATTATCGGGCGAGTGCCCAATCCAAACGCCGACCGCAGCCGGATGCATGCGTCCCGCGTAACCGATCGTACAATTGCGAACCGTGATATGCGATACCATGCGTTCCAGATCCGCAGTACCATTGAGACTCTCCGCCCAACCGCCCGCCAAGGCGCGTCCGATCATGACGCCACCCGCCGCTAAATCGAGCATATCCGTATTTTCCACTGTGTCATATTGACATCCCGTACCGAACGCAATCGCATACGCTCCGGTATTCACAATCGCACAATCGTCCCAATGGCATCGTCGCGCACCGATCACCGCAATCGCCGATGGCAATCCAAATTCCGCCTGTGGAAACGTCTGACCATCGGGAGGCAAAACCCAATTTGTGTGTGCGAACGCCAATCCTTCAAAACGCACATCGTGTACCCAACGCTGTTTTTCGACATCGCCAGCGACATGCAGCACCACTCCCAAACGTGGTGCCACCACTTCCACCGAATCAGGCGTTTCACCTTCTTGTGGAATGTATGTCAGTATACCTGTTTTTTTATCCAGGTACCACTGTCCAGGTTCTTGCAATGCTTCTTTCACATTTTCGACGAAATATCGATATCCTTTGCGAAATTTCGACCATTCGCTGCTTGCGGAGGCCGTATGTCCTGTAAAGGTGACCGTACGTGTATCGACGTCGAGCTGTGCGATCTTCATGCGTGACATTGCCCATTCATGGAATGCGCACACTTCCACCTCGTCGATATTGCTCCAATGGGTATCGATATCGTCACCACTCCATTGGAATCGATCGAACCCCTTGCCGACTGATTTTTCGCTCGGTTCGAGTTGTTCAGCAATCGTAAAATAACCCGTGCGCGGCAACCGTGGTCGGAAGCGTCGCTGACCATTGACAAACAGCTGTTCAAAATACCACTGACCGTCACGAACTTCTGGAATTTCGAGTGTCCAACGTCCATTGGCTTCCACTTTCCAACCGGTGAGTACACGTCCAGCGGAGAGGATCGGCCGCTCGTCACCGTAAGCACGCCAGATGATCGGAGCCGTTTCGGAGATACCGGAATCTTCGGGTGTTAAAATGATCGTTTGATCGAGAGAGTATGTTCCGCCTCGCAATTCGATCACAATAGGAGTCGGTTCACCGGGTTGGTTTTCCGTGGATTTTTTCAGTGTACGGACGGCTTCCTGTGCTCGAGCGACGGTTCGGAATGGTCCATCGTCTTTCCCGTGGATATTTTGCGCGTCCGCAAGAATGCCGCTCCAAGCATCGTTACCGTCGGGTGAGACGTAAAATTCGGCAGCCGTGGCAGTACAGAGCCATCCGAGCGAGAGACTTAATAGCAGACTAAGATAACGTATCATTGATGGTTCTCCATAATATAGGTGTGAACGATGGTGTGATGATTCGTATTGATGTTCTGCTCCAACCCGACCGCTTGCGTAGCAGGCCGGGAGGGTATTGGCAGCCGCACCTTGCGGACCGACCGCTTGCGTAGCAAGCCGGGGGAAAGGTAAAAAACACCGGCGTCGGGTAAAAAGGGCCGGGAAGGTTTCTGACGGGATTGGTACCGCAACACCAAAAGGATAGATGTAGCCAAACATGCCCCCCATCGTAATCGAAACGCAGTCGCGATACCAGCGGTATGTTCCGTTTGAGTTTCTAAATTTCAAAAGGTATGTATTTTCCCTATTATTCCGAGTTTACCAAAAGACAGAGTTTTACTTTAGTTTTACATAATTCATGCTATTTCGGTGGTGACAAATTTTCGAATGCGCTTTACAATGCCATTAGTTGGAAGAAAACCGTGCGAGTGGCAAATGATTTGCCATGGGCACGCATTCCCTTCGAAAAGGACATCCATACCGTTGGAACGAGTAGAAAGACGCAGGATGCAATGGACCGTCAAATGATGCTGAGTGAACCGAATTTACAGGAACACGATGTTGCAGAACAGAAATGGGCTGCCCCATTCCTGACGCCGTCTACTGCGTCAATGACGAGCTTTCCGACGCCAGAGGTGCGACGTTTCCCTGAAAAACTCACCCGTGAGCAATTCTATCCAACGGCATATCTCTTCATGCGTCTGGCGCGTCGCATGGAAGACAAAATTTTTGACCTGTATCGTCAGGGTTTAGTCAAAGGCACGGTGACGCAAGGGATCGGTAACGAGGCGGCGGCAATTGGTGCGGCATTTCCTTTCCGACCAGGCTTGGATGTGATCAGTCTGCTGCACCGTGATCTCGGTTCCCATCTGTTGCTCGGCAGTACGCCGTATCAGCTTTTCTGTCAGTACTTGGCCAATGCCGATAGTCCTACGCTGGCACGTGAGGGAAACGTACATCATGGAGACGCGGCACGGCGGCGTTTTCCCATGATTTCACACTTGGGTGGTATGTTGAGCACGGTGGTTGGAGCGGTCTGGTCGGCTCAAAAACGTGGCGAAAACGCCTGCGGGCTGGCCGTGATCGGCGATGGTGGTTCGAGTACCGGTTCGTTCCACGAGGCGTTAAATCTAGCGTCAGTATTCCATCTTCCGGTGCTGTTTTTGGTAGAGAACAACAGCTACGCCTTTTCGACGCCGACCGAACACCAATATCGTTGTGCCCGACTGTCCGATCGAGCGGCGGGTTACGGCATGCCCGGCGAAACAATCGACGGAACAGATGTTTGGGCGGTTTATGACGCCGTGACACGTCAATTAACTCGAATGCACGCGGAACCGTCGCGGCATTCAGAGACGATCTGCGGTGGTCCGGCGATTTTGGAAGTGCGTACCCATCGACTTGTCGGCCACGCGGTCTATGACGCGGCCAAATATATCGATCCCGCCAAATTGGCGGCATGGCATCGTGATGATCCGCTTCTCAAAGCGAGAATCTCTCTTCAGGAAGTGGTCGGATTCAACGAATCGCAAATTGCCACCTTGGAAAACGACGTGGAATCGGAGATTTCCGAGGCATTGGAGCAGGCTTTGGCGATTGGACGTCCAGTCATCGCGAATCGTCACGAACATTCACCCGCGGTTTCAACAGATCGAATCGAATCGGCGGAACCGGCAGAATCGAATCCATGGGCAGAACGAACCGCGACCATCTGTCGTGCTCCCGCAGTCCCGGTGGCACGCCGAGCGTACCGTGTGGAACGTTCAAAGATGGGCGAAGCGGTGACCCGCGCACTCGATTATCTGCTCGAAAGTGATCCGAGTGCCTGTTTGCTGGGGCTGGATATCGGTGAATATGGTTCCGCATTCAAGACGTGCAAGGGACTATTTGCGAAATATCCGATGCAGGTGATCGATATGCCGATCTGCGAAGCGGGGATCACCGGTTTCGCGTTAGGCGCATCACAAACGGGTACGAAACCCATCGTTGAATACCAGTTTGCGGATTTTGCGACCGAGGCGACCACGCAAATTGGGCTCAATGCGGCGACATGGTATTGGCGAAGCGGCTCGCCCGCCCCCATGCTGCTACGGATGCCGTGCGGCGGCGGCGTCACCATGGGACCATTCCATTCGGCGGAATACGAAGGCCTTTGGTCACGGTTCCCCGGAATTTTGGTTCTCTACCCCACCACGCCACAGGAAATGTTTGAGGCCATCATCGCCGGTTATGACGATCCGAATCCTGTTTGCGTCATGGAGCATAAACTGCTCTACTGGAGTATGAGCGGTGCGATCCATTTTGCGGGCAATTTGGACGAAACGACCGATTACAATCAGCTGGTATGTCCACTAAGCGAGACTCTGTTACGTCCACGTTGTCATCGATCGGGTCGGCATTTGACGGTAGTAGCGATTGGCGCGATGCTGCGGGATGCGGCGGCGGCGATTGACGCGTGGGTGACGGAATCGACGTTGAAAACGGCGATGGATGCGGAATCAGCGGCAAAAAGGGTGGAGGTAAAGTCCTCCGTACCATCGGAGGGGGCGAAGAACCCCATGGAAATCAGTACAGCGGTCGCTACGGAGGCGGTGGAACTTTGGAATCCGTTCGTGTTGGAGCCGTCTTATTGGGGACCGATTGTGGAATCGGTGCGCAAAACGGGACGTTTACTCGTGATTCAGGAAAGTGGCAGTTTCGCGGGTGTGGCCGACGCGTTAATACGTAAGGTGACAGAAGAGGCGTTCGATGCGTTGAAAGCACCGCCGCGTGTGTTGGCATCCCGTGATGAACCGGTACCGTTCGCCCCGGAATTGGAGTTGCAATATCGGCCGAGCGTGGCGAAAATATTGTCGGCAATCCATTCCTTTTTCTAAAAAACGCTAGCGTTTTCGAAAGGAATCGTATAACATTAGGGGGCGTTGTGCTTATCAGTAAAATGATGAAACGGTTTTGGGGGTTCTTTCAAAAGAGATTTGGCGACATCGTTTGATACGAGCGTTTGGTACGAATATTTATCAGTGAAGGAAATAGATTCGGATGGTTCATCCTGTCAAATATCGGGCGGAATTACGCTTACCGGCTCAAGGCGCGACCGAGACGGAAGCGATTCTTGCGCAATGGAGAGTGATGCCGGGCGATTTTTTTGCAGTAGGCGATATTCTTGCGCAAGCGGAAAGTGACAAATCGGTCTTTGATTTCGAAGCTCCTTGTTCGGGGAGAGTCGTCGCCCTGAACTTCGAAGTGGGGGCTTCCGTGCCGCTCGAATCGACCGTTATCGTCATCGAGACGGATGATCCTACCGTGTTACAATGGTCCGTCAACGCAATTCCAGTGGAAATTTCAGTGTCTTCGGAAGAAATGCCAGATTTTGAAAAAACTGGAACATCTGAAACAATCACGGACGTGGCCCCCCCCCCTGGGACAGTAGGACCGGTTTCAGCATCAACGTTGGAAGATGATGCATGTTCTTCCGTGCCGGGCAAACCGTCGGCGGTACCGAATGTCGCCACGCCGCAAGCGGCGACGATTTGCTCTGCGGAACCGATTTTCTTGGGTTTTGGTAGTTTTGTGCCGGCACGTGTGGTAGAAAATGAGGAACTTTTAGAACATTTCCCGGATGTCACGGCCGATTACATGTATCGAGTGACAGGCGTTCATCGTCGTCACTGGGCGACGCCGGAGGAGCATCCTTCCGATTTGGCGGCAGCGGCGGCGACGGCGGCGATTGCGGACGCCGGGATTGAGTGTTCGCAGATTGACGCGTTGCTTGTGGCGACGACCACACCGGATGCCGCGATGCCCTCAACGGCGTGTATTCTGGCCTCGAAGCTCGGTTTGGATGGGATTCCTGCATTCGATCTGAATGCAGCCTGTTCCGGTTGGTTATATGCGGTCGGCGTGGCGCGTGGATTGATCACGACGGGAGTGGCCAAGACAATCCTGATCGTAAGCGTCGATCTTCAGTCGCGTTTATTGGATCGTCATGATCGCAGTACGCTGTTTTTGTTTGGTGACGGTGCGGGAGCGTCGATTCTTACCGCGGATTCCGCGATAACGTCCAACGCCGGGACGCGTTTGTCGTCTCAGTATGGCAAGGCACGTTTGCGTTGGTTGCAGATGACGAGTGATATTCGAGGTTTGACGTGGGCACGTCGAATGACACCGGGTGATTGTATTCCTGGTGCGGAACAGGGGACACAGGGAACCGATCCGTACGTGCGGATGGATGGTCCTGGGATATTTCGGGCGGCAAGCGAGGCGATGACGCATTCGATTCGTTTGGCATTGGAGGCCACAGGCTGGTCGCCGTCGGAGGTGACAAAGGTCATTCCACATCAGGCGAATTCACGGATTTTGCGTGTGATTGAGAAACATACGGATTTCGCACCGGGTACGTTCCATGTGAATTTGGAAGAGTATGGTAACACAGCGAGCGCGAGTATTCCGATTTCGGTCTGTTCTCTTCGATCCCAGTTGCGTCCGAGCGACAAATTGATTCTTTGTGCGGCGGGTGCGGGGATCACGATTGCCGCCGCGGCCATCGAGTGGCTTACGTAAATGTCGCGGTGGCCGGACCGTACTCGTCATACCGCAAAGTGGGCTGATACCAAACGAAACCGCGAAACAGGTGGATGGCTAGTGAGCGTGAAATCGAGGTGACGTCACGGCTGGCGGTGGTAAAACAAGTCGGAAAAACGAACACGCGGTGCCTAACCGCTGGTACAGCGGGTGAGGGAGGTAAAGAGTTTTGATGGAAAATAAGGAACACGGATTGATTTCACCTTCTGGCGACGCTGATCGCACGGTGATTTCTGTGCGCACACCTGATTCCTTATCCGCAGTAATGCCGGCATCTGACACAAATAGTGAGCCGGCTGTTCCATCAGCGGAATCTCCGCGCAGTCATGTTTCATCCGCCTCTATTCCGGAAAAAAGTGTTTCACTTTCTGATGAGAAACCGAGTTCTCCATCCCAGCGTATCCCGCAAAAAACGGACGTGCCAACCAATGCCGTTTCGGCGGTCACGGTTCCCATGTCGAGTCGCGGTACCCCCTCCACGGGTAAGGGCACCATCGTGACGGACGTAATTGCCAAATACTTTCAACCGGGCTGTCAGATTGACCAGTTTCAGCTGTTGGAGATGGTGGGCGGCGGCGGTATGGGTCGAGTGTTCCGTGCGAGAGATCTTCAACTCGATCGGTTAGTGGCGTTGAAAATTTTGTCCGCCGATCCAATGACTCGCGAGACTGCGCTGCGATTCCATAACGAGGCTAAATCGGCTGCGCGGTTGAATCACCGTAATATTTCACAAGTCTATCAGTATGGAGAATTTCAGGGCGTTCCCTACATTGTGTTTGAATATATTGAAGGTGAAAATCTTCGCATTTTAGTGGAACACGCCGGCCCACTGCCGCTCGACGTGGCGATTGGTTACACGATTCAAATTGCCGGAGCGATGATCCATGCGGCGCATTACCAGGTGGTGCATCGTGATATTAAACCATCGAACGTGCTGGTGACGCCGGAAGGTTACGTGAAATTGATTGATTTGGGGCTGGCGCGTTTGGGTGGTGGATTGGATCACGAGGAACTTACGGCGACCGGTGTGACGCTAGGGACGTTCGATTACATTGCACCGGAACAGGCTCTCGATCCACGGACAGCCGACAGCCGCAGCGATATCTATTCGCTCGGTTGTACGTTGTTTTTTATGTTGACCGGTCGTCCACCCTTCGGTAGCGGCACGGTGCTTCAGAAATTGGTGAAACATCAAACGTTGGAAGTACCGGAAGTACGACGTTTACGTCCCGATCTTCCGTTGCCCGTTTCGCAGCTGTTGCGGCGCATGATGGCGAAATCACCTTCACGTCGATTCCAGAATCCGGAGTCACTGCTCGCGGCCCTCGTCGATTTGGTCGATGATCTCAAATTACAGTTGGATGTGCCGGAAGACCAATTTTTACCCTCCTCGCGTTCGTCTTGGAAACGACTGCTTGAGCAGCATTTGCCTTGGTTGGTTCCAACGCTGCTGGTTGTTTTGACTGCGATACTGCTCCAATGGTCTGATCGCTCATCAAGTCAGACCGTCGACGAAAATGCCTCCGCTCCTTACGATACGTACGGCTTGCCGGATCCCTATTCGCAAGATGCAAAAACGGCGAATCCACCCAACCCGCCAGCTGATCGGCGCGACGCGTTTCGAGACACCACATTACCCAGTTCACCCGCTTCACCCGAAGTTTCCACTCCCAATGGTGGATATGCGAACGGAATAAGCGGTCAAGGTGGTTCGGGAGAGGCTGCGAGTTTGAACAGTTCTGTAAGTTCTGAGGCCGTGTCGCGTTCCGTTCCGGTATCGCCGCCGGAAGAGCCAAGTCGGCGCTCCTATCCGTCGACGATTCCTGTGCCGGATCTTCCGCCGCTTCCACCGCCAGATCGCGGGAGTACCCCCTGAAAACACCGGATTGTAAATGTCACACTGTCACCGCCCTCGCGTTGTCGCTGTCTAGAAATGTGGAATCGCTCGTAAATAAGTAGGGACCGAGAATGCGGTGACCGTCCGAACGAATTTATATCAGCGTCGCGGTAGCGACAACTCGCAGCGATACGTTGCCGCCCGAACGGATTGGTATGCTCACTCACCAAGTTTGAATCCTCTACCGTATGGTAAAAAAGCAAGCTCGCCGCCGAGCGCTCCCGGCCCCTAGCGGACATCCGCATTCATTTTTCCATTTTCGGAGACAACTTCCAAAAATGGGAAAATAGTTAAAAATTTAACGGGTGTAATGACCTATTAGGATTAGAAAAATAGGACAGAACGAAACCAACAAGGGAATACAGATGGGGGAAACTTTCTGAAGCAAGTTTTCCCAAACCTCCACTCGACCAGTGGGAGTTGATCAAGCGACAATGATTCAAAACTTTTTACCTAACGGTGGTGGCGGCAACGTCCAGCAAGCACCCCTCCCGGCCCTTCGGGCGGTCGGGTTGGAGTAGTATATTGCGAAATGTTTGACAAGTGAGGGCCTGGATTGTGGATTGAATGGCCTTTTGCCGCAAACGTTTATTTCCCACAAATCTGTGGTGAAAAACATTGTTTCGACTATGGAATGGAACGTATATTATGCGTTGGATTGATACGCATGCACACCTGGACTCGGAAGAATTTGTACAACAGCTTCCTGAGCTTTTTGCGAGGAGTGCGGCAGCGGGCGTTGTGGGCGTGATCGCACCAGCGGTCAGTGCGGCATCCACTCGACGGCTAATCAAAATGACCGAATCGTTCTCGACGATTACGATGGATTTCACGGCATCAGGTAGACATTCGGTCGATTCCCTTGGCTCCCATCCAGCGGTACCGCGGTTTCCGTTCTTGCGTTTCGCGGCGGGAATCCAACCGACCTCGACGCCGGAAATTCAACCGGGCGATTGGGAAACGATTCAAGCGGCTTCACGACATCCGCTCTGTGTGGCGATTGGTGAAATCGGACTTGATCGATATTGGGCGGAGGTGCCATTCGACACGCAACTTACGTGGTTTATTCGACAGTTGGAGTGGGCGCAGGAGTGTGATTTACCGGTGTTGATCCACTGTCGAGAGGCGGAGTCCGATTTGCTTCCTGTGTTGCGACAAGCGTCCCGCAACGCTCCATTACGCGGCCTCATTCACTCGTTTAGCGGCGATCTTTCATTCGCGTACAGTTGTTTGGAATTAGGATTGTACCTTAGTTTTTCGGGGATGGTGACCTATACGAATCGCAAATTCTCGCCATTGTGGGAGGTGGCGGCAACGATACCGGTAGATCGCCTGCTTGTGGAAACGGACGCTCCTTATTTGACGCCTACGCCGCTACGCGGCAAGGTGGCGTATAATGAGCCAGCATGGATCGAACATACGCTACGTCGGATTGCGACATTACGCGGAATGGCAGCGGAACAACTCGCACGGCAGACGATTGAAAACACGGACCGCTTGTTCAAGCCGAGGTAAATTGCGGGCCGAATCTACCACAAAATATTCCACTCCAACCAGACCGCTTGCAACGCAAACTAGGAGGATTTCTTATTGGACGTCGGTACTGCCGACGTCAGGTAGAAGGGATGCCGTGCTTGCGGACCGACCCCGAACAATGTGAGCAGGGAGGGCCAAACCAGCGAAGTTGCAGCACCAATGTCAGGTAAAAAGTGGGAGCCACGTCATGTGGCCAGCCCCTAGCATCCTGAGCATGGAAGTGGTATATTTTTGCAAAAGAATCGTTGTATATTGATTCGAGATCATTGGGTACGCAAGAGTCGCTAAGTCATGGTCGTCCAGAGGTGTCCCACTCACAGGCTACCAGGATTCGGCATGGTAACGCGTCCAGGGCAAAGGAGTTTTTTGTGACAGATCGAATAGCCAATATTGCGGAACTTTCTATCAATACGATTCGGACTCTGGCGATGGATGCGGTGCAGGCGGCGAATAGCGGCCATCCGGGAACACCGATGGCACTCGCACCAGTCACGTATCTACTATATAGCGAGCTCATGAAGTACGATCCAGAACATCCGGAATGGTGGAATCGTGATCGATTCGTATTGTCGTGCGGTCATGCCTCGACGCTGTTGTACGCAACGCTCCATCTGGCGGGGGTCAAACGACTTAATGCGGAGAATTATCCGACTCACGAGGCGGCGGTTCCACTCGACTCGCTCAAAGATTTCCGACAACTCCATAGTATTTGCGCGGGTCATCCTGAATATCGTCACACAACCGGCGTCGAAACAACGACCGGTCCGCTCGGTAGCGGCGTAGCGACAAGCGTCGGGATGGCGATCGCGCAAAAATGGTTGGCCGCTCACTACAATAAACCGGGCTTCGATCTGTTCGATTATCGTATTTATGCGTTGTGTGGCGATGGCGACATGATGGAAGGTGTTTCGTCAGAGGCGGCGTCACTCGCGGCACACCTGAAACTCGACCATTTGTGCTGGATTTATGACGATAACCATATCACCATCGAAGGAAATACCCGTTTGGCGTTTACGGAAGATGTCGGCAAACGTTTTGAGGCGTACGGCTGGAATGTGCTTCGCGTGGACGATGTGAACGATCTAGCCTCGCTCCAGACGGCGATTCAGTCAGCCAAAACGGTTGCGGGCAAACCGACCCTCGTGATCGTCAAGTCAATCATCGGATTTGGCTCGCCGAATAAGGCCAATACGCACGGTGCCCACGGCGCACCGCTCGGAGCGGAAGAAATCCGCCTCACCAAAGCGGTATACGGTTGGGATCCAGACGCCTCTTTCGTCGTACCGACAGAGGTACTCAAACATTTCGCCGATACACTGGGTGCGCGTGGTCACGCATTACGTTCACAGTGGGAAACAATGTTCGCGGCATATGCGAAGCAGTTTGCCACAGAAGCGAAGGAACTACGCGCGTTGATGTCCGGTACGCTTCCGTCCGGTTGGGAAAACGTATTGCCGCAATTTGGCGCGGATGCGAAGGGAATGGCCAGTCGAGCGTCGAGCGGAAAGGTACTCAATGCCGTGGCCAACGCGATTCCGTGGTTAATCGGCGGGTCTGCCGACTTGGCACCGTCGAATAGTACGCACTTGGCCGATCGGGGCGATTTCGAGGCGGATCACTATGCGGGACGAAATCTGCATTTTGGTATTCGTGAACACGCGATGGCCGCAGCAGCGAACGGTATGGCGATTTCCGGTTTACGAAGTTTTTGCGCGACGTTTTTCGTCTTTTGCGATTACTTACGACCACAGTATCGATTGTCCGCACTGCAAGGTTTACCCGTATTGTATATTATGACACATGATTCAATTGGCGTGGGCGAAGATGGTCCAACGCACCAACCGATTGAACAACTGGCGGCAATGCGAGCGGTACCGAATGGTCTCGTGTTGCGTCCGGCTGATGCGAATGAGGTGTCTGAGGCGTATCGCGTCGCGCTGTCGCAAAAACGACGACCGTCCGTGCTGGTGTTATCGCGTCAAAATCTGCCGACACTCGACCGAACTCGTTACGCCTCAGCCTCTGGCGTAACACATGGCGCATACATCCTGTCAGAGGCCCAGGATGGTAAACCGCAGGTGATTTTGATCGGTACCGGCAGCGAAGTTTCACTTTGTCTTGAAGCGCAGCGCTTACTGGAATCGCAAAACATTGCAACCCGGGTCGTTTCGATGCCCTCGATGGAACTGTTCGACGAACAATCGCAAACGTACCGCGACACCGTGCTTCCGCCGACAATCACCGCACGTGTAGGAGTCGAGGCGGCCAGTGCGTTCGGTTGGGCGAAATACCTCGGTTTGGGTGGTCAATTCGTCGGAATCGACACTTTTGGCAAGTCGGCCCCGGCAGGTACGCTCATGAAACATTTTGGGCTAACCGCCGAACATATCGCGGAAGTTTCCCGCAAACTTTTTGCCTGACGGTGGTATTTTTGCCTCCCCCGACTTGCTGCGCAAGCGGTCGGGTTGGAGTAGCATATGCGCGAGCTGATGCAGAAAGTGGAGAGACCGCATCAGCGGCGATGTTTTACCGAGTTAACGCTGCCAACGTCGGGTAGAAAGTGTGAATCGACGAACGCCGGGAACGAAATGACCGCATCGGCGGCAATGTTTTACCGAGTTCACGCCGCCAACGTCAGGTAAAAGTGCGAATCGACGAATGCCGGGAACGAAATGACCGCATCAGCGGCGATGTTTTACCGAGTTAACGCTGCCAACGTCAGGTAAAAAGTGTGAACTGGGATATGGGTGTCCTTGCGTTGCAAACGAAAATCACCGTCGTAAACATCAAATTCAATGAACCATCAAATATAATGAGGTGTGACGAATGGCATGGGAATATAGCGATAAAACGATGCAATTGTTCATGGATGCGATTCACGGCAAACCTGGAACGCACGTGGGCGAAATCGAAAATCCAGACGGTTTCGGCGAACATGGCTCGATCGCGTGTGGTGACTCGATGCGTTTTACGTTCCGATGTGATCGAGATCCTACCGATCCCACGAAAGATAAAGTGGTCGAGGCGAAGTTTTTGACGTTCGGCTGCACCTCCGCGATTGCGTCGAGTGAGGCGTTGTGTCGGATCATCGAAGAACGACAGTGTACACCGATTGAGGCACTTTCAATCACGAATCAAGATATCGTCAAATACGTGGACGGTCTTCCCGCTCAGAAGATTCACTGCTCGGTGATGGGAGCGGAGGCATTGGAAGCGGCGGTCTACAATTGGTCGCAAAGACGCGGCATTGATCTTCAGAAGCTGGGCGTGCGTTTGCACGAAACGGGCGAAGATGACGGACGACTCGTTTGTAAGTGTTTTTCCATCACCGAACCGTATTTGCGACGTCAGATTCTCGAACTCAACCTGCATACGCTCGATGAGGTGACCGGTGCGCTCAAGGCGGGCGGTGCGTGCCAGGCGTGTCGTTACGCACCAGGCGGCATTCAAGATATTTTGACCGACGTTTGGGCCAAACATGCCAAAGGTGAGGATGCAAACGTCCTGAATGTCGTGCACAAAAAGCCCGCGACGGGAACGAAACCGACGCTGCCAGAGGGAACTGTCTGCGAATTACCCAAACAGGACCAATCGGATGCCAGTGGCACGAAAAGTGCCGAAACAAAACCGACGCTCTCACCGTTCCAATTCGCGAAACGTGTGGAAAAAATTCTCAACGAGGTCATCGGCCCCATGCTCGCGTGTGACGGTGGTTCGATTGAATTGATCGACATCAAAGACAAAACCATTTATTGTTCACTTCAGGGGACCTGTGCTGATTGCATGAGTGCAAAACAAACGCTCAAGCAAGTGGTCGAACGTTCGTTCCACGAACTGTTGGACCCGGAGATTCACGTCATTAACGTGTGAGTTGGTATTCACGTGTAGTCGATTACCAAAGCCGAGACAGCTCAGCTGCGGTGAGCGTGACTAAGGTGTGTTCGCGCAAATATCGTGCCATGTTGGGCGTTGATTTTCCACTCCAACACGACTGTCCGAATAGCGGACTAGGGCGTGTTCACATAATAAATGCAAGACATTTAAGTAATATAGTATATTTGCATTGAGTATACTGCCGAAAAAATTCGATATAAACATCCATCACGTCAACTTGTTTAACCTATATTAACAGACGGGATACGCCCCAAATAAAATTTTTTGGCGGGGAAAAAGACATGGAGAGAAAGACTTTTGGCTGTACCATCGTTTGCTCGACAGAAGTCGAGCAAAGGTGTTTTTCCTCCAAACCTCCACTCGACCAACGGGGGTTGGACGAGCGGCAATGATTCAAAACTTTTTACTATACATACGAGCTACAATGTGGGTCAACGTGGTACGACGTTTACGTGAACACGCCCTAAAAAACATTTTTGACAGGAAAATGACCAACTTTTTGAACTTTCACTAGGTCGTATATTTAGCCATTGTCCAGACTCGTAACAACCCGCTAGAGCGTTGCAAATCACTCGATGGAAGCAGACGCGAATCAGGAAATATTCGATGGATATATGCGGAAATTTTACGATCCCGTCGTCGATAGATTGGATGGAGCCAATCGAGGCATTCGAGTATATGGAATCGGCTGGCATGGTCACCATCACGGCACTAAAAGACAAAAACCACAAGGGGGGCGTTATTCCATCGAAGTTCCATCATCTGCCGGTGACAGGCCTCAGTGGATGGGCGTTTTCTGGTTGCGAAAATCTGACCATCGATACACCTTCGATAGCCTATGCCGCAAAATATGCAGAAGAAAAAGGTATCCCTATGTGTACCTAATGTCGACACTAGAATCTGTTCCGTAGACAATGATTTACCATATTTTCGGGCAAATCTTT
>JAQVKF010000245.1 GCA_028694795.1 Thermoguttaceae bacterium | reverse complement strand
CCTTGTCCGTTTTACCGTGTTTGTCTTGTCCGGGTTTGTTTTGCTCGAGTTCGCCGGATAAAATCCGATCCGCGGCCAGCCAGCCATTGTGTACGCAATGGGGAATTCCGACCCCTTCGAAATAGTTTCCCGCGATTGCCAATCCCGGATGCTGGGATTCTCGCTCACGAATGGTCGCGATCCGTTCTTGATGTCCCAAATGAAGCTGCGGCATCGTGTTGGTCCAACGCGCAATGGTGTGGTAAATCGGTTCACCCTCAATCTTCAGGAGCGGTTTAAGCGAGCGAAGCATTTCTCGCCGCAACGCCGCATCGTCCAATTGAAACAAATGCTCATGCTTTGCGCCACCGGCAAAAAGCCTCAGCAACACCGTTCCCTGAGGTGCTCGATGCGGATATTTCCGATTGCTAAAACTAATCGCCAAAATCGGACAATGTTCAATCGACGGTACCACCACACCTGCCCCATTGAGTGGATGTTTGACCTGATCCGTACGGTATGCGACGGTCAAAACCACTGTCCCTGAATGTTCGATTTTTGCCAATGTGTCAGCCATGACCGTATCAATCGGGCGAACTAATCGTGCCGAAACGTACGATGGTGCCGCGAGAATCACCGCGTCAAATTCCGCCGCATTCAGACCATTCGGTTCTACGGTTCGCGTCTCCTCTGCCCTCGCGTCTTTTACCCTTGGGCCGGAAGAGCCTGATCCACTCGATTCATTTGACGTAATTGGTTCCCGTGAGGAGGCTCCGATCCGATTTTTCCACACCACACGATATCGACCATTCGATAGCGACTCAATCCATTCAACAGGCGTTTCCAACCGAATCGTCGCTTCCGGGGCCGCTTCCAACCTTTCACGAATCGCATGGACCATCATTTCCAACCCGTCGCGCGGCGTCATAAATAAG
This sequence comes from Thermoguttaceae bacterium, assembly GCA_028694795.1. Taxonomy (GTDB): domain Bacteria; phylum Planctomycetota; class Planctomycetia; order Pirellulales; family Thermoguttaceae; genus JAQVKF01. The sequence continues at coordinate 3,895 of JAQVKF010000245.1, read as the reverse complement.
CTGTACCGCGCTCCGGTATCACGAGTCACTTTCATTCCATCGGTCGCGGCGGCTGTTGGACCATCGGCTGATGAAACTTCGCCATCAATTTTGGCTGATGCTTTGGCCACCGAATTTTCCGGAGCGGAATTCTGTTTGGCGGTCAATCGCATCGCATGTTTCACTTGCCGTTCAGCCCGTTTTCGTGCCGCTCCTTTTGCTCGCATCGCCCGAATCAGACTGCCATACTCCTGCTCCATTTCACGAAACTGTGGTAATGTTGCGTTTATACTCAATTTTGCCATATCGGCCGCGTAAATCGAACTTACGAGAGGTTCAATCAATCGTTCGTACACCTCCCGGCCTAGGCGACGTACCGCAAAATGTTCGAGCGACTCGTCTGATTCGTCTCGGCGTCGCGGCAGAAAATAATCGAGCGCGGCACGAAGTTTTCCGAATGGCGATAGAATCGGGGTGATCGCCATCGATAAAATTCGAGACGGAGCCATCATCAGAAAACCGTCGGGCAATGGGTACAAACGTCCGCGATGTACCACAAATGTTTTGCGGGAGGTCGGATCCGTCCCCGTAAGCGTCGATTTCAAACCGAGTTTTTCACATAATTCGACCGCCCACGGATTGGTCGTAATAAAATTGTCCGAACTCTCTTCGACCAGAAAACCTTGCTCATGTCGCGTGGAAATTACTCCACCCAATCGATTTGCGGCTTCGAAAAGGACCAATTCCTGCCGTTCATCCGTCCGCGCACAGGCCGCATTCCGTTCTAGTATCCGCTGTGCCGCCGATAAACCGGAAATGCCTCCACCAATAATCGCTATACGTTTTGTCATTCGTGTTCTGTCAATTTCGTTTATCTGTACTCATTCCAGTTGAAAAATATCACCCAAAACACCAAAGGTCACGACTAATCCTCGTGTTACCCCTTACCAACTAGGCTTGCCATCCTCCTGTAGCTCTTCTCCACAACCATTTTACGGATTTTCCATGTGTGACGGTTGTGATTGCTTCAAAATGTCCAACCATCTAGGACCTGTTCACACAAACGTCGTACCATGTTGACCCTTGCAGCTTGTACGTATAGCAAAAAGTTTTGAGGGGAATGTCTGGAGGGCAACTTTTTCAAAAGTGCCTTTTCCATATCCTTCTTGTTGGTTCAAAAAATTTTACCTGCAGTATGTTCTCGCTGTTAATATAGGATAAACAGGTTAACACAATGGTATTTGTGTCGAATTTTAGGGTGCGGTATTTCCGATATAAATACGCCATATTGCGCGAACATTTTATATGCATCAAGTTTTTAGTGTAAACACGCCCTAGGGTGAAACATGAAAGCGCGATCAAATGTGTTAAATGTATTGATTGAAACAAAATAATCGATTAAACTGATCTTGCGGGGAACGGGGAAATGAAGTACACCTCCTGTGCCGCTAGTGGGGCCAAGCGACAGGGCCTTCGTTTCTAAGGAATGTCGATTGGAACAAGGAATGTCGATTGGAACACCGTGGGTGGCATTTGTACTGGCGCTTTTACGAGCGTTGATCTTCCCATCGTAATCCCGGGGTGGTTCCACTGCGGAAATGAGGACAACCGTCCTTTTTAACAAAAGATAGTATAACCGTAAGCGTTAGGAAGTGACAAGTCTCTTCCAAGGCGCGTTTTTGAAATATGGGTAGAGATATGAAAGTTCATTGCGAGCGAGATAAGCTATTACCGGCATTTCAGCTGGCGGCCAGTGTCGTACCGAATAAGAGTCCGAAACCGATTTTGCAGAGTGTGAAGCTTGCACTTCGTGATCAGAAAGCGGTACTTTTGGCAACCGATCTTGAAATCGGCATCTGTGTCGAACTTTCTGGCGTAACGGTCGAAGAAGCGGGTGAGGTGATGTTGCCGGTCGGTCGATTTGGACCATTACTCCGAGAGTGCACCGCCGATACGATTTGTATCGAAACGGAAGGCACCCAAGCCCGAGTCTCTTATGGAGCCAACAATTGGCTGTTATCTTCTGGGGATCCCGATGAATTTCCGGAAATAGCCCAATTTCAAGAAGCGAATTATTTGAAAATGCCGGTTCGTTTCTTCCGCGAACTCATTAAGCGAACGGTTTTTGCCACAGATACGGAAAGTGGACGTTATGCGCTAGGTGGTGTCCTGTTCGAGTTAGATGACCAAAAGTTTCACGGCGTGGCGACGGATGGTCGGCGTCTTGCTCGTCAAGACGGTCCCGTACAATGGGTGGGTGAACCACAAACGATTAGTAATACGATTGTTCCGAGTCGTTCGCTTCAGGTGTTGGACCGTTCATTCACCGATTTGGATGAGGAAGTACATTTGGCGATCCGCGCGAACGATCTTCTGATTCAGACTGGGCGTGTTACGATGTATACGCGTCTTCTCGAAGGACGCTTTCCACGCTGGCGAGATATTTTTCCAGATGATACGACGCTTTCACGTTTAGATCTTCCCGTGGGCGAGTTTTATTCCGCTGTGCGTCAGGCGGCCATCGTCATTGATGAAACCCATCCTGGCGTAGAATTCGAGTTTAATGAAGGCAAGGCGATTTTGCGGGCACGTTCCTCTGAGACGGGCGAGTCCCATGTGGAAATGCCCATCAGTTACGATGGTCCGACGATTCAAATTTCACTCGATCCGAAATTTTTGAATGATTTCCTACGTGTACTCAATGCGGATTCGCAGGTAACGCTTTTGGGTAAAGATGCCGATACGCCATTGGTGCTTCGTACAGAGGATGAATATTCGTACATTGTGATGCCATTGACCTGATGGAAATCATGACCCCCATCGAAACGCTATATGGTTACGCATATGACATAAAATAGTAAGGATTAATCAAGACTGAATTTTCTTGATGAACATTTTTCGCAAGACATTTTGCATGAAAGGCAAATACTATGGCAGACGCTCCCGAACAGGACACCCAAGCAGCTTCGCAGCAAGTTCAAATTGTAACCGACACCACCAAGGCGACGGAATGCTATACCAACTTCTGCCGCGTTATCGGTACGCCCGAAGAGCTGGTGGTTGATTTCGGTTTGAATACCCAGCCGAACCGTATTCCGACGGAACCGATTCAGATTTCGCAGCGTGTGATCATGAATTTTTATACGGCGAAACGACTTCTGATAGCGCTCCAGCAGACCGTGATGCACCACGAGGCCGTGTTTGGCGTGTTGGAAACCGACTTCCGCCGTCGTGTGCAGCCGCAAGCCCAACAACCGCAGCAGTAGTTTTGGGTCCAATGAAACCGTGAGAGATACCGGCAAAGTTCGGTATCTCGCAGTACAGATTGATATCGAAGGGCCGTATTTTGAACGGTCCCAAGATAGTTCCGTTGTACTGCTGGTTTTAACGCCCCCGTGAGCCGAAATCCGTTCCATAAACCACGGGTGATCATTCGATGCGAACGGTTCTTAGGTGGTGACCGAGGTGATTTTGTGACACAGCTGTTGACGTGAGTGCCCAATCCATTGGAACAAGGATCCCATGGGACAAAAAATGACGGTATTTCCGAATGGAAAGATGCCGAATCGCCTTGAATGGAGTGATGCAAAACGTTCATTCGATATGTGCGTCTCCCGTTTGAAGTGGATTCTGCTCAGAAATAGAAAGTCGGTGAACGATGACGAAGTTGTCGTGCGCACGTTTTTTTTTTCTGATTCCATGGTTCCGGATGCCGTATCGTTCCTATTACGTTCCGTTTTTGTGATGCGTTTGCTCGGCACTCTTTCGATTGTCTTATTTTTTCTATTGTCTACCGGTTGTACGTTCAAAGGTTGGGGAAGTCCTTCGAGCTGGTCGCTTCGAGCCAGTAATACGCTGATGCAATCGGGGTTGAACGCTCAAGAATCAGGCAAAGTGGAAGATGCGCGAAGCAATT
>JAQVKF010000244.1 GCA_028694795.1 Thermoguttaceae bacterium | reverse complement strand
ATGCCACCCATCATACCGCCGCCCATACCACCCATCATGCCGCCGCCCATGCCACCCATCATGCCGCCGCCCATGCCACCCATCATGCCGCCCATACCACCACTCATGATCGGAACCACGAGATCCGCAACCGGGTAAACACGCAAGTTCAGGTAGGAATCTGGTTTCGACTCAATGGCATCCGCCGTGGTGATTAACAGGACTTCATCCTTTACGACATACTTCAGGCCATACTCACGCAACATTACATTCAAAGCCGAACGCAATGTGATATTTTTGACTAACGTCACCGTTGAGTTGCTATCGTATTCACCAGCGGTATCGATCTCTTTCGTATCGAGAACAACCTCAATTCCGCATTCCGCTTTGACCGCATCCAACACCTCAGAAAGAAGAATTTTGCCTTCATCATCCGGGGTCAGGTCACGCAATTCGATCGGCTGACGCAGCGCGGTATAAATCCGCTTTTCCGTTTCGCTCGCACCGGTAATAGTTTTGAGTTCTTCCGCCTGCTTTTTACGACGGTCACTGAGCAAACGCCACGTCGTCGCATCTGGATAGACCAATGGCGGTTCATCTGGGAACGGAACATACGCCTTCTCGACTTGGTACAACGTGTCGATGACACCTTTTTGGCGTAATCGACGCAGTGCCATCGCATCCGCCCAATATCCTTGGCTTTGTGCGGAACCAATGGCGTGTGTCGCGATGACCGAATCAGGACTGACGACCGCCAATGCCGCTCCGACATCCTCTTCCGCAACACGATAGTTCTTCTCGTTGATCAACGCTCGGTAACGCTCGGAAAGTTGGTCCACTTTTTTCTCTTTGCGGAGCAAATCTTCCGCAACGGTGGCTCGATGACGAGCGTTTGCCTGCTTACGACGTTCTACCTGAAGGTGCGCATCCATCACCTCTTCCTGAGCCGACGCTTCACGCAACTTCGCCTCAATATTCGCGACTAAACGCTGACGGGTCGCCGCATCAATCGTCGTATTGCCGCGAATCTGCGGCAACAACACTTTGAGCGGCATCTGCGCCGAAACCGGATCCTGACGAATCAACTTCGCCGCATCCGCCAACGCTACTTCCACCGCTGTCTTCACCTGCGCCGTCTGCAACTCCTGCTGCTGCGCCGCGTTGAGAACCGTTCCTTCATAATAATCCATACTCATCGGGTCATTCGTACCACTCATATCGAGGGTATCCGCATCATCCGAACTTGCCACGCTTGCCGTTCCGACAGTATCGGTCGCCGGTACAGCCACATCGGTTGCTGGCGTTGCAACTACTGGTGCGGGAGTCGTTGCAGGTGTGGCCGCCACATCGGACGTATCCGTTACCGCGGAACCTAGCGGAGCTACTGTCTTCACCGGTGTGAGCGCGACGACCTCACCACCTTGTGGTCCAGCCAATTTCAAATTCGGCATAACCGTCTTGGCTGTATCAACCAGAGCATCCGCCGCCTGGGTATCGCCCATCTCGTTGGCCACTTGGGCCATCGCCGCAACACCCACCGCACTCTGTTGGAACTGATCAGATACCGCTTGGAGACTCGAACTATCGCTCAACGGAAGAGCTACGCCACCGTTTACTTCCGCACCCTGAACCAATTTCACGAGAAACGCATTGTTCGCATCGGTCTTGGCTTCCGCATTCCAAGCCAACTCGGAACCGTCTGCCGCCGTTGCTGTTACTTTCAGCTGATCCAACGAACCCGCGTTTGCTTTTCCAATTAACACCGTCGAACGATCCGCCCGCAACGGTGGAAATGTCGTCGGATAGAGCGTCACACCTTCCGGTACCACCGCATCGCCCACATGGACCACCGGACCCGTGACCGCCGCGACCAACGCATCATCCAGCTTTGTGGAATCGACACTTTCCGCAGCCAAGAAACACCCTCCTGTGCGCCCGGCGATCGCCTCGAGCAAACTGGAGTCCACATCCACACCCAAGCCCAAACTGCTAACGGCGACCTGGTTTTCTACGCACGTTTCCGTCAACGCAGCCAAGGTCTCAGCGTCTGGAAGATTCGCACGGCTACGACCGTCACCAATGAACAGCACGCTTCGAGCGGCTGCTGGATCGGCTTCGTCAAACATCGCCACGGATGTTTCAATCGCCTTCGGAAGGTCGGTCGCCCCAAGCGACGTCGTCGTTTCAAACGCCTGTACCGCAGCCGTCGCTTCCGGACTATTCGCCGCGACAAAACCTTGGGTCAACGGCTTCGCATCAATATCCGCCGTCACGATCTGCACACGATCAGACGTCCCAAGACGACTTAGAACCCCTTCCAACGCTTGTTTTTGCGCCGCATGGTTACTACCATTCATCGTGGCTGACGTGTTGAGCACAATCACCACATCATGCGACGCGGCGGCTTCCGACTGGACTGGCGGAATACGAAGCGAAAAGTATTTCGCTCCATCCTGCTCGCAAACGGACAATTCCGCAACTTGATCCGCTTGCGGAACTGCTTGAGCTTCCCCTGAAAACATCCCCGCCGACAAGGCAAAGGCACACAACGCCAGAAGGCGAAAACGACAGAATTGAGACATCGATCGATCTCCAGTATAGGCAGGTCGGAAAAGCGGGTAACGGACCTTAGCGGTCACTTTCTCCCGTCTGCCGACAACGTTCAGTGCGGTTTCTAACATTATCACCCTAGTATGTACCGTATAATCATTCCGTATAGGGGCTTCCCGGCGAACCGATCAACCCCTTGAATAGTTCGATTTCAGATTTCTTGCCTAAAGGCAATATATCCCCACAACACACCCTGTCTCCATTGTATAGGACAGGGCATCTTTTTACTAGCAAAATCAGGTTGACTTTTCGCCAAATCTTGGCCAACTTCCCTGCGAAGACGGACTAATGAGAGAATTTTCCGTAACTTAACGCCGAAAAAACATCTCAACGTTGGAAAAATTTCCCATATCGAAAAAATTCACTGTTCTCAAGGTTTTCGTTGTCTTAAGATTTCAGTCGCCAAACATCTCCGCCACCAAAATTTCTACCGTCTTCCCCCAATTTTCACATCTCCCCCCCGACGTTTATTATTCTCTCAAATTCCTATCATTTTTCTAGTCTCTGTGGTCTTCCCAACCCAAAAATCGCCCACGATCAACGGTTCCCTCAACGGCAACCCACCATCCATCGCCAACGATAAAGTTCCCCTTCTTCGAATCGGAAGAATATCGCCTTTTCAAAACCCTGAATCTCGGATTCTACCCAATTTCACACGATCGCAAGTAGGAATGCAACAGTTATGACAGAAATACAGACATTTTTCGATAAATATAATACCATAGGGTGGATAACAAACCACCTAAAGGAGTGATTCTGTCCCATTCCGTTCCATCGGCGTCGAATCCTTCAAACAACTGCCAAACCAACAGTACACTTACCACTCCGATTCGAATGCCACCACCTAAACCACCGCCACCAACGATACCGCAAATTCCATTCCCAATGACTGCATAGATCCCCATAAAAAGTGTATATGATGGGATAATAAAATACCTCTTGTATCTCGGTGCTTTTTCCAATACATAAGGCTGGAGTAGGCATCATGTGGAACAATCGTTCAAAAGAGGAAAATTTTTTGAAGTATCCATCTTGGTCAAAATGTCGCGGCTATTCGCCCTGAATGTCAAAGTGAATATGATAGAATCAACGGTAAAAAAACAAGTTAAAACGAATACATGGCACCATACGGAGTGAATTATGTACTAATGGTCGTCTGAGGAGATGTTTTTTGTCGTGGCATTTTGCGTAATGATTGTGTGTGTTAGGGCGTGTGCACACAAGTTGCCATCTTAATCGAAGCGACCGGCTGTACCAGCGTCAGGTAAAAAGTTCAAAAAAGGTTGCGCATTTTCTGCGAAAATGCTTTTTTCGTAAAACTTTTTTGGGGCGAAGAACCAATAAGAGGCTATTTTTTGCGAAAAGTTTCCCCTCAAACTCCCCTTCCAAAACTTTTTACTAGGGCGTGTTCACATAATAATTATAGAAAAATTACCAACTAGCCGATGATATCGGTATGAAAATCACAAAACAACCATTTGAAAAAATCAAACACGTTTTTCCTAAGTCTCGTGATAGTGTACAGATTTATCATTTTACGATGAAATGTTCATCAACGTCGGCAATAGTTCGGATCAAGGCTTAGGGGTAGAGCGATTTTGCAACGAAAAATCGCGAGTGTAAACGAATGTTGGCTTGGGCAGGTAAATATCCTGCTCTACATGGTGGAAACCGGCTGCAAATGGCGTGCGTTGCCGAAGGATTTTGGCAACTGGAACACAGTGTATATACGTATGTGTCGATGGGCTGAAAACGGCGTCTTATTCCATCTTTTTGAGGCACTTCAAAATAAGCTGAAGCTCCATGTGGATACCTCCGCGTTGTCACTCGACAGCAGCGGTATTAAAGTCCATCTTGATGGCACCGGCGCATTAAAAAAACGGAAAACAATCCATCGGCAAAACACGCGGCGGCCGGGAACGCCCGGCTGCGAATTCGTACTGCCGTGCGGTTGGTTATGGTCCGCAAAAGCGGTCACTACTTTCCCGGCTTTTGCTTCTTTTAATATTCATACAGCGTATTATTCAAATATACTCCACGTGATCGTCGCGAATGACACGCTCCCGGTCGCGTTGATGTTGTCGAAGGGTCATTTGAACGACGGTCCGCAGGGGCGAATTTTGCTTCGCAAACTGGACGGTCAGTTCAATGGGTCAAGTTTACTTATGGACAAGGCGTACGAGGGCAACGCGACGCGTTCACTGGTCGAATCGCTCGGAATGCGGCCGATCGTTCCGCCAAAATCGAAT
>JAQVKF010000044.1 GCA_028694795.1 Thermoguttaceae bacterium | reverse complement strand
GTGGTGTTGTGGCGGCCGTCGGTCCGGAAGGCGGTTTTACGGACGAGGAGGTTTCCGCGGCCATCCAGCTTGGTTTTCGTCCGCTTTCGCTCGGCGCACGCATTTTGCGGATCGAAACGGCGGCCATCGCCATCGCGGCGGTCGAACCACCGGTGTGAGCGACGGGTTATATTCCTATAGCCACTCGAATCAATCGTATCAACTGATACTTATACTTCTGTCTGATTTTGCATATCCATTCGCGATTTTTCGTTGTAAAATCACTTGTGGCTAAGTTCAAATCAATGACATTTCCAACTGGAATAGGTGCAAACGATAGCGTGACTTAAACCAACGGCATAAACTCGAACGAGCGCATCAGTCATAGGAGTTCGTATGAAGGTCATTTTGGTTGGCGGTGATAAGACGTTATACTTTTTATGTCGCAATTTTACGTCGAAAGGGTACGAGGTCGTCGTCATCAATCGTGAGCAAAAGGAGGCTGTGCAACTTTCACGACAGCTTTCCGCGGTGGTGTTGTGCGGTGACGGCAGCGATCCAGAAATTTTGGCGGAGGCTGGGGCGAGGAGCGCTGATGCCATTCTCGCGATCACCCCGAATGACCAGGACAATCTCATTATTTGCCAACTCGCGTCGCTCCAGTTCGGCGTGCCACGCTGTGTCGCGTTGGCGAACGACCCGGACAACGCGGAGATCTTTGAAATGCTCGGTGTGACCGCGTTTTCAACCACAGACATTGTTGGAAGCCTGATCGAACAGCGAGCCTCACTCGAACAAATTACCAATTTACTGCCGATTAGCGGTGGTAAAGTCAATGTGACTGAGATTGTTCTCGACAACAAAAGTCCCGTTATCGGCCAATCGCTGAAGGACATTCGACTGCCCGAAGGAACGCTCATCGGTGTGCTGATCCGCGATAATCAACCGATTATTCCACGTGGTGCGACACAATTACTCGACGGCGATCACATCGTTCTCATTACACTGCCGGATAGCCATGGTCCCGCGCTCAAAGCCCTGTTGGGAGACACCGAATAATCCATTGTCCTTTAATTCCGCTCCGCAAAACGGAAAAACCACCCGAATGGGTGGAATCCATTTCAAATTGCAAAGATGTGATATAATGGGGTGTGTTTTGGAGAAAATGAGTTTCCTCCGAATGGTGTTTGGATACGTTTTTCCGCCGCGGGCGCCGTGAGAAAAGTTGGGAAATCGTGACTCACGCACTTGCCGCGGGGCTTTTCAAAAAAACGATGAAAATCAATGTGTTAACGATGAGAGATAGTATGTCAGAAAAATCAATACTTGTGGTGGATGGCGAGCAAAACGTCCGAACGATGATGACACAGGCGTTGGAACCGTTGGGCATTCCTGTCCAAACTGCAATCAACGGAGAAGACGCACTCAAGAAAATGGAGACGACCACCTATTCAGTGGTTTTTCTCGATCTAAAGATGCCTGGTATGGACGGCTTGAAAGTTCTGCGGCATATTCAACAAGAGCGCCCTGGTGTGCGGGTGGTGATCGTCAGTGCACATGGCAGCGTTGAATCGGTCGCCGAGGCGATGAAGTTAGGCGCGGTCGATTTCCTCGAAAAGCCATTTACGCCGACGGAAGTACGTGATTTGGCGACACAGATTTTAGAACGTGAAGTGTTAGAGACGTCTCAGGTGATTCATTTTCCCGATTGGGCTACTTTGATGCACGAGCCCGTCTCCGATCGCAGCATAGCTTGTGCGCGAGATATCGTCTGCCGCGCGGTGTCCACAGGTCCTAGCCGCGCAGAGGCGTACACCCTTTTGGCATCGCTCTTCGAGGTGGGATTTCAACGTTTGGAAGAGATGAAACAACTTCCTAAGGTCAAACCGACGGAACCGTTTATCGAAGGTGAATTATGAAGAAAACGGGGCTATATATCGTCATTGTGGGTTGTGGACGTTTGGGCGCGCATCTAGCGAATCGATTGAGTAGCGAAGGCCATTCGGTCGTGGCGATTGATCTTTCGGAGTCGGCGTTTCCGGGACTTTCTGCCGATTTTAGCGGTTTTCGCATCGAGGGCGACGCGACTCAGACCGCCGTGCTTCGTGAGGCCAAGGTCCACAAAGCCGATGTTCTCATCGCCACGACGCACGATGATAACGTGAATCTGATGGTGGCTCAGGTGGCGAAGAAAATTTTCAACACCCCAAAAGTGTTGGCGCGTGTGTTCGATCCGCGTCGAGAAACCGCCTACGCCCAATTAGGGATTCGGACGATCTGCCCGACCTCTGTCGCGGCGGGATTGTTTTTTGATGCCATCAGCGAAGACGAATGATTTTTACCTGACGCTGGTGCCGCAGACCTGTTTGGGCGCACTTGCGGGACACGTCAAACTTTTTACCTGACGCTGGTGCCGCGTCCATTAAACAGCCATCCAAGCGATCGGGAATGTTTGGCAGTAGATTCAACGAGTGAGGGCGACTAACCCTCATGTTTTTTTGCGGTCTCACAATCCGTCTGGAACAACGTTTGCTGGACGGAACGTGGTCGGCGTTTCGCCGCAGTGGGACTCGGTTCAGCCTTTTTACAGTCGCTCCGTTCCATTTCGCGTTCGAGCCAGTGACGAATGACGGTGAGTAGAGTGTCGATTTCCAACGCGGTCAGTTCACGACCGGTGGGGATATTGTACCACCGGGCAATACAGCCGCGGCAACAAGTCGCCGTGGCATGTTGAGCTACGAAGATCGGGTGTTTTCTCATCGGCGTTTGACGACCATCATTCGCCGGTCGCGCAGGGGCTACTCGTTGTGTTAAAAAAACTCGTCCATGTTCCAAGACTTTCTCTAACCCTAAGCGTTGCAATATCTTACGTTCCGCGATGCCGAGATGTTGACGACTTCGGAACCGGGATTCCGATAGCCAGCGTAATTGTTGATCGGGATCCCAACAGGGTGGTGAAACGAGAGTGGAACTCTTTTCAGACGAGCGATTCATCGCATTCTCCATAAGCAAACGATACGGATCGTGTCAGATCACGGGGTATCCGTGGAAATCGGGGTCATTTTACGGACTGTAATATGGATTTTACCAACGATCGGCAGCAATCGTTGCAATCGTGCAACGGCATTGACACCTGCCAGATTGTCCACGACGGCTCGCAGATAGCGAGCGGAGATTCCCCCCTGTGGACGTGTCGCATCGAACGCTACCCACCGATCGACCAGATAAAGTTCCGTCCAAGCGTGGAATGCCGCCGCATTTGACTCCAAAATCAGGCCGGTTGCAATGCGTGCCGGAATGCCTCGTGAACGCGCTAACCCCGCCAACAACACCGCGTGCTCCGTACAATCACCCTCCCCTCTTCGTAACGCCGTGAGCGCCGACTCAAAACCGCTGTGGTAATTCGGTTTGGGAATACGCTGTTTCGCCTCTTGCTCCAATGCAACTGCTAAAGTCCGCGGATTTGTCTCATTTGGTAAAATTGATTGAGCCGCAGCAACAAGTTCCGGTGCGTCCGATTCGATCCACGCATTGGCGGATAAATCCTCCGCTACTACAGCCTTACTTTCTATATTTGGTTCAATATTTCTATTTTCACCATTATTTCCATCTTTTTCAAGCTCGCCATCGGTCGCGTTTTGCGATTTTTCACAGGTCAAAATCACGGATGCGGTACGAGAATCTTGTGGAATTACATGTTGTAAAGGACCATCAGGAAAGAAGTTAGCGAAATTGGTATCATCGTCAATCGTGATTTCGCATTGGAGTTGGGCAATGTTTTGAAGATCGCATTTCGAGAAAACTTGGTCAGAAGTTGCGTCCTGAATCGGCACGGTAATTAGATGGTCGAAATCAGCCATGCGTTCAGCTAACCGCTGAAGCGTTGTCGCATCCGTTCGATAGACCGCGATTCCCAGAAGCTCGGTCGTTTGTTTCCAGATTTCGCCCCGTTCATCCGTCCAAAGCGTTCCCTTTTGCGGAATCGTACCGCCGTTCGCCGTTCGTTCAATACGCAATAACTTTTGTTTATATTGTTTATTACACGCAGACTCTCCATCTTCCGAATCCGATAATTCTGCTGGAAAGTCCGTTATTTCGTAATCCGTGGCGTGGAGCGTCGTCGTTGTCAGAGAGTTTTCGCCGAATTCCAGCGATTGGAACGAACGTATCTCGTTGGGCCGCATTGGGTTACGCCGTAAATTCTGCTGGAGTGCGAAAAAACCTCCCGTTCCCGTCGGACAGGCGAGCATTTGCGTTCCACCCCTCACGTCGGTCCATCGGGCGGTTCCGTCCGAAACGATCACTTCAGTCTCGACTCCACCCGGCAATCGGCTACTCGCGCGGATTACCTCGCCCTCCGGTGTGCACAAAGTGTCATATTCCAGCTGTTGAACAAGCGTTTCACCCTGACGCCGAATCCGCAGCTCCGCTTTTGCCGCCGTTCTAAGTCCTTCCGCAGTAAGATGTTCTGTCGTTCGCATTTCACCCAAAACATCCCCTTGCAGATAGGAAATTTCACAAACTTCATCTTGGAGTGAATGTGGTGTTTGCGTGTTTTGCACAAGATTTTCCTTGATTGCTAAAGATTCCGAATTTTCCGAGGTGCATCCTGCCGATTCGAGAAGTAGGAGACACAGTATTCCACAAATCCATGGAAAGTGGACGGGGGTTGTGGGTCGGCTGGTCATCGGAGGGCTCCACGCGGAATCTATCGAGGATGGGTTGGATGGCATGGCATCCTAGGCGAATGGATCGAGGCCGAAGGAACCGTCGAACGATCAACGTAGGATACCGTCGCCATCCATTATACCCGTCCTCATTGAAAATTGCGATGGTTCGTCCTCCTGTGAAAAAGAGCCTTTCGGAAGGTGGAGAATATTCGATGTACGAAATATCGTTCGGATGTGAGCTAAGCGGATCGGAATCGGGTAAATGGATTCTGGTTTGAAACAAGATTCATGGGAACAGGTCAAAGCGATTTTACACGATGGTGGACGCAAACGCGAAATCAAACGCAATAAGTGTATGCCCATTCCCATTGGCAATGTAACTGATTTGAACTTGGCTAAAAGTGATTTTACAACGAAAAATCGCGGATGGATGTACAAAATCAGACGGAAGAAGTATCAAATGGGTTTTCTCAAAAATTTTTTTGATGAGATGTCAGAAGGACCACGTGAACGAACGATGGGGACGCGGGATACGGTCTATGCGTGGCGACAATCGGTGTTGCCTTTCCACGCGTTGTCGCGGCCATTGGGGCTAACACCGGCTATTCGTCTTGCGGATAACGGAAATACGAGGCCGTTGCGAGAGGGATATCGGCACCAATATTACCATGACGCGCACCACGAAAAAATCCCGATGCTGATTGCGGCTATTTCGTATCCCCGTTTATTTTCGGCTTTCCTCTCGTTAAGCGATTTGCTGGGACCGACGGTCGATTTTATTTTGGAATCGTCTTTGCCGCAGATAAGCGAACAAAGATTTATGCGGGAACAGATTGACCTGTCCGTACTGCAAAGTGTGTTGTGGGATTACGAAAATCTTCTGATGGGCGACGGACATACGGGAGTGGCGATTTTGAATCAGGATAAATCGCTCGAACTTCAGCTGGATGAACATAAGCTGGTCGCGGTTTATGGTGAGTCGTTCCAGCCGATCGAGACCGTGCTGGCCGAGTGGCAGATTCCGGTCGATGAGCGGATGGTTCTCATCACGGAACAGCCCCATCAGCATGGAACATCGGACGAGTTTCCCGAACTTTTCGAACGCTTTGCCCGGCAAATTTCCGCGTCGCCTTACTAGAGCGTGTTCACGTAATCAATATGGAATATTTGAGGGGTATTGGTATCTTTGGTTCGAATATACCAAGCCATGAAATTCATCGCAAATATCCTTAACTATTTATTTGCTATATATTGTCATTTTAGACTCCCCACAAGTCATTTTTGGGTAGACGAAAAGTATATGGAGGGAGAACTTTTGAAAAAGTTCCCCTCCAAACCTCCCCAAAACTTTTTACCATACGCACGAGCTGTAGCGTCGGTTAAAATGACACGACATTTGTGTGAACACGCCCTAGCCGCCAAGTTTTAATGGACGACAAAATATTCAGTCAAATATACAGAAAATGCGAAAATCGAGTTGCGCAAAAAGTTTTCATGACCCGACTACTTGCGGTGCAGACGGTCGGGTAATGTATACATAATAACATACATCGATAAGTTAACGCTCCATATTTTACGGCGTGTTGGCGGTATCGGTTGCCGCTTGACGCATCAGCAAAAACAACGTATAAGGATCGACAAACTCGATCCGCTGCCCATATTTCGGATCGGCGTTGACTTTCTCGAACATCGCTCGAAGTTTGGACGGCGACCAGAGGATCGTGCGGTACATCAGGAATTGTGTCCCATCTGCCCGTACATCGGAAAGAATTTGAGATGCTCCCGCGTCCACCTCGTACAGATCGTACTGCATTTGAATCCATGGTTGTTGATCGGTCATGCCCCAACCGGTCGCTTGGTGCAAAACAACACCTTCTGGTGAAAAGGTGGCGTAAGCTCGTCGCATAGCTTCGTCTGTCTTGGGGGCGTAACCATCGATAATAAATCCCGTAATCGAAAGATCCCACTGACGATAATATCGCTCACAATGTTCTATCCAAGTCGTCAAACCGGAAGGTAAACCGGAAAACGGGCGCGGTTCGACGAGATTCATCGGATTGATATATCCCGCACCGGAATCGCCCGACACGAAGAAGTCGTTAGCTGTCGCCGTGGAACGAAGCCAATCCATGCCCGCGCCAAATCGATCCGCTAGGTTCGGATTGATGGCCCAGCCCATCGGGATACTGCCGCGTGCGGGATCGTTCCAGAGATGCGGCATTTGCTGATAGACCCATGCGGCGGAATCGTAATCGCCCACGTAAATCGACACGAACGTACGGTCAATCGGTTGATTGTGCGCGTCGAGATATCCTTTTTCACGCAACGTTTCGAGCGTCGGTTTCCGCTGTGGATACCGTTCTTTTAATGGAAAGTGCATGAAAAACGAGGCGTTTGCCATCGCCGAAAGTCCCAATGCGTCGGCATCCATATAAGCGTTATAGGCCGACAAAACCTCGGCGTGATGCCATTCGGTTGGAACCGGTTCGTGTGTACCGCCCGCCGTGCCATAATTTGTATATTTCGTATCCCATGGCGTAAAACCCGCGACATGGATCATCTCTTTACCGACGGTACGATCATACGCCGCTTGCAGAATTTGCCGAAACATGCGACCATCCGCTCCCAACGGTTGGGTTGGATCGTCTACAGGCGTTTCGTCTTCCCATGGATCCAAATCGAAGAAAAAACCGCGATGAGCAATCACAAAATCATGATTCGTGAGCGTGTGGTTTTGGACGCTTGGTCCGGTATGGTCGAGCCACCATGCGTCCAAATAGTATCCTACGTGGGTCGTATCACAACGTCCCGGTTCGATATAATGCTTAATAAGCCATAGATACGCGTCCGTTTTCGCGCTGCCGGTTGAATCAAGTTCGGTTCCAGGAATTTTTCCCGTTCCGGTAAACATCGGCGAATCATCGGAAGCGAGCAGTCGACGTTTCACCGGAAGGCGTGGACCATCCGGCGATAGTACCAGTTTGGTGTAAAGCGAATGGGGCGACGAATCGTAGCGGAGTGGAAGCAGATTTTCGACTCCGGCTATCGTCGCGGCGAGATTACTTGTCGCGGGAACTCGTTCGTCGTAAATAACGACACCGTCAAAATCAGGACGGAAGTTGGCGAGCAATTCGGAAAGCTGGTGGATTTCGATCCGTGACCGCGTCGCAAGCCAACCCGCGGCGGTATCGGGAGCGGCTTGCGGATCGCTAAACGTTTGAAGCCAAAACCGATCTACCGAGATTCCATTCGATTGCACAAAATCGAGGTAAAGCCGGGGTGCGTGTCGGTTGACGATCCCTTGGAGCGAACTCACGAGCGTTGCTTCGTCCCACGCGGCGCGCCGGGCGGCAGAATCCGTGCGGTCTATCCGACTCGTCGGCGTCAGATCGTAAATGACCATCGGTTCGCTGGACTCGCTCGGTAATACTGGCGTGGATGACATGGAAGATGGGGTGGAAATGGGTATGGCCTGGGTGGCTTCTTGTACCGCGGCAGTCGAACCGGTGGCAAGCAGCGATATCCATGAAAACGACATCAATGGAAATGTGAACCACGTGAACCATGAAAATAGCTCGATGCGCGCGAATATTTTGCAAAATACGGACACGACGTTATTCCTTTATGCTATACTGGTACTGGGGAATTTTCGTAAACGACAGGGCTTTTTCGTGGCTGATTTTCGCGGAAAAACGATTTTGAACATTGCTAAATTGTACCGTTTCGCCGAGAATCAAGACAGCTCCGGCGATTGGCGGGATATGGTCGTTTTTTTCTCGGTTTCATGTTACAATAAATGTGGAGCGATTGCGATTCCCCGGCGGCATTTTTCGAGGAAATAGAAAATGGGACCACGGATTCTGATTTCTGGAGCGAGCGGCTTGGTCGGGACCGCGTTGTGCGCCGCTCTGCGTGAAGCAGGATACCACGTGATACCGCTCGTGCGATCCCGAACACCCCGTGCGCGGCAACATTCGAACTCCACACCGTCCAACGCGGCAAAAAATGATTGCGTCTGGAATCCGGAATCGACAGAGATTCCTGAGGAAACACTCGCCGCTTTCGATCACGCGGCCGCGGTGATCCATTTGGGAGGCGAACCGCTCATCGGAAACCGACCGTGGACCATGCGTTGGACCTCGCGGATGAAAACGAAGATCCGACGGAGCCGTGTCGAATCCACCGCGTTGCTGGCGAGAACTTTCGTGCAAATGCGACACGAGGGCCGAACGCCGCCTCGTCACTTCTTCGTCGCTTCGGGGGTCGGATATTACGGACACGATGGATGCGGCAATGATGAATATGGCCAGAATGACCACAATGTCAAAAGCGATGAATGCGGTGAATATATAGAACATACCGAGGATGGTCAATGTGCTGATCGTGTTGGATGTGATCCGCGTGTTGAAAGCAAAGGTGACCAACGCGATCGAAACTGCGGCGATAGGGACGGAACCAACAGTGAAATCCAAACGGGATACGACAGGAAATATCGCGTTGAAAACCATCCCGAAACCCGCCAAGAACGCACAGGCTCCCAAAAAGTTGAAGCCGTAGAAAGATACATAGGGGCTGGAGGAGAACCGCAGGATATTCACGCGAAAAACGCCTCTCAACCATGCCATTTGGGGATGTCGATCGAGACATCTCCCTGCGGTACGAGTTTTTTGGCCGAATTAGCCCGTGATTGGGAAACGGCGGCCGCGGTGGCGACCGAGGCGGGCTGTCGTGTCGTCTCGACGCGATTTGGCGTGATTCTCGATCCTGCGGGCGGAATGCTTGGGCGGATGTTACCTTTGTTTCGCGCGGGCGTGGCGGTACGATGGGGCGATGGACGAACGCCGCTTAGCTGGATTGGATTATCGGACGTGGTGGCGGTGTTTATGTGGCTGTTACGGAATCGACAGATTGAGGGACCGGTGAATGTTTGTGCGCCTGTACCAACCACTTTTGGCGAGTTTTGCCAACTGTTGGGCGAACTGACGGAAACACGGATGCGGGTGACGGTACCCACGTGGTTATTGCGTTTTTTAGGTGGTGAGATGGCGAACGAGATGTTTCTCCATGGCCAACGTGCGTATCCCAAACGATTGTTATGCGAGGGATTTGGCTTCCGATATCCGGACATCGCGTCGCTGCTGATCGACTTCTTCGGGCCGACCACACTACCACTTGTCGTGAGTGATCCGCCAACCTCCTCCGAGTAATCCCTATTGCTAGGGTGGGTATTTTACTTGACGCTGGCAGCACCAACGTCTAATAAGAAACCATCCCGGCCATACGGGCGGTCGGGCCGTATATAGTACATTTGGTGGCATATTCAACTAACGAGGACCGGAGGTGAATCATCCGTCCGAACGAATGATTACAAACGTCGCGGTAGCGACAAATTACAGCGACGCGTTTCCGCCGCCCTTGTGTTGCCGTTGCCCCGTTATTACCGGCATACCAATGACATAAATATGGAACCATGAATATGAACGAATTTGCGAGTACAGCATCGTGGGATCATCTTGTGCGTCGCGCAACGATGTTGGAGCGAGTGCGACATTTTTTCGCAGTACACGGTTTTCTCGAAGTGGAAACACCGCTCTTGTCCCAAGATACGGTCGTGGATCGCTATATTGATCCGCTGCGTGCGGAGGGGCGTTTTCTGCAAACGTCGCCTGAATTCGCCATGAAACGCCTGCTCGCCTCCGGTATGGACCGTTCGGAAGCGATGCGGAAAGCGGGATTTCGCGGCCTATGGCAGTGTTGCAAAGCGTTTCGGCAAGACGAATCCGGAACGCTCCATAATCCAGAATTTACAGTAATCGAATGGTATCATCTCGATCACGATTTCGAAAGCGGCATCAATTTTCTCTCGGATTTCTCCGAATTACTCTTCAATCGCGGACCGGCTAAACGGATTACCTACGCCGCCGCGTTTGAGGCCGAGTTTGGAATGGATCCCTATCGGGTGACGGCGTTACGGCTACGAAAAATCGCGGATGAAAATCATATCGCTTATCCGGAAGATTATGCCAAAAAAATAACCGATGAAAAAATTCTCGATTCGGCGGAAATTCGCGATCTATGGCTCGATTTACTGCTTTCGGAACGGATACAACCGAAACTCGGCAGTCAACAGCCGACGATTTTGACGGAATATCCCGCGTCACAGGCGGCCCTCGCTCAAACGCGAAACGATGCGCATGGGCGGCTCGTGGCCGAACGATTTGAATTGTATCTGGACGGTGTGGAATTGGCGAACGGTTACCATGAGTTGCTTGATCCGGCGATTTTACGTGACCGCAATCGAGAAAATAATCGAATTCGACGTGGCGAATCGCGAATGGAACTGCCGGAAGAAAGCGGACTACTCGCGGCAATGGAAAGCGGATTACCCGCCTCGACCGGTTGTGCGCTCGGTTTCGACCGTGCCGTGATGCTCGCTTTAAAGGCTTCTCGATTGGCCGATGTGATTGCCTTTCCATGGGAGCGTGCGTGAACGGTTTTGCCCTCGCAAACGTATTCGGTTATACTATGAGACAGGCGGATGTCTGGATGGTCTGTTTAACCGAATTTCGTATATCGAGAGAATTCCATGAATTATCGTTTGCTTCGTTTTTTTCATCAATATCGTAAGGGGCTGCTGGCGATCACGCTCCTCACGTTAAGTATGTCGGGATGTTCGCAAAAAGATGTCGTACCACCGCCCGATCATCGCTCGTCGGGCATTTCGGGACGTAGTGCCAAAGAGACCGGCGACCAACTTTTCGAGGTCGCGGTCAATAGTCTCGGACGTTATGAAGAGTTTCGCTCTTCGGATCAGGCCAAGCAATTTATCAGTCGTATGAGTCTTTGGCTAATGGACCGTACAGAGGCGGAACGTGAAAAATTCGCCGCTCCTACCGATCCGCTTGCCACCGATTGGGTCGATACGCTCAGTTCGTTGGGCGTTCGGGCGAAGGCCATTTCAGAGGCGTTGACCCCAGCGAAAAATGATCTGGAAGTACGGAATCTGACGAACGAATTACGTATGCAATTGGGCCGAATTGATTTGATTGGAGGAACTGATGGCGTTCGTGAAGTTCTGGCGACCGAGACCGAGCTGAACGCATCCATTGCGAGAATGAAGGAATCGCTCAAAGTTTTTCAAGATGAAAAACAGCTGGAAAATCTGGAGTCACTCGTGGCAGACGCCTTCATTCAGAAGGCGGGTACGGCAGATGCTTGGAAAGAGCTAACTCCTTTTTTGACGCTCGCTCGGCAGTTGGATTATCCGGAACGTTTGAAAGACCCGGTCTATTTTGGCGGTTATCTGGAGGAAATCAGTCGAGTGGCGGGTTCTGCGGGAATGCAGCGGACACGCGAATTGTACCAAATGTATGCGCAGGTCGTTCGGAATTTGCCTGGAAGTCGTCAGACGAAAACGTTCATTCAATGCGAAATCGTGCTCCATATGATTGATCAGGCGGAAGCGATGCGAAAGGTTGTGTCGCTGATCGAAATTCGCCAGGAAATAGATCGGCTGGCTTCGGCTTTTTACGCGTTTCGAGAAAGCGGTATCGCTCACGAGAAAGAGATGCTCGTTCTAGCCGACCAATTGGTACGGGCGGCGAAACGACCCGATTTGCCCGCGTTGACCCAGGCGATTGGCAAGTTGGCTGAAATGACACAGCCGGACCAGAGTGCCGATTTTGCGAAAATCGCCTCGCGATTGCGGCCCTGTGCGGAACAGATGACACCGCTGATTACGGCGACTGGCGAGGCAGCTGCGACGACACGATTGGCGCAAATGCAATCGCTCGTGAGCTATACAACAGAGATTCAATCGCTCATCGCGGATGTGGCTGGGAAATTGGATGGATTAGCCGGAGAAGCGGCGTCGCCCGCTCGGATCGAAAAAATTCGGCTCGCCAGTGAACAATTGATCGCGGCATGTACGCATTTTATGAAGCTGACGGAGGAGTTTGAATACTACGCGAATCTTTCGGGAGCACGATTGGCCGATTCGGATCATCGGGAACTTCAGGAAGCAGCTCTCATGCGTGACGTGGCATACTGGTGTCGCGGCGAGAATCCGGACGATTTACAACGAGTGACACGGTTGTTCGATTGGACGTTTCACGCGATTGCGGAAGATCGTTTGACCGGTCAGTTAGACACGCCGCGCATGATGCAATTTCCCGGGGAAACGTTGCTTTGCGGACGTGGTTCGCTGGAAGAACGATGTGAGTTGTTCATCCAATTGGTGCGTCAACTCGGCCTAGACGCCGTGCTGCTTGGCGTGCGTCCGGACGCTCAAACGCAGCCGGTGCCGTGGGCTTTGGCCGTGTTTATCGAACGGGATAAGGAACTGTATCTTTTTGATCCGAATTTGGAACTGCCGATTCCTGCTCCAGATGGGATATCATTCGGAGCGGATGGCACGCTTGCGATTCGTCCGGCGACGCTCTCGCAGGTGTTGGACCAACCGGAACTGTTAGATCGACTTTCGATTGACGCGTCACATCATTACGCTTACAGCGCGGAAACGCTTCAGAAATCGCAAATCGTCGCCATGCTCGACGCTTCGCCAGCTTCGTTGGCGATGCGTATGCGGTTGATTGAGGCGACGACCTCCGGAAGCCAACGGTTACAGATTTCGACCCATCCGTCTGGTTTGGCGGAACGGCTTCGCGCGGTACGCGGTGTAGCGGATGTGCAGCTTTGGTCGCATCCATGGGACACGCGTTTACAGCGTGTGGCGTTGGGTGATCGTGCGTCGCTCATGTACAGCTCGCTCATGTTACCGCTGATGATTGGTGAGGAAGCCCCACTGCTACGTGGACGTATGTTGCATTTACGTGGCGTATTTGCTTCAGAGGATGACGAATCGACCGCAATCACGTGGTATCAGAAAGCGAGTCCCACGACCAAAGACCTCAAATCAATTCAAGAATTTATTGTGCTGATTCAGGAACCACAATTGCGCGCGCGACAGGAAGAAATTCTGCTCGGACTGCAGGAAGCGAAGCAGAATGCGGAATTTTGGAGCGGTCAGATCACGCTACAGCGAAACTTGCTCAATTCGGCGGAAGATTTCTTGAATCGACGCACCTTGGCGGAAGGTCAGAGCAATCCGTGGTATGACGCGGCTCGTGAATAGCTCGGACAAGTGTACGAAACGCAAAAAACCTACGCCAAAGCGGCGGACGTTTATCGAACCGATGCGACGCCGGAAACGTGGTGGGGCCGATTTCTTCGTGCGCGTTGGATCATGCAAACGGCCGGACTGGAAGACCATGAGCCGCTCGTCCCAGGATTCGCCGGAAGCACGTCGGCTACCGACGATACGCAGACAGCCGAAACCTCGGGACCAACTTCGACCGAGTCGGCGACTCCAACCACATCGGAAGAAGCGTTGCCGGTCGATTTACCGACGGATATTGATTTGCCAACCGGGGCCGAAGTTCCGGCGAACAGCGATTTGCCAACCGAGGCTAAATAACAGGTTGGAGAGTACCACGATCGGAGTGTTACGCATCGGAATGCTTCGGCAATACGACGAATCGCGGCGTAACCGTAAGGACACACAAAAAAAGACGTGGCCGGTGGTCGCGTCTTTTTTGCTCATTGGGGGGGAATCATTTCATCTTGATGCTCTCGATTCCCCTTTTTCATCCGTCTTTTCTTTCGTCGTCGATTCATGAGATCGACTCTATCGATATCCCGCCGGTTGGCTATTGAGTCCGACGTTCCCCAGATCGAAATCGGAGTAGTTCGGCGAGGTGTTTGCCGTGAGCGGAGCGGCTGGTGTCGCTGCCGGTGCCGGCGTGGCTTCCGGAATCGCGGGAACTTGGACCGGTGGAAGGGCCGGAACTTTTTCCTGATTCTGCGTGCTGGGAGCTGGTGCCGGAGCGAGCGTCGGATTCGTGGTCGCGGCGGCTCCCGTACCATTGCTGGCGATCGAACCGGTCTCTTGGAGCACTGGACCGCGGCTGATTACGTCAGGTCGCGTAAATCCGTAGTTGATCACACGGCCCGCCGCACGACTCTGGGCTCGTCGCAGTGCGTCGAAGTACGCCTTCTCTGGCCAGGCACCTTCCGCAAGATGGACGCCATTGTATTCCAACAGCGAATTCTTACGACGGTGAATTTCCATGATCGACAGGTTGTAATCGACAATGTTACGATAGTATTCGATCTCCGCTTCCGCTAAACGTCGTTGAGCGAGGAGCAACACATCCAAGGTCGTCGAACCGTGATTGTACGCCGCGTTGAGTGCCGTCACTTCCGCACGTGCCGCGTTCGTTCGTTGGTAATTTTTCAGTGCCACAGCGTAGTTTGTCACGAGATCGTCGAACGCACCAGCGAGCTGATGTTGGAGTTCGAGTTCCATTTCTTGGTAAATCTTGCGCAGATGCACCAAATTCAACTGTTGATAACGGACTGCCGCCTGTTCCTTACGGAAACCGAATGTTTGACTGTACTGCAATCCCGCAGAACCGCCGTTGAACTCATCGGACAGCAACGAATTGAACGCACTGCTTCGTTCATCCAACATATCGCGTCCCATACCGTACCAGTTGTAGCCCGCGACAAAGTCCAAATTCGGCAGCACGAAGTTCTTGGTCGCAATAAGCTGGTATTCCGCGCGTTTCACTTCCCATTTCTGTTTACGCAGTTCCGGTGAACGAACGATCGCTTCGGCTAGGGCGTCAAACCAATCGAACTCGACCTTCGCACTACCCGGTTTGTCGGTCGGGCAGATCAGACGACCGTCTGTCGCCGTCAAGCCGATAATGTAACGGAGGTTACGCTCCGAACGATACAAACTCGATTGAGCCTGAGCCACCGAGGCGTCAAACTGCCAGTACTGTTGACGAGCTTGGGCTTCGTCCTGAGCCGCACCACCCTTGGCCAAATTGACATACCGGGCGTAAACTTGTCGCCACGTCTGGAGACTCGCGTCACGACCCGTGAGCGATGCTTCCAAATTGCGGTACGCAAAGTACAGGTTCCAATAACCTTTTTCGACATCCGCGACGTAATCACGGACACTCTTCTCGAATTCAACGAGCTGAACGTCGGTGTTAATTCGAGCGAGGATCACACCACCGAGGGAGTACGGTCCCGCACCGCCTCGGAATGTCGTCGAGGTCGGACCCGCGATTCGGTTGATATCGACACCCGCACCGCGTAGCAACGGTTGACGGAATGATAACGACATCTCTGCTTCATACGCACTCGGCCATTTGCGTGAGGTCTGGTTCTGCCACGAATAGTCTAAACTCGTGCTAACGCTGACCTGACCACCAGTCGCGTTGTTCTTCGTGATACTGTTCGAGAAACTAGCCGTATCCGATTTCAACTCTTCCGGATAATATTGGTCCCAAATGCCATTCGCGTTATTTGGCGTCTTGCTCTTGCCGCCGATGAGCGATGCTTGGTACTGTGCGTCAAACGCTGACAATGCCGCCTCAACACCCGAGGCTCCAGACTCGACCAACGCCGGATTGTAAATCGTCGTCGCCGCTGAACCGTAGTTCAAAAGCTGTGACGGTACGCCCCCCGTACCCGCCGCGCTGTACGATACGCCCGTTAAACTACGAATAACCGTGCTGTTCGCCAGTCCATATTGTACCGCCTGTTGAAGCGTCAGCTCAAAAGGTGGAAGGTCTGGTTTTGGATTATCGATTGTCAACGGAGCTTTACCACGGCTGACTTCGTCGAGGCTCGGAATCGTTACGTCCGGATACTCAATCTCGGTCACTTTGTCGATGTAATGCTTGACCCCATTCCCCTGGGAAATGTAAAACGGCTGTTGTGGCCGACATCCAGTTCCCAGTACCACTCCTGCAACAAGCAGGCAGCCCGCACTCAGATGATTCCAACGCATAAGGCTGTATCTCCCTAATATTTTGGGTCCGACTAGCTTCCCTGCTAATCGTTCTTGCCACCTTCGATTCCAACCATCACGGACAAACTTGGGGCTTACGAGCGACCATCCTAGTCAACTCGCTCTGCTCGCTCATCCCGTGGGGGTCGCGGAATCGCCCACCATGGCAAAAAACCCTGGTAATTCCGGACTTTTTTAAATCCATTTATATAAAACACATTATATCCAATACACACGTTAATACTCTTATCGGCCATACAGGCGGAAAAAGTTGAAAAACCCGGATATTTTTTTCGGTTTTTTTAATCAGATTACATTTTTTATATTCGCTATTTACCGCAAATATCCCTAGCTTTTTTTTAATGCCGAACGTGTGATGAAATTTCTCCTTGGGCGTTTGTGATTCGGACTTTTGGTACCTTCTTCATGGTATTCGAGTCGTCCATCTTCAACGTCAATCTCACCACGCCGTTTTCACGTGATTGGTCTGCGATTTGTTCCGCACCGTGTCCGTGCGATGGATGAGTTGAATTTGGACGCCAGTGATGCCGCCAGAGCCCACCGCGTCGTTGGTACTCCAATGCCCATCAATCATGCCGTGGGCCAGATGGGGTAAATTTGCTTTTTTTTGGTTCCCCTATATAATGGAGACGCTGTCCGTGTGGGGCGATGGATATGGGGCGGTGCTCAATGGCTTCGTCAGGCGGAACTTGTGATACTGCGAAAACGCTCGGTTCGGCGAGTTTTTTTGGCATCCGTTTCACCCGCCGTGGATGTCCGTATCTATATTCCTTTGATTGAAAAATCCATAAAGTATAAACGTCCTATGAATACTGATCTTGACGCCGTGGTGACCGTTTCTGAAACTTCCAATGAGGTGCCTTCTCCGGACGAGAAAACGAAGGAACCCGACACGACGGGGCGCCGACGCGCAACGGCCCAATCCATGGCTCAGGAACAACGCGATATCTCCGTGTCGGAGTTTTTCGCCAAAAATCGCCATCTGCTCGGTTTCGATAACCAACGAAAGGCTCTGCTTACCACCATCCGTGAAGCGGTCGATAACTCGCTCGACGCTTGCGAGGAAGCGGGTATTTTACCCGAACTTTTCGTGAGAATTACGCAGACTACTGAGAATCGCTATCTTTGCAGCGAACAAGATAATGGGCCGGGTATTTTGAAAAAGCAGATTCCATTCATTTTTGGTAAATTGCTTTACGGCTCAAAATTCCATCGATTGCGGATGAGCCGTGGTCAGCAAGGCATCGGTATTTCCGCGGCTGGCATGTACGGGATGCTGACGACTGGACGGCCTGTGCGGATTTTGTCGAAAACATCGCGCGGACGAGCGGGGCATTTTTACGAATTACAGATTGATACGAAGCGGAATTTGCCGGAAATTCTCAACGGTAAGGGTGAGGGCGAGGAGGTGCCGTCGACGGCGGATGCAGAGTTGGTCAAAATGCACTTTGGAATTGATTGGGAACCGATGCCGAGCGGTACGTTGGTAGCGATCGAACTCGAAGCGAAATATCAGCGTGGACGCGGCAGCGTCGATGAATATCTCGAATTGACGGCATTGGCGAATCCCCATGTGACGATCCACTATCGAGATCCGGATGGGAATGAAAGGCATTATGTACGTGTCACCGACCAGTTGCCGCCGGAACCATGTGAGATTTTGCCGCATCCATACGGAATTGAACTGGGTACGCTGATCGAAATGCTGAAATCGACGAAATGCCGGAATTTAACGGAATTTCTAACGACGTCGTTCTCGCGTGTTTCGGAAGCCACGGCGAAACAGATTTGTGAAGTCGCGAAATTGTCACCGAAGGCGAACGCTCATCGGATTGGTCGAACGGAGGCGGACGCTCTGTTTCACGCGATTCAGGGAACGAAAATTCCGGCTCCGGCGACCGATTGTGTCGTTCCAATCGGCGAGGAGTTGTTGTTGAAAGGGCTAAAGAAGACGATTCCAGGTGAATTTTACGCCGCGGCGACTCGTCCACCAGCTGTGTATCGAGGGAATCCGTTCCAAATCGAAGTGGGATTGGCGTACGGTGGAACACCGGCCAATTACCGCGTTCCGAAAGAGACGCTGTCCGAACTGCTCCAACAGAGCGATGCGCGGACGTTGCGTCAATTTCTGGCGACGACATTCGACGGTATCGGATTGGACGCTGCGGATCGTCTTCTCGAGGCGGGCAAACTGCGGCGACGTGTATCACCGGGAAAATTAACGCCCCAAGAGCTTGATAAACTTCACGAAGTACTGCTCAAAGTGAATCTCAACGATCGGCAAACGATGAATATTTATCGTTATGCGAATCGGGTACCGCTTCAATTTCAGGCGGGAGCGTGTGCGGCGACCCAAACGATTGTCCAGACCAATTGGCGTGCGTATGGGTTGTCCCAATCGCGAGGAAATTTGCCCAACGCGCCGGTCACAATCATGGTGCATATTGCCAGTGTTTGGGTGCCGTTTACAAGTGAATCGAAGGAAGCGATTGCGGCGTATCCCGAAATTCAAAAGGAATTGCGTCTTGCGCTCCAATCGGTTGGACGTCAATTGGGCACTTTCATGCGACGCCGTCAGCGCGCGAAACAGGAAGGGCAACGACGGAATATTTTTCTGCGTTATCTCAAAGAAGTCGCAAACGCCGTCTCCCAGATTAACCAAACGGACGAAAAAACACTCTACGAACGCCTCGTCGAAATGGCTAGGGAACGTACCGCCATCGCCGATGTGAAAATGGATGAACGTGGCCGCGTCGTGGAGGAGGTCGAAAACGTCGAGAATGGCGAAAATATTGAGAGTGTTGAGAATACGGAAAACAGCAAAAATTCCAAGAATGCCAAGCTTGCTCCACAAACGAAAAGTGTCGAGTCAATTCGAGCCGCGAGTCGGGCCGCGGTCAAGTCAGCATTAGCTTCTTTGCCCGAATTGTCCCCGTCGCTCAAAGCTGGGCAGGAAGCATTGCGGCAAACCATCGTTTCAACGCAAGGCCCTTTTTCACCGGTCTCTAGTTCCAAGCTCGAATTGACGGAACCGGTCGCGGCCGGTTCCGTGGTGTTGGACGAGACGATGGAATTGGGAGCGATTTTGGAGGAAATTCCGGAGATCCCAGAAACAGCGGATGACGATTTCTTCGATTAGTTTTTGACACGGTTCTCGGTGATCACGAACGTATTTTTCATGCGAGAGTTCCACACTGCCGGAAGGTCCTAAAAACGAGTGAAATGCTATTCCGAAAAGATGCTATTCCGAAAAATTTAATGCGCATATACAATAAAGTCGATATAATCCGAAGAGGACGTATATCCGATACGCTCTTAGCATACTGTTGTATGTGCATTAGGACGCTGGCCCGCCTTTTGTGAAGATGGACTATCCGTTTAATATGCACCCAATGAGAAGCATCAGAGCTTTGTGTGATCGATCCTTCGAATAGCGTCGGTCTCCACCGTCTATAGGAAATCATATGAGTAGTGAACAGAGAGTCGATCCGCAGCTAATTGAGCAGACGAAACAACAGATTCGTACGCTGGTGAATGAGATTGCGCAGTTAGCGAAATCGGAATTATCTCCCGCGGAGTTTTACGCCGAGTTTCTTCCACGGTTGGTGTCGTCGCTTGCCGCGGTTGGCGGAGTCGTTTGGACGCTGACCGAACAGGGACAGCTCGCGGTTCAATATCAGACGAATTATCAGGAATCGGGACTCGCGCAAAAGAGTCGTGAGGAACAGATACAACATTTGATGCTGCTGCATAAGATCGTAAAAGAGGGCGAAGGTGCGATCGTCCAACCTCATAGCGGTTACGGGAGTGAGGAAGACGGTTCGAATCCGACCGATTGGCTACTCGTGCTCGGCCCACTGAAGACGGAGCTTGAACCAGTTGGTGTGGTTGAAATTTTTCAGCGCGCGGATTCTGGGGCCAACACGCAGAAGGGGTATCTCAAATTCCTTCAGCAGATGTGTGATTTGGCGGCGGATTTCCTCAAAACACGTCAATTGCGCAACTTCTCTGATCGTCAAACGTTGTGGACGCGATTGGAGGAATTTTCCCGGTTGATCCATGCGAGTCTCGATCCTCGTGAGACGGCTTACGTGATTGCGAATGAGGCACGTCGGTTGATCGAATGCGACCGGGTGAGCATTGCGTTGAAAAAGGGACGCAAATGTATCATTGAAGCGGTCAGCGGTCAGGATATGGTCGATAAGCGGTCGAATACGGTACGCATGCTCGGTGAGTTGGCCACGGAGGCGGTCAATGCGGGTGAACCGGTCTGGTATCATGGCGATACGAAGGATTTAGCACCGCAGATTGAGGACAAATTACAAGAATATGTGGATGAATCCCATACGAAGGCGTTGGCAGTCTTGCCGTTGCAACGTGTGTTGCCACCGCCTGATCCGGAGAAGGAACGGCTCAACGAAGATGAAATTCCAGAACCGTTCGGTGCGATTATCGTCGAACAGATCGAGGACAGTCGGATTCCGATGACGATGGTCCAGCGTATCGAAGTGGTGCGCGGTCACAGCACGGCGGCGATTGCCAATTCGGTCGAGCATAACAATCTATTTTTGATGCCCGTTTGGCGAACGCTCGGCAAGTCGAAGATTTTGGCGAGTACGCGATATTTACCCAAAACGCTCTTGGCGTTGCTGGGCGTTTTGGCGTTATTGGCAGTGCTCATTTTTGTACCGAAAGATTTTAAGCTTCATTCAGTGGGCGAATTGAAACCGGTTGTGCGTCAGGATGTGTTTGCGGGCGTTAATGGGAACGTCGATCGGGTTTGTGTGCAGCATGGGCAGCATGTGGGACGTAAGGAATTGCTGCTGACGCTTCAAAATTTCAAACTCGGCG
>JAQVKF010000243.1 GCA_028694795.1 Thermoguttaceae bacterium | reverse complement strand
TGCAATTCTTCGAAAGTGTGTCCGCTGTCCTTAAACTCGACCGCCGCCCCTCTGTATTTTTCATCGTATGCCATAATAATACTCTTATCGACATAACTCTCACTAAAATTAAGTTAATCTGCTATAATGGATCCCGCTTCTATGGTGCAGTTGGTCAACAGATTGATTCGGATAAACAAAAACTTCGATTTGGTTGTGGTTTTTGGTACGGAGCACGGTTGTGCGGAATCGGAGTACGGCAGTCGTCGTATGGATGATTTGGTGCGTCATCTGTTTCGTGCCGAATCGTGACATCTGTAAGCAACACCATTGTCAAAAGTAGATAATATTTGGTTGACTTCATAATACGGTGCGTATAACGAAACATGTTATGGATATTTGAGACATTGTCTTATCGATTCATCGTCTTATTCCTTCAACATGGGTTGCATGGGACGTTTATTCTAATACAACGTAGAATCGCAGCATATACGGATTTTTTGTTGCTTTTCGGATAGGTCGGCTTATAATCAATTGCGGAATTCGAATGATCGCCAGATTGTTTTTCATATATTCATTTAATTTAGCGATTCACTCTATGAAGATATTCCATCATCGCATTTTCGAGATTCGGTGAAGCTGGCAATATATCCACTAACGCACGTTTCCTATTCGCCCAAACTTTTTCGATGGGATTGAAATCGGGTGAGTATGGTGGCAAAAATAATAGATGAATTCCATGCCTGCGAGCCAGATGACGCAGTCTCTTTTTCGGGTGAAATGAAGTATTGTACATCGTTACTGTCGTGTCTTTTTGAATACACTGGACAAGTGTTTTATGAAACCATTCGACGAAAAGATGACTCGTCCTGTTTTGAGAGTAACAACGCGACGCCACCATATTTCTGCCGATTTTCGCGGCTACCACGTTCGTTCTTTGGAATTTTCGTCCACGTTTAACGTCCTCCACTTTTGTACCGCGAGGAGCCCGACCATGCTCGCGAATCAAGCATTGATCCACGCCACATCGTCCATATAGACTCGTTTCTCTTTGGGGATTTGGGCCACATCTTTCACGAATTTGGCCCGTTTTTCTTCGGATTTTTCTGCATAGGCAAACGTCTTTTTTTTTAGCGCAATGCCCATCTTTTTCAGGGCGTAAAACACCGCTGGAATACTGCATTGAAACAGCGAGGTAAGCTCCGAAAGGTAGGCGTCCGGCTTCTTCTCAACGGCTTTTCGCAGAGCCTCTTTGTTGATCTTCCGTTGTCGTGACAGGAACACTTGTTCAGGTATCACTGAACCGGTTTCGTGGAGTAGTTTCACCCACGCGTTGTGGGTCTTGCGATCAATCCCGAACACCGCCTTGAGCTGTTTGAATGTAGCACCACCCTCTTTGAAAGCGATAGCCCGTTCTCTACATTATTTGTCGTATGTCACAGAACCAGTATCGGATATTCGCAGGAAAAGCTTAAATTAAAAGACTATATCATCCATTCAAAATGGGTAAAACCTTCATGAAGGAGGTTTCCTATTTTGAAGGATGTTTCCTATGTTTCGAACTTTTTGCCATTGGTTCAGAACGTTAGAAAAGGGTGCGTCTAACCGACACGCAAAAAAGTACACGCATGTACAAAAACCTCGTAAACGCTCGCTGCGTCTGGAATCTCTGGAAAATCGCCAATTGCTATCGGTTAATCCGGTGACAGACGACGTTGTATTATCTTCGTCGTCGATTGTTTCTGAACAGGAACTCCAAAACGTGATCGGAGCGAACTTCAACTCGGCAGAGGTAGAACAAGTTTCGTCAAATGACACAATGGATCTGGATTTATTATTTCAGCGTCCGATTACGCTGGAAAATTCTATCGCTATTTCACAGTTAATGCAACCGTATTCATCCGGTTCCGGATTGTTTGACAATGTGAATATAGGAATAGCGATTTAAGAGCGCTCTTGGGGAACAGGAAGCTGGAGTACGGTGGACGATGGCAGTAATGCGATGGGCAAAATGAATTTTCAACTTTTTATTGTTTTTGCCGATTCTCAGGGGATGCCGGCCCATTCGTGTTACGTCACCACAACAGATTCTTATTTTCGTAGTTCGTTAAATGTTTCGTGGTTCGCGGTGGACGGTAGCACGAACGCGATTCAGCTTGGAGAAAATCCATTGGCAAATGGTGGTGGTCAGCGATGTTTTCCGGAAAAGGCGACGCCGACCGGTAGTGTCAACGACACGATCAATGTCCAAATCAGCATGAATCCCGCGATTCCCGAGGGGTACACTGGTGATGTGTGGCTTCGGCTTTTTGATCCGGATAATGCGTTAGGATTAGATCAAAATGACATGAGTGATCAAAAGCATATGCCTATAGATAATTATGGTAATGCACTTTTATATGATAGCAGTTTATATCAAGTTGCGGTATCATCCAATCAGAGTACGATCTCGATTCCGCTTACGATTTTGGATGCTCACGCGGGTGATAATTATGTGGTCGCGGCACATCCGAATGACGCGGCGATTTTGCAATATCGATTAAATCCGACGAATGGCGTCACGGTGGAACATCCATCGGGTAATCCAGATGATCCTGATAGCACGTACATCGATACAAGCGTTCCCAAAACGCCCACACTCACCGTCTGGAGAACGCTCTGGATGGAACTGGACCAAATGGCTGCTCCAACATTACCGACGTCTCCCGGGACAACAAGTGATGGATTCGCATCCGATGAAAAAATTCAGCTGATACAAATGGTAACGCAATTGGTTGGAGTTTAACTCAACCCACAAATGAAGGTAGTAATTTCGATCTGGCTGTTCGACCTGCCAAGCCTGACATCTCGTTGCTTACGACAAAAATGGAAAAGGCTTGCATCTTAGTAGAGGAAATTACAGACGAAAAATTTTCAGAATGGGAGATTGTATCTCATCCCAGTGTGGCTTTTGAAAGAAATATCAACTGGGAATAGGTTCATTTAAACTATCCAAATATTCAATGTGGCAGGGATATTTCCACCTTGTACCATTCGAATACATTTTGGATATTACACGCCGTAGGCACTTATGAAGATACCATCGGTAAAGACTATGACGACGAGGCCGCATATGTTTTAGGATATGCAACTTGGAGTACACTTGTTTATAATGAAACACTGAGAGATTTCTTGGCTACGTCCACTCCAACGCAGGGAAAAGTGTACGTGGATATTTTAGAGGCTCGCAAACGTGTTATGTTTCACGAAACGCTTCATTATTTTCTCGGACCACATGGTAATACACTGACAGAATTGGGAATCATGTCGGGAAATTGTCTGTACACGTCTGAGGATATATCCATCACAGATTCGCAAATCGCACGTATTCAAAAACAACCACGTCCCGTTATTTCTACGGATGTTATTCTGTAACTTATTTACTCGTTTCACGCGAGCTAGGAAAGGGTGATTGCCATGTCTAACAAAAAGATCGCTCTGTTCTGCATGTTTTTTCCTGTTTTTATGTGGGATGGAATATGCCGTGCTGAGGATAGTATTGAAGATCAGGGAGCCGTTCTCATTGCCCCGGAAAATGAGGTACCGCTTTGCCCCCTTACCGTCCAAGTACATCCGGAAATCATCCATTCCGGTGATCCACTTTTTGTACAGTTGCGATTCCACAATACCACGGACAAAATCGCATATATGCCGTTCTGTACGATGGACAAACCTTTTTACGGATCGTTAAACATGATGGGATATATCACTTGTGGGTTTGAAGTGGATACGGAAAATGGGAATCGCACGCTTTACGAGTGGGATGGCGAAGCGGGGGCGGGAATGGGACATGGCAATGATCCCGCTTGGCAAATCGTCCGTCCGGGAGAAGAAAAAACTCTTGCCTTTGTCACAAAGTACACCTCGGCGCAGCTTCGCCAAAAAAGGCTTCCTGGTTCCATGTCACGTTCGGATCGTGGAATGGGCGAGGATACGATGGGACTCGAAATGGGGTCGGACGGTTGCGTTGGTCGCTTTACAGTGACATTACGCAATGTGTCCCATTGGAACACACATTATCGAAGAGAAAGTTGCATAGCCTGTCAACATCCCGGCAAATTCGAATTCTGCCGCGAGGCTCACATGAGCTTGCTCAATACCAGCAATTTTGCGGCTTCTTGCGAAAATACGCTCCCGGTATGGGTGGTAATATAGGTTCGGCTCAATTGCTTTATCCCAACAGTCATTCACAGAAGCCAATGCCTACCGAATTGCGAAAAGCCTATGAACGAATATTACCAATCCTCACACTTGGACCGTTAAAAGATTTATTGACTCAAGATCTTTATGTCATTCGATTTGTTGCGGCATGTCAACCTATGATGGATTCCACTACTTCAAAAAAAGTTTTGGATGAATATGAACAATGGTTGAAAACAACCCATGAAATTGAACGGGATGCTTTGATCCACGGAATGAGCCCGGAACGATTACGGCAACTAATTACAGATTCGGATGTCACTCGCTCTGTACGGGAACTGTTAGAATCGTACGAGGCATTGTATTATTAAGTTTATAGAGCAATGATGGGTATATGATTCCACCGGAAAATAGGGTTATTAGGATATCATGCGGTGGGATATATGATGAGTATTCAGTCTGTATGAGAAAAAAGGTTATCCGAATGCGCTCAATGAGGTCAGCGTGGAGATGAAGTGAGCGACGGAAGCGGATGAAAACGGTACGAAGCAGGTCGTTTATGCCGTCGATCAACGCCGCATCGCCGTGACAGCCATTGCGCCGCTCCTTGGTTGAGTGGTGGAATTGGCGAAAATTCCGTTTCAGGTGGTGCGATCAAAGCGATGATCTTGGCTTCTGAGA
Organism: Thermoguttaceae bacterium; assembly: GCA_028694795.1. Taxonomy (GTDB): domain Bacteria; phylum Planctomycetota; class Planctomycetia; order Pirellulales; family Thermoguttaceae; genus JAQVKF01. Next base: position 75 of record JAQVKF010000243.1, on the reverse strand, counting down.
CCGATTATGTGATTGAATTTCAGGCATTTGATCCAGATGAGGCAAGTAGTGGCGTTAGTGAGGACCTGCAATTAG
>JAQVKF010000043.1 GCA_028694795.1 Thermoguttaceae bacterium | reverse complement strand
GTTCTTGTACTCATCCCAAAAGTTGGGGTTTAGGCTGCTAAAGGTATGTAGCTCAAGGCATGCCACCAGCTTGCGGTAGGGGTAGGTTTCTTTCAGCGCTTTTAAGGTGGGTTCTGTCTGGACGGCGGTCTATCCGCGACCCGAACGAGTCGCGGGATTCAAAACATTGCTCAATTTGCCGGAACATATTGTACCGCACGCACTGGTTGTTGTGGGATACGCCGCCGAACAGCCGACACCACCGAATCGTTTCGTGCCCACGCGTATTCACCATAACGCTTTCTGATTAACGCGGTAAAATATGGCACAAATGCGAAGATGAAGTGCGGATGAATACCGAACGGCTATACGGATGTCACGAACATATCTTGGCATCCGTTTTCTTTCGCGAGTAACCATCCAACGCCAGCTTCAAACGGTCCTACTCGCTCAGCCACCCGGAAGTCGCCGCACCAGCCGATCGGTATTGATCCATTCGGCGGGTAACATCGTTGATGAACGGTTTGGTTCATCTTACGGAGAGACAAACAACCGTGTTTGGTGGGCACCAAGCTGAAGCGGAAGTTGTCCATCGGTTGGCTCAATAAATTCGATGGAGCCATCGTCAGGATTGAGTACGCTCCACGCCTTCACGACAGAAGCATTCGGTGTGGAACTTCCAACATCGCTCACCAGTCGATATGTAAAGGTTCCAGTGTATGGTGTTTCGCTAATGTTGACCCAAATGTAGACCGTTCGATCATCACGTAAAAAACGCCCGTGGACGATGTCGTGAGAAGGCGGTGTGAGCCGTTCTGGCGAGGTGGTCGATGCAAGCTGTGCAATGGTAACGCCATCTTCTTTCGATTGATCCAGGACGACTTTCGCCTGGTCGGATCCATCACGCAGTACCGTCCCACCAGCCTTTTCAAACGCATCGACAATCGTCTGAATCGAGTCGGGTAATCGAACATCGGACGGAATGACGAGTGAACGAGCGGCAATCCGACCATTCTGACCGACCTGGAGCCGCCCATCGGTCGTGACACCCATATTGGCTTCGAGTGCCGCGCGATCAACAACGCAAAACGGCGTCTGCGAGCGAGTCAAGCGTTCACCGAGCCGCATGTACGACGTAACCAATCGCTGCATTCGCGGCGATTGATTCTCGTAGGAAGGCTTAGCAGCAACGGGTCGATATTCTTCCGAAACATCTTCGATGGGGTAGTAGAGCAATGTTTCGTACACCGGTATCGCCAGTTTGAGAATCGCGTTCAAACGTCCAACATATTCGCAATAGGCGCGATATTCATCCGGCGTTCGGTCGGCGGGCGAATAGTAGAGCGTAAATTCGGTCACGCCCATCGCCGCCTGCCACGCTGCCGCCGCTTTCATCCAGGAGAGTGGGGCCGGTTTTTTCGCGTCGCCCATTCTCTCCGAATGGTCGCTAATCTCGGTCATAACGCGACGAGTTCCGTTTAACGCCGCCGCCGATGCTGGAAACGCCGCCGCCGACCAACCACCCCACACCGCCACCATCGGTTGCGAACTCAATTCGTCCAAACCTGGCAGCGAGTAACGACGCAATTGGGTTAAAATATTGCCGCAGAGTGCCGGATGAAATAAGGGCAGTTCTTCCCAAAGGCAATGTCCACTCGATTCCACCCCATGCGTTTGGCAAAACGTTTGAATGCAGCCAAAATATCGATTCGACAATAGCTCGGCACACAATGCCCAATAGCGTCTGCGAACCTCACGATCACGTTCCGAATCACCCTCAAAAAGTGACCGCATGGCCGCCTGATCGAGCGGTTCACCATAATGGGCCGCGTATTGCTCCGGCATGTCGGCAACCCATGGAACGGCGGGGTACTGCTTTTTATTCGGATCAATCGGATGGATTTTTCGCACGTTGTTGCGAATCGACTCCGGTAATTGACCCAGATCAACCGCGAGCAGTGACGGTTCGTCGGTAAAAAACGCGGCAATCGTACCATCGGCAAAGTATTCCGCCAAATGCTGCGCATACGCCTGGTGGGTCAGCTCGACAAACGTCTGGCACGCACGGTCGTCCAGCAGATTTACGTACCGACGATTTGACGCATAATTATTCGTCGCATGAGTAAATTCATACGAATCGCGGACGGTAAATGGGGATTCCGTCGCATTGCGGTCGTAAACCATTTCCTGCGATTGAAAATCAGGATTCGTATCGTAGACGAGCGTCCCAGCCGTACCGCTGGGATATCCATCCTCGTCATAGATCCAGACAATCATGCCAAGTCGCCGACACGCCTCCACCGCGTCACGAACACGGTTCCACGCCTCCGCATTGCGCAGATATTCCGCCCCAAATGGCGTGTTCAACACCAAACCGCCCAGTCCGAGTGATTGGTAATTCTCCACAAATTCGAGGATTGAAGGCCGAATGCCATCGACCGGTTGTTCCGGAAGTCCAGCCGCTTTTTGCGCGTCATTCGCCGCGTTTTTGCCCACCGCTTCCGAAAAATTACCTCCATGGACAATCTGAAGTGGACGATCCACCGCTGCCGGCGCGTTCCACTCCGCCTGCCACTCTGGGAGAAGTTCCGACGAGGGGGTGCTCGTCGTTTCGGTACCACGCGACGGAGTCGACTCCGCCGCTTTCGCGGTCAACGTTCCCATCGGTAGCCCTCCTATCGATGTCAACGACCACACAACGCCACCCATCCAAGTTGTCCGAACAAACGAACGTCGTGTGGTGCGGCTGGTGGATAAAAACGGATCACGGCTTTCAAATAAGGTCATGAAAAACGCTCCTTCGGCGGGAATATAGGTAAAGAGTCAGTCCCTTTTTGAGGGCTAACCATCATAATCGTTTGTAAATGAATTCGGGAAGATGCCGTAACAACCAAGCGATAACGCTCCATCGTCGTGTGATGTAAGCGACTGTTTTGCGTTTGGCAATCGCGTGAACGATCTGCTGTGCCGCGATGGGAACCGGGGCCACCCAGAATAAACCGTCGCCTTTGGCCATGACGGTATCAACAAATCCAGGAATTAAAATGGTAATGTCGATGGGTAATTTTTCGTGAACACAATGTTGGCGTAATCCTTCTAAAAAATGAATTTGATACGCTTTGGAGGCGGCATAAACCGAACCGCCACGTTGCCCACGAAGTCCCGCAATCGAACTGATCGCCGCAATCTGTCCACCACGCCGCCCTCGCATGAGTTGGAATGCACGATTCACAAATCGCGTAAATCCCTCCACATTCACCGCAATGGTTGGAAGATCCAAAGATGAGTCATACGCTAAATTGGCTTCGCCCACACCCGACGCAAAAATAAAAAGGTCCATCTCGCCCAATGTTTCCGTGATTTCAGAAAGCACACGTTCCGCGTTGACCTCTGTGACATCGCATGGAAAGGCTCGAGTCGTTGGATATTGCCGCTCCAACTCATGAAGCGGTTCATGACGTCGAGCTAAAACGGCGACGCGGTTTCCCAACGTTGCGTAAACGGTCGCCAACGCGTGACCGATACCCGAACTCGCACCGACAATGACCACTACACGAGAGGTTTGCGAAGAGTCCATCAATGATGCTTCTCCATCATGGCGGCAGATTTTCCACTCCAACCAGACCGCTTGCAACACAAGCCGGGAGGGGGAAAAAAGTTTTAGCCTTTTCCGCAAGTCCAATACGGCGGCCGCTTCACCGTCTATTAAAAAGTTGGGATGTGTCCCGCAAAATTTTTTAATAAAACTTTTTACTTGTCGGTGATAACTCAAACTCGGTGAACACAGGCCGTCAATCGCAGTCGCCTACAGTGCCGTACAATCGACTTTTTACGATATAACCATTATGTGAACACATCCTAGTGGAGAACCACACTATGGTTGGAGTTCGAACGAAAATTCGTTGAACTCGGTACGTTGCCATGCATGTTGCCGGGTGGTCGGCGAAATACCGAAAAGCGGCGAAAAAGTTTTCGCACGCACCGTTTTACCATCCGGCGAAAATTCCAAAATCCGAAGCCAACCATCGCCGCCGTTGCCGTGCCAACCACCCCCTAACGCTTGCGTGTCGAAAAGCATCTGCTGCACGGGTCGGCCCGCGTCGTTCGTTTCGGTTGAAAATGCCACGGACCCTTCCCAAGAATCGGGATGCGCGATGTGACCACAAACGACAAAGCGGATATTGGGCGAAATTTTGACCAATTTTTCCCACAACGCTTTACCATAATTCGCATCGGCAACCTGATAGCTCTCTTTGTCTATATGTTTCCCGTTGGAGGCAATGTACGAATGTGTCAAGACCCAAACCTCATGGTCCGCAAATTCAGCCCGTGAAATGACCGACTTGGCCCATTCGATTGCTCGATCAGAGGGCGCGAATTCCAGCGAAACGACCAACACCTTCCGATCACCCGGCATCACGAATTGGTACGCCGCATTTTCCAGCGTCTTCTTGCCAAAGGAATTGTCGCCGCATTCCACCAAATGCGGCGTGAGTACCGAACTCCAATCTTTCGGAAAATAGGTATCGAGCTGCGATTCTCGATTTTCCGCCGTCTCGACGCCGAAATCATGGTTACCCGGGCAGACGACACAAGGTACCACATCGGTCAATCGTCCTAGAGCACGTCGCGCAGCCGCCCACTGTTGTTCGCTCGTCTGGTCCAAATCTTTACGTTTGCCAGCCTCATGCACACCGTTTCGTTCCACGAGGTCGCCCGTGACCAGTACGAGTTGGATATTCAATTTTTCCCGATTATCCGCGATCCACGCTGTCATCAACTCAAAAATTCCCTGATTTCGGCTAAATTTGTTGTACGTTTGCGGATCCGGAACGACGATCACCGACCATGCCCCCTCTTCACCCAACGCGGGAGCCGCATATTCCTGCGAGACTGGAGCCGCGTCTTGAGCCGAGAGCCCCCCACACCGAAACGCCAGCAGACCGAAAATCATTCCCACAAAGCACGCAACGGCCCCACGATGACCATACATAACACTTCTCCTCGGCGGATTATTGGATAACGGATGTAAATATATAAACTTCACATCGGCTTACGGCAACACAAAACCCATGATGCCTATCAAATGGCCTCATCGGCACTTGATGGCCCTATCGAACACTTTACTCTGCCATCGAAACTTGCATTATAGCAGTGATTTTATGGTTTCATCGATTTTTTACTGCCAGAAACGCGCAACGCCATCGCCACTTCCGGTGAAAAAGGTAGTGCCAGCCGATAAAAATCCGACCGCGTTGACCGAGTCCATATCGAACGGATAACCACGGAATCGACGCACCTCTCCGCCCGTTTCCACATCCCACAAGCGAGCGGTACCATCTTCACAGCCGGATAAAATCTGTTTGCCATCGGGCGAAAAGGCGACTGAACGCACGGCCATGCGACAACCACGGAAGCGACTTACGCCACGGCCGGTTTCGAGATTCCACAGGCGGATGATGCCGTTTTCGCCGCCACTGACCAAAAACTTGCCATCTGGCGAGAACGCGATGGCATATACGGGGTGGATATATCGCTTGAAAACTTTGAGTTCCTTACCAGTTTCGGCGTCCCACAGTCGAATCGTCGCGTCTTGGCTGCCCGTAGCGACTGTTTTGCCATCCGGAGAAAATCGGGCCGTAAAAACCCAATCGGTATGTCCTTCCAATTTCAGAAGCACTTTACCAGTCGCGACATCCCAAACGCAAGCCGTTTTATCATCGCTCGCGGTGACGATTTTCTTGCCATCGGGCGAAAAATCGACCGAAGTCACCGAAAAATTACTACCCCGTTCACCAAACGTCTGGACCAGCTTACTCGTTTCGGTTTCCCACAAACAGGCCGTTCCATCGGCACTTCCCGTGAGCACATGTGTTCCATCGGGTGAAAATGCGACGCAAAGCACCAAACCTTCGTGCCCCTCAAATGTTCCAATATCTTCCGCTCGCGCCGTATCCCACAACCACGCGATTTTGTCACTTCCGGTCAGCAGGTATTTACCATCCGGCGAGATGACCGCCGCGACCACAGGCCCCACATCCGCGAAGCTAAATCGTTTCAATTCCACACCACGCGGCACGAGACTTAGTTCTTCTGCATCAGGATCAGTGGCTTCCACACCACTCGTGGTGGTTCCTTCGGGCGTCGTGCTGCTCGCCGTTTTGTCCGCAGACGCCGAGGTTTTGATAAAACTGGACGGAAGAAGCGGTGAAAGAGTCTGTTGCGCTTGAAGCTCCGTCACGAACATACCCACACTTAGCAGGCCGAAAATTAGGCCGGATTGAACCAAACTGATGGAACAATGATTGGCATTTTCTCGTAACTTCCGCACCAAAAACGAATCGAATATTGATATTGGGTTATTTTTTGGAAATGAATTCATGGTCATCGAACCTCCGTACGAGGTGTTGTAGGCTATACGGTTTGGGAAGACGGACCGCAGGTTCTCGCAAAAACTTTTCTGCGTACCCATCATATCTATGAGAACCTCCACGCTCACAAAAGTCAAGCGTCTCACCCTCACGACATTCCGTATTTTACCCGATTTTTCCCAAAGATGCGACTTAATCGGTAAAAAAGTTCATTTATATATTCTTTAATTTTGACAATTTAGCGTTTTCAATGCGAATTTCCAGATGGTCCGCCACAAATATCCATGCCCATATACATGGTGCCAGATATAGTATATCGGATTCCAAAGTAGTAGAATGCCGAGAGGGATGGGGTATGTGGATGGATTCGCGACCGCCGACCGTAAGAAGTTTTTTGAATAGAAAATAGGAAAGGTGAAAACCACTCGGACAGATTCGGCCGACAAGAAGTTGACCGGTCCGCTTGGTTTTGCGTTGTCCCAATTTTCCGCCAAAGCCATACCAAAGGGACAGTATGAATACAAATTACGTGATGATCGTCACGACGGTACCCACGGAGAACGATGCACGACGTATTGCCGAACAGCTCGTCACAGAGCGATTGGCGGCCTGCGCACAAATGGATGGCCCTATTCAAAGTATTTACCATTGGGATGAACAAATCCAGCACGATTCCGAATTTCGACTTTCCGTTAAAACGTCCTCCTCGCGGATTGGTGAGGTTTTTACGGCGATCCGCTCACTCCATCCGTACCAAGTACCCCAACTGGTCGCCTTCCCGATCTGCGCCGGTAGTGTCGATTATTTGGATTGGATGGAATCTTCTATCCAAACTGATGGGAAGACCTCAAAAAAACCGAACCTGTAGGAGTAGGTGGCGTATCATGCTATGTGTGGTGGTGTGCGATGAAGTGATGTGACACTCGGACGTGAGATACCCGTATAGTCGACATACCCGTACAATTAGCTTGTTGATTTTAATGGTTATATCGGCTCTATTGATGGTGTTCGGGTGACGAGACGTTCAAGGTCACAGGTTGCGTCAAAAAAGCATGCGGTGCGCCGAAAAACCGCGTGATGTCGGGTGACGGGTATCATTGAAACGGGCAGAACGCGGTTCCTCGCTGATGGAGTCGCAAGGTCGCTTGGTCCGTGAATGGAAAGTCTCGAATCGGATCGCAATTACACAGAAATTCAAACGAAGTCGGTCGGTATAACTACACGGGAAATAGCCAAAGAGGCTATACCGAAATGAACTTAGGATAGATTGATTTATGGGATGGTTGCCGATGTTTTTCAAACTTATTTTTCGTAAGGCGTCCCCGAACGCAAAACACGCGTCTCGTACGCCTCGCCGTTCTCTGCGTCTGGAATCGCTCGAAAATCGTCAAATGCTCTCCATCGCTCCCACTGCATTTGTTTCGACAAACCCGCTTGCCGCGGTATCTGCGGTCGAATCACCCATCATCGAACCAGCCATGATCGCATCAACCGAATCAGCAGTAACCGCCGCCGCGACGGGTTTGAACGATGGGGTGTCTTACACGCTCACCCCGTCTGCGGATTTAGTCATTTCGACCGCGACTCACGAGGCGGTGCCGCAAACACCAACCCAATTACTGGTATCGCCCCAAAGCAGTACGATGATCGTCGTTTCGTGGGATGCCGCACAAGACGCTTCGTATTATCGGCTCGAATATCGGGTAGACGCCCTAAGTGATGGATCCGGTTCTGGAACGGGAGACGCGGGAACGGGCGAAACCGGTGAGGGCGGCGATTTGGATTGGATCTCGCTGGGTAACACGGTCGAAGGTTACGCCGGGAAATTGGTGTCGAAGACGCTTTATGTACACCAATCGCTTTTGCCATCGACACGATACACGTATCGGTTGACGGCGGTCAACGAGCTGGGCGAGTCGAGCAGCGTGATCGAATCGGCGGCGACGACGCCGCGTGTGTTGGCCACGCCGGAAGATTTTCGCGCGGATGCACTGAGCAGTTCCTCGGTCCAATTGACATGGAGTACCACCCCCAACGCCGATCATTATCGATTGGAATACGCGGTCACGGGTACCGACCGTTGGACGACGCTAAGCAGTATGTTGACGAGAACAACTTACGTTCAGAGTGGGCTTTCGTCGAATACGTGTTATGTATACCGTGCGACGGCGTGCAATCTTTTGGAAGAATCAGAATCGGCGACCACCTCAGCGACGACACTGGTCGGAACGCTCGCCACCCCCCAATATTTTACCGCGACGGCACAAAACGCCACGACTATTCTGCTCACGTGGTTATCAGCAGAACCAGTGGATGGTTATCGGCTCGAATACTCGCTGGGCGGTCAGAATCAGTGGCAATCGTTGGGCGGAACATTTTCGTCAAGCACGATTTTTCTGCATATTCGTCTAGCGCCCAACACGGTTTACGATTATCGATTGGTGGCGTACCTCGGTATGGACAGTTCCAATCCGGTGGCGGCGTCGGCCAAAACGTTGGACACCGTTCCCGCCGCGCCTATCGGGTTTGCCGTCGATCAGGCGACGACCGATTCCCTCCAACTCGTTTGGAATGCGGTTGGCAATACGGATTATTATCGATTGGAGTATCGAGCGACACCGAGAGTCGGCGAGGCGGACGAGCCATGGACGGTACTCGACGCACATCTGACGACCACGACTTTTACGCATACCGGTTTGTCGGTTGATACAGGGTACACATACCGCCTAACGGCGGTCAATAAGATGGGCAATTCCCCATCTGTCTTATTGGACGCGCGGACTCAAATGTACCCGCCCACGACGCCGCGGGAATTGACATCCGAACTTGCGGACGAAGGCGAGGTTCGATTAAGTTGGAACACGGCGACAGACGCAACGCGTTGGCGTTTAGAATACGCTTTGTCGGCGCAGAGTGACGAGTGGATTTTACTGTCCGACTCGCTCACGACACCGGAGTATCTCCATACGAATCTTTTGTCGAATACAACCTACTATTGGCGATTGACAGCTTGGAACGCAGGTGGTTCGTCGGGCGCGGTCGTCGTGTCGCGAACGATGCCGCAGACACTTCCGAAGGCCCCGATAGGCTTTGTGGCGGTCACCCAGGGAAAAGATTCGATCCATCTATCATGGGATTCCACCTTTGGAGCAAATGTTTACCGATTAGAATGGTCGGTCACCGGATCGCTCTGGTTTGAGGTTGGAACTTTGAACACAACCGAATACACCCATACGGGGTTGTCGGAAGAAACCACCTATTATTATCGAGTTTCGGCGATTAATTCGCTTGGGGCTTCCGGATACGACTACACGCAAGGCACGACAAGCTCGGCGTTACTGTTAGCTCCGACGCAACTTCGCGCAACGGTAGTCAAGTCATCGGAAATTCGATTGGCGTGGAACGCGGTTGATGGTGCCACGAGCTATCGCCTCGAGTATTCGACCGATGGTCAGACGTGGACAGTCGGCGACGCCCATCTAACGACGACAGGATATATCCATTCCGGTCTATCCGCACAAACGCAATACTACTACCGTGTGGCGGCGCAAAACGTGACACAGCGGTCCAATAATGCGACGCTCACCGCTCAAACCACGAATGATCTTCTAGCGTCGCCGACGGCGTTTAGCGTGGTTCCACTCGAAGGCCTCAACTCGCGATTGTCGTGGGCCGCGGTGGATAACGCGACGGGATACCAGGTGGAATACTCACTTTCGGGCACCGAATGGACGGCGTTAAGTGGTTCAGCGCTCACCTCAACTGGCTATCTCCATCTCAATATCACGGCCAATACGTTATATTGCTATCGCGTTCGTTCGGTCCGCAATGACGAGGTTTCCGCGTGGTCTACGGCGTCGATTCGTATATTGGTGGCGTTGGAGGCTCCGGCCTATGTCGAGACGACTACTCTCAGCTCGACTTCTCTCGAGCTTCAATGGACTGCAGTCACGAAGGCGACGCATTATCTGGTCGAATGGTCGTCGAATGGGGGTTCCACATGGCAGACGCTCGGCAAATATGCGACGAATACGGTCATTCACCAGAATTTATCGCCGGAAACGACGTATCAGTATCGCGTGACAGCGCAAAACAATCTTTATGCGTCGCGGTCGGTCAGTTGCAGCGGGACAACGGATGCAGAAGCCCCCGTTCCACCGGCCTCTCCGACGGGGTTGGCGGCGAGTTTATCGTCGTTTGACGCGAATGATGAGATATCGGCGACATTTTCGTGGTCGGCGGTACCAGACGCAACGGGTTACCATCTGTACGAGTCGACCGCAGGTGGTGCGTGGAGTTTGGTTTTCGCGACTGAAGCATCGCTCACCACGTTCGTTCGAACGGGACTTGCGGCGGACACAAAATACGATTACCAATTATTCGCGATCAATGCGAATGGTACGTCGGTGCCTGCATCGCTGACCATCCAAACGCCGAAGCTTGTCCAAATTCTCATCCCAGAGGTTCCGTGTGATTTTACGTCGGCATGGTGGAGTACGGAAACGGTTCAGTTCCGTTGGACGTCGGCAGCGAACGCGACGGGATATCGAGTGGAATCGTCGCAAGATGGAGTACATTGGTCGCGATTGGTGGATATTTCCGGTGGGGCCATTGGTTCGTACCTAGCGGCGTATGAATCGTCCTCGACGCGTTACCGGATTGCCTCGCTGTATTTGGACGCGTCATCCGCGACGGTCGCCACCGCTTGGAGTGAGATAGCGATGCTTGCGCCAAAGGCACCGGAAGCTCCACAGATGATTCGGACATCAAGTTCGGCGACACGCATCCAGCTGAGTTGGAGTAAGGTGTCGGCGGATAGCTGCCAGCTTTTCCGCTCGGTCAACGGTGGAGCATATCAGTTGGTGGAGACGCTTTCGAACACACGGACGTCGTACACGGATACCGCATTATCGGCTGGAAATGAGTATCGTTATCAAATTTGCGCGGCGAATCAAGTCGATGGCCAGTGGATTCGCTCGGCGTTTTCCACAGCGTCAGAAAGTGCAACGGTCGTGGTTTCGCTCAAATCTCCTAGCGGAGTCAAAATTTTGGCGAACAGCGACGGTTCCTCGACCATTTCTTGGTCGGCAGACACAACATCGCTCCAAGCGGCGACAGAAAGCGTTTCGAATGGAAGTGGTTTCCAATACGTGTTGACGCGAACGATCGGTGGTGTATCGCAAGAAATTGCTCTTCCTGTCGAACGTTTAACGCCCGTTTATAACAATCGTGGAAGCCAGACCGGTTGGTCGTACACCGATACGGGATTAGATTTCGCGGCGACCGGCTTTCCGGCCAATGCGGTCATCTCATACAACCTTCGTGCTGAAACGCTATTCGTTTCGACGGCCTCGTTGGGTCGAGCTTTAACGGTAACGACCGCTCCGGAAGCAGCCAAGGAACTGCAAGTGGTGACGATCGGCGAAAAATCGGTGACGCTCAGCTGGACAGCCCCGCCCAGCGGAGCGGCGGCGTACCAAGTGCAACGATTGGCATACAATGCGGATGGCACGCCCGCTTTGAAGAATGGAGTACCGGCGTGGACAACACTTCGTACAGTTTCGGGGACGGAATATACGGATAAATCGGTTAAAACGGGCGTTTATTACGCTTACCGAGTAGTTTCGTATAATTCGAAGGCAAGATTGGCGTCGGCCCCGACCGATTCGGTGCGGCTGCTGACCACAGCGGCGAAGGCCGGTTCATTCAAAACGGTAAAGGATGGGGTAACGTCCGATTCGGTGACGCTCAGCTGTACGATTTCCGCGGCGGTGAGTGGAGCGACTTACCAATTTCAACTATTGCGAGATTCAGGAGATGGTGTTTATCGCGAGGTGCCGGGAGTCACGTGGAGTCTCGACACGAGTGGACGTAGTTGGGTGGCCACAGGGTGTGATACGACGGTGGGCGACGGCGAGACGTATCGTTATCAGGTGCGAGTTGCGATGGTGTCGTCAGAACTGTCACAACCGTCGGTGTGGTCGCCCGTTTCGTCCACAGTCCGTGTCAAAACTAGTACCTAGTGTCGATGTTTCTTGTGTGGTTTGGCCTCGACTCACCAATATTTCCCATATGCACTTACTTTATTTCCTGTATGTACCGCTACCAGACCGTCTGTAGGGCCGGGAGGGAGGTAAAAAGTACCACCGTCAGGTAAAAAGTATTGGAGCGATTTAGTCGATTTTAGACGTGCATCGCAAGAGCGTTTCAGCAAGCTGGGGTGTCGCGGTGGCCAAATGGGGGGCATCGGCCAATGGGATCGGTTCGCCCTTCCAAGTCAAAATCATTCCACCAGCTACCTGCACGAGTACGGTTCCAGCGGCGTAATCCCAGATTTTCGTCTTGTATGCACTTGCCACGTCAAATCTTCCCGCGGCGACATAGGCTAAATTGAGCGCGGCAGATCCCGTTCGGCGGATGGATTGTGTTTTGCCGACCAGTTCCATAAAACATTGAACATCAGGATCATTTTTCTGCACGTGGGCTGGAAAACTCGTCGCGTACAGCGCGTGTTCCAGATCGGTGACCGAACTGGGGTGGATTGGTTTTCCATTCAAGAACGCTCCTACGCCTTCCGCCGCCGTGAAACATTCGTCCTGATTCGGATCGTACACTACGCCCACGACCAATCGCCCACGATGCGCGAGTGCCAGCGAAATACAATAAAACGGAACCCCATGTGCGTAATTTGTTGTTCCGTCAATCGGGTCGACAATCCAGGCGAATTCCGCTCGACTCGGATCTCGTGCGGGATCCGCTCGACGTTCGGGGGAATCTTCTTCTCCCACAAGCAGGTGGGTCGGATAAATCTCCGCGAGCATCGAACGCACCAGTTCCTGCGAGGCGAGATCAGCTTCCGTTACCAGATCGGCGGGTCCCTTTTCACGAATGGCAACATGTCCCACTTTTTCACGGATCAATCCACCAGCGCGTTTGGCAATCCACTCGCAATTCTCCAAAAAAGGTCGATAATCCATTTTGTCCCTTTCGTATTTCGCCTTCATTTTCAACGGGAATCCTCTCGCGTCCATTCTACCACGATACGGCAAGAATTGTACCCCCATCGTCTCACGTTTGACCTTCCGCGCGGTGAGCAATGGACATTTGATGGGATTCGTCGAGCAGAAAATCGCCACGGATACCGCCGTTGACGTAAGATATTTTTTTTGGTATACCCCCGCTTGGCGTAGAATTAGGAACGTCGGATGGAAAATGGCGGATGTAAAGAAATCGCCCCGTGATTTGAAATCATTTCGTTCCTACGGAATAATAGGAGGTATCCGCGGGAGTTTCGCCGAACGAAACGTCCCTTTATGCCGATAGAAGTATATGGTGGTGTCGTGGACATACGCCAAAATTTTGGTCCCCATCAGCGAGAATCCGTTCATGCGTTCGTCCGCGTTTTTCCCCTGCCGAGTTACGAGTGTCGTGGTACTTTGTATCACAACCTGGTTGCTTTGTGGTTGTAAGACCTCGCTGCCATGGAATCATGACAAAGCTGAAAATACGACCAACACGCTTTTCGCGGCACTTCCGGCAAGATTGCCCGAAAATCCCAATACGACGCAAATTTGCCAAGCGGTCAACGAGAACGCATCCCGCATCGGTTCGTTGCGTTCGGGAAATGCGACGCTCAGTATCGCCCAAATGGGATTGCCGTCGATGAAAACGCAATTCGCGTATCAAACGCCACGGCGGATGCGGATTACAGGTAGCGTGTTATCGGCGGCGGGAACGGCGTTCGATTTAGGCAGTAACGAGGACCGTTTCTGGTTTTGGGTCCAGGGCGACCCCAATGTACAGTATTGCCGTTACGACGATTACGCGAGGGTGGCGGCTTCCGGGCGATTGCTTGTCGATCCGAAGCTGATTTTCGAGGGGTTGGGTGTCGAACAGTTGGGCGATGACGAACAGATTGTAGCCGGACCGATCACGACCTCTGGACTTTTGGCGATTCAAACGCAGCGTCCGGAAACGAGCGGCGTTTTCACCAAATGGACCTACATTGATCCGCGACAGGGCGTCCCGGTTTATCACGTGGTTCAAAACGCGTTGGGACAAACCATCGCGTCGGTGATCTCGAAAGATTTTACGCAAGACATGGCAAGCGGCGCTCTCGTGCCGAGACGTCTCGAAATTGCCATTTCGCTGCCAGAAGGTGGACACTACGTTCTGGAACTCAATATGCAGGATGTCGCGGTGAATCAGTCCGGCGTCGGAGCAACCGCGTGGGAAATGCCAAGCTACTCCAATACGGCGAACCCGATTGATTTGGCCGTGGGTATTCAACCGACGTCAGGAAATTACTCGGCGGTTGCCCCCATGTCGCTGCAAATGCCGGGCAGTACGAATCCATCCGGCACGGGTACGGGAATGAATTCGGGAACGGGCAGTACTGGAAATATCGCTAATGCCGGCAATAGCGTTAATGCTAGCAATAGCGTTAACACGAGTGGCAGCGGTGGTATGGGTGGTGCGATGTCGGGAAACGCATATGCTGCGTCCGCGATGAGTCCCAATGGCCCCGCGAGTCAAACGCCCGTGGTGGCGACTGGTTCGGTCACGGGGTGGCCGAGCATGAGCGTTGCGCCCAACAGTTATGACGCTCCGAAATATGCCGCCGCACGTTCTGCGGATGCCACTTCGCCGACGGCAACGGGTGCGAATTCGCCGAATCCCCCGGCCAACGCCGCGACACAAGGGACGACCGGACGGCTGCCTGATTTCGATCTGACGGGAACGCCTGACTTCAATATTTTACCTGAAGAGGTGGCCGGAGCGGCTGCGAATTCAGCACCAAGTTCCGCGCCGTCCAACCATCCGGCAGATCCGTTTTTGACCGCGACGCCACCAGCCACTGCGGGAACCGGCCCAAGCGGAACGCCTATCGCTAATGCGGCTAATTCTGGTGCAAGTCAGACGGTCTCGCCGCTCAACTCGCTGCCACCCCCACCGCCTGAATCGTTGACGGTCAATCGAATGACCGGAACCATACCGGTAAATCCCTCTGCGGGAACGAACTTCGGATTGATTCCACCCAATGGAACGAATAACGGGGTCAGTGGAGCGTCTACGGCAAGTACGGTTAACGTGAGTAATACAGGTAATTTGGCAAATTCGTCGGGTACTGCCGCAGCGGGCACGACGGCGACAGGAGCGGTTGGAACGAAGGCTGTGGTTTGGAATAGTAGCGACACAGTGTGGGAATCGTCCGACGTGGATCCGCTTGTTTCGAAGCGACGGACGCTTGTTCCGAATCGCGTGACACCGCCGAGTACCACAGGACCGACAGCCACGTCCACCCCAGCCAAGCCGGAGGTGGTACTGCCCGCCGGAGTGACACGATTATGGTAACGAGTGCAACTTTTCCCAAATTACGCCTGCTAATAGATCCAATACCACGTGACGGCGCGGTCAATTTGGCGATTGACATGAGTTTGTTGGAAGCAGCGAATCGGATGGCGGCAAGCCTGGACAATGCACATGGCACTGCCACGAGTGATGCCACGCCGATACTGCGTTTTTATCGTTGGATACCCACGCTCTCGTTAGGGCATTTTCAATCGGCAGACGCAATTCCAGAAGCGTTTTTTCATGCGAACACGTTGAGTGCGAAGGACTTGTTATCGGGAAATTCGAAAACCGATGAAACGCTTGAACTGGTCAAACGTCCATCCGGCGGTGGGGCGATCCTCCACCAATACGAGTGGACCTATGCGTTGATTTTGCCATCTGGATATGATCTGACTTTTTCGGACAATACAGACTGGGCCGCGTTTTCTGATGTACAAACGACAAAATCGAGCGAAAATCGACACGCCAATCGCTCCGAACTCTACTCCGCAGCGAAGCGATCGCCAGTGGAACCGATTCGCAGACTGCACCGGGTAACCGCCGCGATGCTACGCTGGCGATATCATCTCGATGCACTGCTGTATGAGGAAATGCCTCTGCGAAATGGAGAAACGTCGCAAACAAATGAGCAACCAGCGGCTGAAAAAATATCCACCACGCCCGGCTCACCATTTCTCTGTTTTGAACGACGTGCGCCAGAGGATGTTGTCGTGCCAATGCCGACCGACTCCGCGACTGTAGAGGGTACGACCGAAAAATGGCGTGATTCCTCCCCGCAACAGCCGCTGCGGAACGAAATCGCGGAACGCAAAACCAGCGAACCTGGACAGTTCGGGCGATGTTACAAAATTCTGGGCAGTGCCATGCGACTACGGCGAGGAGCGAGATTGCTCCACGGCAGTTTTTTATTGCGACATTCGCCATGGACGCCGCAGTTGTTGGGGGTCGCGGACCTCATTCCCAGGCGTGTGTCCGCCGCTGATCGAGACGCGTGGGAAATGCAATTTTTGGAAGCGTGGCAGGCAGCCATTCTTACGGCGTTTTTTGCGCATTGGCAGCTCGACCGCACTCCGCTTAGCGAAGCGGAATGGGCCGCCGCTCAAATGCTCGCTCGGCATTTTGCCTTGCCCTCATGAGATTGCTGGCATCGGATTTTTCCATGGATCAACCCCAGCTTTTTATCTGTCAAACACGGTTTGATCACAAGGCATCCGGAAGGCTTTTGTCGGCCTCGGCTGTCCGAGCCTCGAAATGCCGCGCGATACCATCTAACCGAACCATGGACGTTCGCGCTGCCATGATTTACGGATGACACGATTGGCAATTTGAACGTTACCGCGAATTTGGAAATCGAGCATGCCCAATGCGACGAAATCGGCTCCGCCAGCAAACGCATATGACAGGCCGGTTTCCGGCGCGATGGCTCCGGCGGCGAGGACTTTGAACGCAACCCACGGTTTCCGAACCGTTTGCATAAACGCGATCACCTCTTCCGGTTGAATGCACCATTGGTTATCGTACCAGCCGGGCGTGTTCTTATACCACATAAAATCTTCTTGTTTCTCCTTCGGTACAGCGGAGGGATAATCGTCTCGATGCAGCGTTTTCACATAAAAATCGCACGGTACGCCCTCTTTTTCGCAGTAAATGGGTATCTGAAGCGAATGAGAACCGACTCCGACCGGAAGGTCATGTTTTTTTGCAATCTCGACGATTTTCGCTACACGGTGCATCGCGCCGGACATGCACATTTGGTCAGACGAGACGCCCCAAACATAGAGCGCACAGGCCCCTGTATCTATCTGCTGCTGGACATGATCAGCGAGATCTTGGTCGGATTTCGATTGATCGACCTCGATATGTGGAATAAACTGCATCGAACCTTGATGCTGTGTGTTATATTTTTTCACAAAATCGCCACCCGTCTCGAAAACGACGTTGATCCCGTTCTCCTCCGCCGTTTTCAGTGTTTCGATCATTTTCTCTTCCGTGGCATAGGCTCGAAATAGCGGTTCGACATATCGAAGATCCCTCGCGTGCATATATCCAGTGATCAAATTACCACCTAAAAAGACGCGACTCATCGGAATGCCGCATAGATTCCCCTGAGGCATTCCACGGACAGTCGGAAGCGTTGGCCCATCGCCAAACTCGAAATTATCTCCCTCGTTGGCAGCTTCCGGCGTAGGGACGTCTTCCGCACGAGCGGTGTTCGACCGTGAAATGGCCGATACCGCCGCCCCTACAGTCACCGCGGAAACCACGGTCGCCGCCGTTTCCGATAACCACTCGCGCCGATTTTTCTTCTCCATCATCGTCTCCTTCCTATTTCGCCCCCTTATTTCGTCGGGTTGTTTTGCAATATATCAAGCGTTTCGAGCATTTGGTGTCGAACCTCGTCCGCTCTGCTCCGATCGACCAGTGCGTCCCACTCAATCTGATCGCATCCCTCGGCGAACACCACCGAACGCACTCCGTCACTAAGCAGCTGTTCCGCCACGGTCACCGCCGCGGGGATGGGGCGATTTTCAGTCTGTGCCGCCGATTTTGCCGCATCCGCCGCCGCTCGCAATAGACAGAACAGCTCATAATCTTGCGTACCTTCACGCATCGCCTCAAAATGCTTCGCCGTCACGATGACGTCGGAATCGGGATCGATAAAACTCGGGCAGTAACCCGGTTTGCCATTGGCGTATTCGTTCCACGAGGAAACACCGCCATCGTCGCCCATCGCCCAGAAAAACGACGCCGTGGCCCCCGTTCGCCAGCAGTCCCACGCTTGCAACCGGAAATAGGCATACGGATCGAGATGTTTGACCGGTCCGGAGCAGGAATACAGATTGACTTCGATCCCCCGCTGCTGCGCATTCGCGTAAAATGTGTCGAAACTTTCACGATTTGTGATCCGGTGGACACGATTCGGACAGAGCACCCGGCTGTGTTCCAACAGCGTGGACGGCGTGTTTTCCGCGGGCACATAGACGGGGTCTTCCCAGATACGGAATCCCGGTTCCGCCGTATGAATCACTTTGGCCCAATGCACAAAATTCGTCAGCGATTCATCCTTTCCGTTGAGTCCCGGTTCATCTTGAAGTAGGATCGAGATTTTTTCAGGCTCGATTCCTTTCGTTCGGAACCACGCCGCCCACTGTCGTGTCCATTCACTCACCGCCACCTCGAATTCGGGCGTTCCACTTGCGTACGGTCCAAATTTTTCGCCAATGGAGAAAAACAGGCAATACTGAGTCGCGGCATCGGACCACATTCGCAGCCACGCCTCGATTTGATCCGTTTCGATTTGCACACTTTTCGGATCGTTGGGATCGGCGAAAGAAAACCGCATTAGCGCGTCAGGCCGACACCACGGCGCATTGACGAAGTGCGATTTGAGATGTTTTAAGAACGCATCGCGGTTCTTCTCATTGACGTTGTAGGAACCCAAACCATTCGTATAATCCCATCCACCCGTTTTGAGCGTTTTGGTGGTCGGTTGTTCTAAATTCCAAAGATGAAGCTGACACGACATCTCGCCATCCATGACCAGAATCTCGTTTTGGCTTTCATTCAACGGCTTCGTTTCCTGATTTTCCCCCGGACTCGCATCGCGTCTCACCTCATAATGGAGATTCAGCGGACCGCTGTACGCTTCCACCCCATAGAGTGTCAACCAGACCTGTTTCGGCAGACCGGGTAATACCGTGACTCGCCACCGGCTCACGGTATCGGAAGATTCGAGCCTCGCAGCTTCCGGAAGTGCCGCCGCGACCGGTACACCCGTTCGCGTGTCGGTCCACGGCAGATCGGCCAGTACCACCTGGATGCAGCTAATAGTGCGGGCTGATAAGGTCGAATCGGATTGGGGAGGAGAGATGGTGAAAGCCACCCGCATCGGTTCGGATGTCGTGTTGTACAACACCAATCCCGTTCCACGGTACTCGCCGCGCATCAGATCTATCGACGGTCCGGAGTTTTCGTATCGCCGCGAAATTTCCGGCATGCCGATATGTTCCATCGGTTGCCACGGATCGTCCATCCACATTATACGGCAATCAGGCGATGCGTCGGTCGCTAACGGGTTCACCATTTGCGTGGAATCGGTTTCGGAAGACGCTGTTTCGGAGAGCGTCGTTTGTGAGGACGCGTGGGTCAACGATTTTCGCCACACCGCCGCCTGGATCGCAAAAAGCGAGGCATGATTTTCGCTGAATGGCAGAATCGCCCTAAACGTTTTCGGATTAGGCGTCGGTTCCGTGAGCAGTTGGGCTTCGATTTTTGCCACTCTCATTTGCAGAGCTTCACGTTCCGTCGCGTCTTCGATCTGTGTGGCGATGAGTTCCCGGATTCCGGCGACATCCCGCTGGTAGCGTTGTCGAATCGCGTGGGTAAACCGCACTTCGGCGATCTGATCTTCGACTGGCAAAGCGATCGGAGTGGTCACCGGTTCCGCAAGCCACGCCGCGTCGCCACGGTAAACTTCAATCTCATCGGTAAAGATAAAACTCGCATCCGGTAAAAAAACGAGCCGGACATAACGACCTTTGGTCGCGAGATTCACGGAAATTTTGTACAATGCGTATTCATTTTTGACAACCGTTTGGTTTTGCGTTCGATCGAGAGTCAACAGCTCTCCGATTCCGCGAAAAGTTTCGCCGTCATCACTCACTTGGATAAACACAGCCGTTGGCAAAGTCACTCCGGAAGCCCCCGCCGCCGTGTTGAACGCTACGCCACCGATCGGTTCCACTTGTCCCAAATCAATCGTAACATAGACATATTTCGGATAAACCCAACCGACTGTTCCTGGTTTAGTCCAAAAATATCCGGACTCGTCCTTTGGCATCGTATGACCGTCGGTCAGCTGTGTCGCATCGCCCGGCTCGGTACAGAGTTTGTAGGTCGGCGCGGGAACCATGGTATACGTCTTGCCGACCGCCATATTGATTCGTGTCGTTTCGCCCGCCAAAACACAGTCAGAACAAACGAAGGTGGATATTGATAACACGACCGAAAGCGACATAAACAATGGTGCCAATAACCGAGAGATGAACGTGATTTTTTCCATCCCACGCAATAGGTATGGATTCCATTTGGTTTTGTGTTGACGACAGCGATTTTTCATGGTCAAACTCCAAAAGATAGATTGCCGTGGATACTCTTCGCATTATACCGACAAAAAAACAGTGAACGCAACGCTCTCGAAATTTTTCAGACCTTTTATCTATCGCTAGTGGTAGCAGTTTAATCGTTTAATCACTAAATCGTCTTAACACAATGTTTTGTCGATTGATGAAGAATTTCGAAAATAAAAAGACGTTGCCAATGCTCGCAAGAAAAGGCAACGTCGTCACTGGAGAAAGCATGAAATATTGGACCGTATCCATGGGCGATGGAAACGGCGGACGGACGGGTACGGATCACATATCGGCGGAATCGGGCGAAAAATCTTGGTACCGATCACTCGGATAAAACAGCTCGGCGATTTTTTTCGACATTTGTGTGACACACCCTTCGTAAAAATCGCGGTCGGTTTTTTCTGTTTTGGGCAGTCCACGGTCACGCGGATACTGCAATCGCGAGAACGGACGCCGGAAGAGCACTTCTTCCGTTTTACAATCGGTGACGGTCACCGTCATATCGAAAGTACCACGGTGGAGTGTCGGCCCCTCGCTCATCGAGACGCTCTCCAAGTCAATGCCCAACACGACCTCGGCGTGGACCGCCGATCCCACTTCGACAAATTCGTACCAAGTGTTCTGATCAGCCCATGTTCGGACCACACTAGGACCCACTAGGTTAATCTCTTTTTTATAGTAACTTTTGAGCATCATTCCGACACGACTCGCCATATCGAAATCAATATCCCCGTAGTTGTATTGGATATCGGTCGGACGTCGGCAGACGATGGCGACCTTTTTGTTTTTGAGTCCATCATATTCCGCCGGCTTATCATTGCCTTTGATCATGTACATGAGTGAAAACAATGCGCTTTGGCATCCCGACATCATGATCGTTGTCGCCGCCCCTGTTCCGACCAGAAAATTTCTACGATTCATTT
>JAQVKF010000242.1 GCA_028694795.1 Thermoguttaceae bacterium | reverse complement strand
TGGCTCCTTGCAATGACGTTTACAGCGGTCGGTCGAATTACAATACCGCTCCGGCAGTCGTACCAACACCACGTTCTTCCATCGCACCGGCCCCAGCTCCAGCCCCCGCAACGAGTAGCAATGCGACGTTGCCCCCCGCTCGGACGCCGGTAGCACCAAGTACGGGCACCGTACCAGCAGCCAACGCAACCCCTGCGTTACCAGCCCAGGACGACAGTGTTCTGCCACCTCCAAGCACCGATTATAAGCCAGGCCAGCCGGGGTCGGTCCTGCCGCCACCGACGCTGGACGAGAGCATGAATGGTTTGCCGAGTGCTTCCACTCAGCTCAATCGTGACGCGTCGTTCTCGGTCGTGGTTCCGAAAAACGCGATCGTGTATGTCAACAACTATCAGACAAAGGCGACTGGTTCAACGCGGAGTTTTGTCTCTTCGGACCTGCAGCCTGGCAAAGTTTATCCCTATGCCGTTCGTGTGTTGGTACCGGAAAACACGGGCATCAACGGTAAGAGAGTACAAATGGATGGTCAGAACTACACAGAAATCGCCAAGACGGTATATGTCCGTGCGGGTGAAGAGGTGAATCTCGCGTTCTCAACCACCGAACGTGATCCGTTAGTCCAACTGGCAAGCAAGAAATAGGTCACAGATCGCAGGTTTCCTGAGCGATCCGATTGACGGCGAGAAACGCGCACTGTTTTCACCGATCAATCCCAAACAAAAAGCCTCCGGGGGATAGTCTTCGGAGGCTTTTTCCATTCTGTCCATGTCAATTGAAGAAAGAATGGGTAGGACCAAGCCCGCGATTTTTGCGGCATTTTGACGGATAGTCACCCATAAAAGCACAAAATCGAAGGGCACCGCTTGATCTGCCGCAAACACAGTTGCAAACTACCAGAGGATTTTGCTGACATCTTGCCAAACTCTCATCAGCGATCACGCTCGTCTTCCATCGGCGTGTGATATTTATCGCCATTGATCAGCCTTTCACCATCCCGACAGAATTCAATATCCGTTATTTTATCGTCTTTTTCTGTGCCCAAGGTGTCGATAGCAGAATGCGCGACAGCGAATCTTCACCACTGGAATTCTAGGATCCCTCA
Organism: Thermoguttaceae bacterium; assembly: GCA_028694795.1. Taxonomy (GTDB): domain Bacteria; phylum Planctomycetota; class Planctomycetia; order Pirellulales; family Thermoguttaceae; genus JAQVKF01. Next base: position 3,997 of record JAQVKF010000242.1, on the reverse strand, counting down.
TGCAGCAATCCATTTCATACTGAAAAATTCACGTGGGTGGTTGTGGGAACAAATTTCAAAATTCCAGTGTCAGCATAGTCTCTGCCATCATACACGATACATTCGCGGATGGAGCCCGAAAAAGATATTCCATCTTCGCTGATCATGGAATACCCCTCCAACACTTATTTGAACTCGTGGACAATATGCCCCTTTCCCACATTAGACATCTTCATGTTCGATTCCTTGTGAAGAATACGAAGATCGTCACCATCCTGGCCTTACGGCCTTACAGACGGTCATGGCCACAAGATACGGCTGTCATGGTATCGCGTCAGATTTTAGACGATCCATTGGATGTTCGAGAAATGACCAACGGATCGTTAGCAGTGAACCGAATGTCTTATTAGGCGGCCACCTCATCACCTTCAGGAGCACCGGTCAGCTTAGTCACGGTACCATGATCGGTAACGGCGAGCGTGTGTTCAAAATGGGCACTCGGACGTCCATCAAGCGTCACATGCGTCCAGCCATCACGTAGCGGTCGCACCGTTTTGGTGCCAACGTTGACCATGGGCTCAACCGCAATCACCGTTCCCGGCGAAAGTCGAAAATCGAAATTACGGAGGAATGAGTGACAAACATAGTTCGGCACTTGGGGTTCTTCGTGCATTTCATGTCCGATACCATGACCGACGAGCGATTCAACCGTGAAAAAACCGGCCTTACGAACGTACAATTCCATTTCCTTGGCGACTTCGCTCCAGAATTTTTTCTTCGGAATGAGTTCTATCGCCAGCATCAGCGTTGCCTCGGTCACTTCCAGAAGTTTCTTCTTCTCAGCGTCAATCTCACCAACGGGATAGGTCCATGCCGAATCGCCGCACCACCCATGGATCTTCGCTCCGATATCGACACTCACAATATCGCCCTCCTGGAGCACACGGTCGCCAGGAATTCCATGTACCACCTGTTCATTGATCGAAATACAAGTCGCCGCAGGAAATGGAACGGGACCAGGCACCCCCTTGAAGATCGGAATCGCCCCATGGTTCACAATATGCGCATCAATGGCAGCATTCATTTCCGCCGTAGTCACCCCAGGTTTACAGAGGGACTTCGCAATTTGGTGACATTCCCATACGAGCAACCCTGCCGGCCGCATCGCCTTAATTTCTTCCTGTGTCTTCCGATGAATATACACGACTCTGCCTCGATTCAGTCCTAAAACATGCCTATACAGTAGATATTGGTTTTTGGTGAAAGTATCACGCTCAAAAGGCTCCTACCTGACCATCGCCACCGTTCCATTATACCCCCATGCCCGGAAAAATGTCAGTTCGACCATCACACTCTGAATCATTTTCTCCGAAAGTTTCCGAGACATGGTATATTCCAAAAAAAACGGCGACTTAACGCCGCCGTTCATGATTTACCATTGATAAATTACTTCGCAGCGATCGGATCGAGAATTGCGGTGACACGCGCCGCAATATCGTCGATGGATCCCATACCATCCACCGGACGCAAAAGATTCTGCTTCTTGTAGTAATCCAACAGCGGAGCCGTTTGATTGCGATAAGCGACCAAACGTTCGCGAATCACTTCCGGCTTGTCATCCGCACGACCACGTCCTGCCAAACGAGTGAACAACGCTTCTTCCGGTACCGCCAATTCAATCACGGCATCCAAAGGCGTTCCGAGTTTCTCCAACATTCCATCCAACGCCTCGGCCTGAGGCACCGTTCGCGGAAAACCGTCCAACAGATAGCCCTTTTCACAATCCGGCTTGGCCAAACGTTCCTCAATCACACCGATAATAATTTCATCGGGAACCAACTCACCTTTGGACATATACTCGTTGGCCTTCACGCCGACGGGGGTTCCAGCGTCACGAGCCGCACGTAGCATATCGCCTGTCGAAAGATGTGCCGGACCGTATTTCGCAATAATCCGTTCCGCTTGTGTTCCCTTACCTGCGCCCGGAGGGCCAATAAAAATAATACGCATCGTATGTACCCCAAATTTAATTTTTCAAATGGTCATTTTCCATCTGTGAACGAAACAAGACTCGAATCACACATTCGAGTCTCATTCCACCAACCCTACAGCCACATCAGACGTTTCAACACACAAGCGTCCGCACTCTCCGCTCGTTTTACCCGTCTGATTTCATCTGCCTGATCAGCCCTCTTCACCCGTCCGATCAACCATGGCTCACATCGTGCCAAGCTTCGCATCAACCGCCACTAACCACACGGCTATCGGATCAACCCTTTTCGAGTAACCCTTTATAATCACGCATCACCAAGTGTGAGTCGATTTTTTGAACCAAATCGAACGCCACCGAGACCGCAATCAGCAAACCCGTACCACCATAAAAACTGGCCAAGTTGTAAGGAGCATCAGCCGCACCCGTCACAATCGACGGCATAATGGCCACAAGCGAAAGGAATCCCGCTCCGACGTAGGTGATTCGCATCATCACTTTTTCGATATAATCCGCCGTCTGCCGACCCGCGCGGTGACCACGAATAAACGCACCCGCATCTTTCAGGTTATCCGCAATATCTTTCGGATTAAAAGTGATTGCCGTCCAGAAGAAGCAGAAGAAATAAATCAACAACACATAGGCGACGTTGTAAACGAGCGAATTGTCACGGGTAAACCAGCTACCAATCGTCTGAAGCGTTTCACTTCCCCACGCATTCCCCAGCCATGAGAAGATGATATACGGAACCAACAACAACGAGCTGGCAAAAATAATCGGCATAACGCCCGCTTGATTAACACGCAACGGAAGATAATCCCGGTTACCACCGTAAACACGGCGTCCGCGCACATGCTTCGCACTCTGAGTTGGAATGCGACGTACACCAAGCGTAATGAATACAACACCGATCACCACACCGAGAAACAGCATGATCATCATCAACACCATGTCCACACCCCAAGAACCACCCGACGAACCAATCTGAAGGCCATTCTTCACGATCGGACCAAACAGTTGGATCAACGCCTCTGGCATACGAGCCAAGATACCAGCCATAATCAAAAGGCTGATACCGTTTCCAATACCGTATTCGTCGATCTGTTCACCAAGCCACATCACGAACATCGTGCCAGCAGTCATCGTCAACACAATCAGCAGCTTCCAAGAAAACATCAATGAGCCATCTGGATTCAAATACGCAGCATAAACGGATCCGGCATGAAGCATCATGCCAAGCGTCGCCCACGATTGACCGAAAGCCAAAAACACCGTCGCATAACGAGTATATTCGTTAATTTTTTTCTGGCCGCTCGCACCTTCTTTTTTGAGCCGCTCTAACGGCCCCCAAACACTCGCCAAAAGCTGGAAGATAATCGACGCCGAAATGTACGGCATAATTCCTAGACCAAAAATCGTCATTTGCTGAAGATTCGTTGCCGAAAAGGTCGCTACCTGCTCGAGCAAATCATTCGTGCCCTGCGAGCCGTAATATTCCTTCATCGCCGCCCCATCAATAATCGGCAGCGTGACATTCGCCCCCAGACGGAAAACCGCCAGAAAAAGAAGCGTAATCAGAATTTTCTGCCGAAGTTCCGGGATCGTAAAGATCACTCGTATCTTTTCCCACATGGAATCCGTCCTTTATCATCATACCATAAGTGATTTTTATTAAGTTACCACTGCATACCGGCACTACCCAAACGAGCGGGTTGTCAAACACCACTCGGCACGTTTCGGAGTCGTTTATCAGTCGGGACACAAAAAGTCGGACGCAAAAAACGCTGCAGGATACTCCTGACAACACATCCACAACCACAACGCATCCGATCAATCACACAGCACGCCGAAATAATTCAGCCCTCAATCGCACCAGTATAACATACTACCTCAAAAAAAGCGACGCGGATTTTTCCCGCCCCGCTTTTGTGTACCGATCCATCCAAATCACAATCACCCCATTTGAAATTCACGAGAAATAGCCACGAAATTTCAAAGGCAGAACTCAAGCAAAAAGACCGGTTTCGG
>JAQVKF010000042.1 GCA_028694795.1 Thermoguttaceae bacterium | reverse complement strand
ACCGTCATCATGGATCGAGCATCGTTTCACCGAAAAAAGACACTCGAAAATTTAGCGAGAAGGCATCATGTCAAGATTTTATTTCTTCCCGCCTATTCCCCCGATTTCAATCCGATAGAGAAAACCTGGGCGAATATGAAAAAAACGCTGATAGACCTCCTGCCAGCACACACTTCTTTACAAAACGCTATCTTGCAATATCTCGATTGCAATCACCGTAATTAAGTTAAATAACTATATCGTCCATCTCACCGAGGAGTGGGAACTGATCATCTTCGAACAGGTGTGCGTCGTCACATTCGAATTGGCGGCATATGGTGAACTGACAGGCCAACTCATCCACACTCGTTCCACGGGATTTTATCCATGTGATTGTCATGGCAACCACAATCGGTAAGGCGACGCGATGGCGGCGGCAATGTTCGCTGCGAGTTCACCCTTTTTACAAGACGGTGATAATTCAAACCCATAAGTGGACATGGATGGTCTGCCGATTGCGGTCACAACCGTCGTAGCGGTCGCTGCGATTCCAACATGCGGCCATTGTATACTTTGCCTGGTTTCACATCACGCACAACCACCTGGCGAGGATTCCCCCCTTTGGCGGTGAATCGTAAAAAAATTCGGGATATTTCTGAAATTCACTTGCCGGACAGGGTGAGTTTTGCTAACATTAAGAGTGTTGGAAGGGAGTGGGGAACTGCGAAATTCCGGCCGTATAGGGGATGCGATCATTACTTGGTGAGCCGATACTGATGCTCGTTGGGAACCTGTGACCTATAGATTTGGTGCGTACATCGCGGTGGATACCCTTTCTTCGGAAAGAGGACCGTCGTTCTCACGAAACCAGACTCGAGGCTCCCCCGTAAACAACGGGCTCACGTTAAGTAGCATCTCCATTACGGTTGGAATTTCGCAGTTCTCTCTTTTTGCCATCCACCGGACGGCTGTCGCGTTCTCACCTTGGCAAAAAGTGTTTTACAAAAGTTTGAAAAGTTTATTCAAAGGGATTCGGCTTCGCAATCGTGTCCGATTCGCATAGGCGTCCACCGCATGAGTTTACGTACGACCCTTTTTTCTTGGTATACCTCGCCACTCTCTTGGCGACTTCATCAATGGTGGAAAATTGTTCGTCAAATTGGCATGTTGGAACCGGGATTGGAACCACTCACAGCAGTGGAACTTCGGAAAAAAAGTTTGGCCTTACGATATCGAGCACGCAGCGGCGAACCGCTTGAACAGCTGATGCCGGAGGCTTATGCACTCGTTCGTGAGGCAGGGCGTCGCACTATTGGTATGCGGCATTTTGATGTCCAGTTATTGGGTGGTATCGCGGCATTTTATGGTTCGATCATCGAGATGCAAACGGGTGAAGGCAAAACGCTCACGGCGACGCTTCCAATGTATCTTTACGCGCTTTGCGGGCGTGGTTCCCATCTGGCGACGGTCAACGATTATCTTGCCAAACGAGACGCGGATCTAATGAAACCGATCTACGAGGCGTTAGGACTAACGATTGGTGTGATCCAAACGCAGCAGCAACAGCCAGAACGCCGCAAGGCATATGCTTGTGATATCACCTATGGTACGGCGAAGGAATTTGGCTTTGATTTTCTACGCGATCGTCTGCTGTTGCGTCGGATTCGAGAGGGCCAACGTGACCTTTTGGGCGGTATGCTGCAAGAACATCAGGGGCATGACGAACAGCCGGTACAGCGGGATTCTTATTTCGCGTTGGTGGACGAAGCGGACAGTATTCTGATCGACGAGGCACGTACGCCGCTCATCATCAGCGCGATTCCGACGGAGGAAGAACGGCTCGCGGTCGCCTGTTTTGAATGGGCGTCCAAATCAGTGGAACAATTCGTCGAAGACGAAGATTACGAGTACGATCACGACAAAAAGAGTGTTGAATTAACGCGGGAGGGACGACGTAAAGTCCGGGAAATCGATAAACCAGAAGCGTTGGATACGGTCGGAATGTTCAACATTTACGAATATATCGAACGCGCGCTCAAAGTGGAACGCGATTATATTTTGGATCGTCAATATGTAGTGCGAGACGGCGAGATCGTCATTGTGGACGAATTCACCGGACGATTGGGTGAAGGTCGCAAATGGCGTGATGGAATCCACCAAGCGGTGGAAGCAAAAGAGGGCGTCAAAATCTCGGTCGAAACTGGTCAGGCAGCACGTGTGACAGTTCAAGATTTCTTCTTGCGGTACGAAAATTTAGCCGGTATGACGGGTACTGTGGCGGCATCGGCGCGTGAAATGAAGAAGATTTATCGTCAGGACTTCGTTCCCGTCCCGACGAACCGCCCTCCAATCCGTCAACAGCTTCCGATTCGCATTTTTGGAACGGAGGCGGAAAAATGGGACGCTATCGTGGACGAAATTGAAGCGTTATACCAGATTCGACGTCCCATCCTGATCGGTACACGTTCGATCGACAAGTCGGAAATTCTGTCCCATCTGCTTCAGAAGAGGAATATTCCACATCAAGTGCTTAACGCGAATCGTATCGACGAGGAAGCGGAGATCATCTCGCACGCGGGTGAGCTGGGGATGGTAACCGTTTCGACTAATATGGCGGGACGTGGTACTGATATTAAATTAGGCCCAGGCGTAAAGGAATTGGGCGGTCTTCACGTAATCTGTACGGAGATGCACGATTCGGCGCGTATCGACCGTCAGCTGATTGGACGTTGTGGTCGTCAGGGCGATCCTGGCACTTATCGGCAATACTTGGCGATGGATGATGAACTTTTGTTCATCGGTCTTGGCCCGAAGAAGTCAAAGAAATTCAAAGCGATTGGTGAGTCGAGCATGGACGGAGCGTCGTTTGACGGGTATTACCGTTATTTTGTTAAGGCGCAAAAAAAGACGGAACGCAAACATTTCCGCGATCGTAAGACGATGATGTATTACGAAAAGCAGCGAAAGAAGATGCAAATCACGATGGGCCAAGATCCATATCTCGATTCACCCCATTAAGGTGATTCAGGTTAGCGTGGAATTCGGAGTGAAATATTAAGTGGGTCATCAACCAGTGAGGATCGGAGGCGGGACGCCGTTGCGACTCCATACCATCCGAGCGAATTTGAACCAACATCACGGCAGCAACATCTCACCGCGGGCGTCCTTGTGCTGTTGCCCCGGACATTCCCGTCATTGACCAGGGTTATTGAAGCTCACGAAAATAATTGAAGCGATAAGTCCGTTTCTTTTCTTGTTTTCCCCGTCGTCGCGACTGAGTATCCTCCTCCGAAGGATAATAATCTTCGAGCGGTTCAGGCGATCCGACCAAATCAACCACATAGTGAGTGGCGAGAATTCGCGGGTTGGTCAAATCACGTAAATCCATCGGTTGAGCGGTACGAAAAACAGTCAACCCGTGTTCCATTTTGGGAATCATTTGGAGATCTCCACGATCGACGAAAATTCGTTTGAGCATTCCGTCTGGCAGTCGCACACGTGTGGTGGCCAGCGGTGGTCGCGAGAAAACGACCATCGAACAGGGCACTGGACAGTTCCGTGTCAGCAATTCGATTTGTCCACGATCCGCTTCGATGGAAATCGTGACATTTCGGCATCCGAGTTTTTCGAGTTCGATGGCGGCCAGCGAATTGAGAACAGGCAATCCGGGCCCCGCTTCCATGATCGCACCAGCTTCTTTGGCAAGGAACCATCCGCCCCACGAATTGACCTCGACAGCGATCCGTTGTTCGGCACACAATTGGCACAAAGTACGAATTTCCGGTACTTCATCCTCAAAAAAGACCGATGGCAATGCGACAATCGCCTCGGTCAACCGTGAAACTGCAACAGCGTTATGAAACAATTTCGGGGTAATGCCTTCGAGAATAGCCGCCGTCGGCCCAACATTCCGTACCACCTCGACCGCGCGTGTCGCCTCAATACGTACACGATCCGGCGGCGTTCCGAGTCGATTCTGATTTTCCGCGGAGGACTCACGTTTGGCCAATTCCTGCTGTACGGCATCCGATAATTCTAAACGTAACCGATCATCTACCGGTTTTTTCGCCAATTGAATCGTTTTGGTAATCCGATCAATCAGGTTATTCATCGTGCGTGGGGCGATCATAAACTCAGGGTCGCTCGTCGAGGCCTCAACCATCGGCAACCCCTGTACGGGTGTTACCCGCAAATAATTCAGCACCTCTTCGAGCGTCACAGCTTTAGCGGCACGACGAATAATCGACTTGGGGAAATTCCACGTTTCGTTACGCGTACCACATCGGCACTCGCAGCGCAGTTTCGGTCCCGTCAGATCAAATCGCATCGCATACGCCGACGCCGCTTGCACGGCGTTCTCCAGCGTCCCCTCGGCATCCGCGTCTTGCGAATTCACCACATCATCGGCCATACTACCATCGTGTGTTTCGTCATTGGCAGCGTCAAAATCCGCTGCGGCATCGCAATTGGACTCGGCATCCGTCGTATCACTCCGGATCTCGTCCACCGTGTCCTCATTCGGAACACCGCCCTGACAACCGCAATTTTCCTGAGACAGCTCATCGTCATCTGTGGGCAACCGTCCCGCAGACAGACCGGTCAAATGAATCCGATCTCCATCGAGATATCCCCACGTGAACGCACGCCCAGTGTATGCCCCAAGTGGTCCAGCGTCTTGGTAGACTTTTTTCGGAGCTTCACCAGACAATGCGCGACGATAAAGTTGGACCGCTGCGGCGACCCAATTGGACTTTTTAAGTCGGCCTTCGATTTTCAACGCGGCCACACCAGTCTGTTCGAGTTCCGAGATACGTCGAATGGTAGCCAGATCATGCATCGACATGGGGGTTCCCGCCGGTTTTCCGCCGACGTTCCACGCCACACGACACGGACTGGTACAGGTGCCACGGTTGCCGCTGCGTCCGCCCGCCCAGCTCGACATCATGCAGCGTCCGGAGATGGAAAAACAGAGAGCACCTTGGCAAAAGACTTCCGTTTCGATCCCTGACACCGCACTTGCGGCGGCGATTTCCTTCAGCGTCATCTCCCGCGCGAGTACCACTCGTTTCGCCCCAAGCAGTTTCGCCGCTTGGACGTCCGCTGAATTGGCAATACAGGTTTGCGTACTGAAATGGAAATCGAGTTTTGGAAAATGGGGAATCATGTGCATCAAGGCCGGATCACGCACGAGTACGGCATCAACCCCGGCCCTCTGTGCCAATTCAAGCGATCGCACCGCTTGCCCAATCTCACGTTCAGCCAAGTCGATATTAAGCGTCAGGTAAAATTTGGCAGGGTGCCGAGCGGTCGGCTCCGCGGCATCAGTTTCTCGCGTCACTGTCGCGGTCGCTACGTTCGCAATGTGAGGCTTCGTTTGGTCGTTTTCGGCGTGGGTTTTGGCAGATTCATCGGTTGAGGTTGCCTCTCCATGAACAAAACGCACGACCTCGGCAAGCTCGTCGGGTTCGAAATTTTTAGCACGTCTCCGCGCGTTGAGCGTGGTGAGACCACCATAGACGGCATCGGCACCAGCCAGAATGGCAGCTTCGAGCGACTCTCGATCACCGGCTGGCGCGAGCAGTTCGAGAGGTTTCGTCCCTTGTTTTTCCGCGGATGACGGGGTTGTTTGGGGATATTTTGGAGGCATGAAGAGTACTTTCCGTGGAAAAAAGGAATATCCAATTAATTTCTAATGTAGTTCTATTGTAAAGGCAGTTCCGTTGAATGAAAATAGGTGTGGGAACCGTTCCGGTTAAATTTGAAGCTCGTAAGACTGAGAAAACCGCAGGACTGCTTGGGTTTCCGCAGGTACGCCGTGTGAAGTGGCAGCTCCAACGTCAGGTAAAAAGTTTTGAAAAGGAGGTACTTATCATGGCCAAACAGCCGAATTTTCCAGCACTTTTGAAAATGTATCAAGCGCAACGAGATGCCAAACGTCAGGAATTAGCGGCACTTGTCTCGGAGTCAGAACAATTGGAGCAGCAGCTGAGCGTCTTGCTCGCGGAGCAAAGCGCGATGGAAGCCGCTCAACAGATGGAGAGTGGTTCAACGACGAAGACCGATGCGCAATACTGGACGACCGCCGATTCACGGCAAATGCACCTAAATCGAGAGATCAAACAGTGTCAGCGTCGCATTTTGATCGCGGACGAAAAAGTACGTCACAGTCGTGAGGAGGTAACGAAGTTACACCAACAGGTTTTGGCGGTCGAACAGGCGATGCAGCGAAAGCAGGAGGGTTTCGTGTGGGAGGCTCGTCGTCGTGACGCAAGCGACCAAGACGATCGCAATCTTCGCCAGTAATCGAAAGAACTGTCGCTGTCCACGATCTCGAAATATTACGGATACAAGTTCATCCGCGTTATCGTCATATAATATTGTCCTTATTAATATTGATGTTTCCGAAATTTCCAGATCGCACAGCTCTCCGACTAAATCAGCCCCACGACAGGAACAGAAAGGGGATCCATGCGAAACATTCAAACGGCGGACGCGATTTTTTTGGCGCAGATTCCGGAACATTTGGCCCAAGCGAGACGCCTGATCCGCATTTTTGGCACGGGGTTGGTCGTGGAATCGGCGAGTGTATCAGATCGTCTGTTGCCCCATGCGAACACACCACGCCAGGTTACCCACTCCGATCCATCCGTAGTCTCTCAGACGGCAGCATACCGCACGGATGAAGATGGAATTTTGCTTTCGGAATTGGACGCGGCATTTGAGCGATGGTGTATCGAAGCGGTCGCTCCACAAACGGCCAGGCAAACACTCGAAGCGGTCGCGGTCACGTTTGGACATATTTTGGTGGAGCGTCATCAATTTCGATGGTGTCTGGAGTCGAACGCGCAGACGCGAGCAGTAGCAGAAACTTCGATTGGCATGGCATCGACGGTGAAAACCTCTAATATTCCATCTTCGACGATGGAGCAAACTATACCATCAAACATGGTCGCCGCACACCTTCTGCATCTTTCCGCCGGCGATTTTCTTCTCTCGCCTTGGCTGATTGTGTGGCGGCGCGTATATCAACTCCTTCCATCGCGGTCCACAGCGGCTGAAAAATCGACTGCCGTAGATAGCCTTCTCGCCACTTATCGCGCGATTCGCCAACATCTGCATCGACACATGTAAACGCGTCATGCGTCCGACCACCTAGTACGGCGTGTGAGGTCCCGGCACCAACGACCCGCAAAATATTCGACCGGCTCACGGTCGGGTTAGATGACCATTTGAGGCAAGAATAGACACAAAATAGGCAATTTGCAAAGCAAATAGCGATTAAATTTAAAAAAACTATTTTTCTAACAAAATCCATCGAAAAGAGAGGGAACAGAAAGTGTATGTTTTCCACAACCTGAGGTAGTTCCATGTTCTATTTATCTTTTTTCCGGTTTACGCGAGGTTCTTCCGTTGTGGACACTCGCTTTGGAGCGAGCATCTGGCGTGCGTTCATCGAGGAGCGGCTACCCTCGTGGAAAAACGCTAGTATCATCCCCATTTTGAGCGTCGGATTATGCGGCATGGCCACGTATAATGTGGCACATGCCGTAGATACGCCGAATCCTCCAGCGGCGACTCGTGCGGCAGATAACGATTCTACCCTTCGTGACTCGGCACCCGCAAAACGGGCTTTTTCGAAAAAAGTGCCCATGACACACGTGGAATCAGTGGCGAATGTCCAACAAAGCAGCTTCTTCAGCTCCGACGCGGTGGAAGTGTTGGTCGTCGAAAGTTTTCCGGTCCCCAGCTCGCAAAACTCGCTCCATCGTTCGACACGATTGACACGGCTTCCGATGAACGCGGCGGTCGCACGTCAGACGTCTTCGGAAGATGGGCAAGATAGTGGAAGCATACCATCAGCAACACAAGGGGATGGAACGATGCCGCTTCTTCCACCACTGCCGTCACTTCCCGATACCCCTTCGGAGGAGCCGACCGCAGAGACGTCAGATGTGGATATTTCCAATCCAGAGCAACCGAAACCGGCCGTAGAAGAGGGTGATTCCAAAGATGATGATCCAGGAATCTTGCCAGGTGTCCATTCAGACAAGGAAAATACGGAGGAGGTCGAAAAGATTCTCGATTCGGAAGAAAAGTATCCGATGGAACTTCCCAATCCGACGGAAACGATAAAAATTCCGAGTGTTTCTGATTCGCTTTCCGGTCCGAAGGTAGTGATGATTCCACCAGCGGTGGAAACAACGGACGACGCGATCACGGAACCTGCGGAGGAGGTAGGCGACCACATGTGGAGTGGAATCGTCGGCGATGAGCAGCGTCGTATCTTGGTACCTGCGGACGGCATCATTCGCACGGCTGACACATTCGAGCTGCTGTGGAAATACTGGGCTGGTACGGCACCGAAACCGGATTTTGATCCCAAAACACAATTGGTGCTAGTTACCACGGTAGACGGTCCGAATCAGGCACTCGGAGTACCGGTGCTAGGCGATAATGGACGCGTCGAGTTTGCGGTGGGCGGGACGTCCACGGCGGGACCGGGATTCGGTTGGCGTATGGCGATTCTTCCCAAAGAGGGGATTCAGCAGATCAACGGTCACGCCTTTAGCGAAATACCTACGGAGTGGGCTTGTGGCGACATTCTCATTCCGAAAGAGCAGCCATCCTTCCAGAATGCAACGCTTGTGATTACGCTTTTCCGAACGAATACGCGACGTTCGAGTTTGCCGGCAGATCGTGTTAGTCAGATGGAAATACCCGAAGTTTCGCACACTCAATGGAAGAATGACCGTCACTGCTTTGGGTTGGGTATAGAGAATTCGCTAAAAGAGTCGGCAAATTATTACATCACGGTGAGCCTCAAACAGAACGACCATCGTACTCATGAGGGGTTGTACGAAGGTCAAAAGTTGGCCAAGGTGTTGACGGAAAAATCACCCACCTCGGTACATTTTGTCATTCAACCGATTCAGTAGCGTGGAACGGTCCATTGCTCACTGGTGTTGAGGTTTGTGCGTCTAGGACATGTTCATATATAATCACATGGTAAAAACCACTGGCCAAGAATGAAATAACAGCAATCGGGGTGGTTTACGTTGGTTGATATTGAAGTTTGTGCGTCTAGTAAAAAGTTTTGGAAAGGGAGTTTGAGGGGAAACTTTTTGCAAAAAGTTTCCTCTCATTGGTTCTTCGCCTCAAAAAATTTTGACGAAAAAAGCATTTCGCAAAAAACGCGCAACCTTTTTACCTGACGCTGGTAATGCCGTTCGCTCCGATTAAGGTGGCAACTTGTGTGAGCACGCCCACTGTGGCCTGTTGATATCATGATGGTGGTAACGGTCGTGAATATCCGGCTGTCCATCGCCTAGAGGTACGATCATCCCCATTTGTGCGGCAAGCTCCCGTTTGGAGTAGTACGTGTTGCAAAATATTCGACCAGTGAGGGCCGGGAACAAAGTGAACTTCCGAGCGGCTTTGCAAACCTGCTCACCAAGTTTGAATCACTACCGTATAGCAAAAAGTGCGAACTCGCCGCCGGGCGTTCTCGGTACTTGCGGATATCGTAATTTATTGAGAGGAAACATTTCATGAAAAAATGGATCAGTGTCATGTTGGTCGGGCTTTGTTTCATCGCATTCAATCCGATGGTACGTGGGCAAGATTCGCAGCCGTCCACATCTACGGCGGATCAACCGAAAGAAAAACAAGCCCCCTTACCAAAATTCGAAAAAAACAAAGTGTCGGTCTACCTGAGTCCATCGACCCAGGAAAAAAATATGGGGGCGGGCGAGTTCAACACGGAAGAACAACGGATGAATGAGATCACGGACGTGGTCGAAAAAATTCTCAAAGAACAAGGCGTAATCGTCTATCGCAATCGTCCGGAGATGACGCTCCAAGAATTGGTCGAGGAAAGCAATCAGCGCCACGTTGATCTGCATTTCGCGATCCACTCAAACGCCTTCAACCAGGAAGTACGCGGCACAGAATGCTATTGCTATCGTTTTGGTGGAGCCGGGGAACGGCTCGCCAAGAAAGTAATGGAACAGATTTGCAGTATTTACGATGGTCCACGACGTGGTGTGAAGGAATCGGCAGATCATTTTGGCAAAGGGAAACCACTGTACGAAACGGCGAATACGACCGCTCCGACGGCTCTTGTCGAAATCGCGTTCCACGATCAGCCGGACGACGCCCAGTGGATACTCAGCAACGAGAAATTAATCGGCGAGAAGTTGGCAACCGCTCTCTTGCTCCATCTGGCAGAAGAGCGTCCGGAATGCGTTCGGTAAGCCGAATATTTTCGGAATGGCTGTGAATAAACACAAAAACACCGAGTCGGAAAACGTCACATCCGACTCAAAATCACGATTGGATTGTTTAGTTAGTCATCATTTCGCAGCAATTTCCACCGAAAGGCAATGGATGCAACCGAACTACCATTTAAGTGTCCTTTATCTTCTTCTGAACGCTTTCATTTGGGCGATTGGTAATTCATTTGCCGGATCGACGCTTTTGATCTATTTTATCACGAGCTTAGGAGTGGCGAACAGCGGTCTAGCGATTGCGGCAATCAAAGCGTCGCCCCAGATTACCGGCATATTGCGTATGGAAGCCTCGAAAATGGTGGCCTGGTTTACACGGCAATGTCGATTCACCCGGACCATTTCCGGCGGAACCACCATTTCTCGAACGGATAACTCCACTGGTTTACTCCGTGATTTAGACGCGGGTAAGAAATGGTTTGTCGTCACCACTCATCTGCTTAGCGTAATCATCTTGGCGATTTTCCCGTGGTTCGCAATCATTGCGGTACGATGGTCACAGCATGAATCCGGAGCGACGAACCCAGTGACACATGGATGGTTTTCGAGCAATCTGTGGTTAATTGGAGGCCTGGTAGCCATTTGGTGTACGCATCATCTGTTGGAATATGTCGGTACGGTCGTTCTGTGGGCGTGGACGGGCGAACGGCTTGAGAACGAGGTACGGCGGCTTTTTTGGGGATGGCGTAACAGTGTGTTATGCGCGGGCTTTTTCGTCGGTGGACTATTCGTCTGGTTTTTGCGCGATCGTATGCGTGATGCCGCAATCTCGATGACGAATAGCTACATTCTCATCGCAGGGATAGGAGCGATGTTATTGGGACTCGCGGTCATTCCACTCATGAAAATTCCGCGACTCTCGCTTGGAGCATCAGAGAACCAACCCCTTTCTGTGGTTGAAAAAAATATTGGTCGCCAACCGGAATCGCGACGCCCAAGTGTGTGGAACACATTACGTGAGAAGCGTTTTCGGTGGGTATTGCGTTACGGCGTTTGTATGTCACTGATTGGTGGGCTTGTTCAGTCGGCCCAATATCTGTTCACGATTCGATACCTTAAAATTCCATTCGAACAAGCGTTAATGCTTGATGCGACGATGCGCATCGGTCAAATGTTTCTGAGTTTATCGGTCGGACACTGGATCACACGATGGGGTTACCGTCGTATTTTGGTCCCTTCGACCTTGCTGCTCGCGGGATGTTACAGCGTCTTCTTATTCGCCTCTCCCGAAAATCTCGCTCCCTATTATTTGGGTTGGGTGATGTATCTCGCTTGGACGGGGATCAACGTCGGCATTCCCGCTCGTTTGGTCGAATTTGGCGATAGAAACACACGTACCGATTACGTCGCCTGTTACTTCGGCGTCACAGGGCTGGCACTGGCAATGGCAACACTTTTAGGCGGCTGGCTCGTCGATCATTTCACCCTACTGTACTCCAATGAGCTGCTCATATGTCAATGTTTTCTCATGGTCGGCGTTTTGGGACGACTCATCGCTTCGGGAATTGCCCTACGGTTCCCCGACGCCGACGCGGTCGTGGCTTCCCGCACTTTACCACCCGAAGTACCATCCGAAGGTTCGTGTGTGTCGTGAGTGTGAAATGACCATCGCATACCAAATCTTCCTAAACCGCTGGGGGTGAAATTCTGTACGTTTCTAACAGGTTTTGGATGGATCGGATAAGACGATTGGATCGTTTTTTCCAAAAACAAAGTTTCTTCCGAAAAAGCTGAAGTTAAGGGCGGCGTTTGTACGATAATGGAGGTAGTGATGATTATTGGGTCTCCAGAGAATGGATTTTATGGAGATTCTGGACCACGAAGTTCCGCGAAGGTCGCGGGACCCACCACTTTGCAGGATGTGAAGTTTTGGGGATTCGATGGTCTTACCGACTTCGGTTCTGGATACGACTGACAAGAAGGAGTTCGAAACGATCGTAAAAGCTCGGATCGAATTCGAAATCAACCGAAATCTGTATTGATCACACTCCGTCGGCATCAAGAGCGGCGGCGATATTTACGGTACGAGGCTACGCCAGCGTGATCGACGCGAGAGCGTACTCGTCATTTACTTGAAAAACTCCGCGTTAAACGTCGCTTGTTTCGTCTCGAAGAAGACAAGTTCTTCTTGGATGAGATATCGAGATCAGGCAGCATCGTTTGCGGGAGAGGTCGCCCAGGGGTAGAGGGAACTCCCATGAAACAGACTGTTTTATTTTCGTGTGCATGTGGTTTGCTGGCCGCCGCGTTGGCGACAGCGATTGGTTGTGCGGGTGCCGCAGTCGGTCCTAATATTGGACCGTTCGGCTATCCGATTCCCGTAACGCCGTATCTTCAGGACAAAGAGGAGGATGCTGCGTGGGAGCGTGAACGGTACAAACGTGGTGCCGTCGTGATGGATCCGATTGTACCTGGTTCGCCATGCGTGGCAATGGATCCACCGTCGGACGACGAGGTGATCCGCAAGCTCGAGGAAGTTCGTGGCGCGGAAGGTGGTGTACCTTACCTACACGAAACACAGCGAAATAACGTACGAATCGTCAAAGAGTTGATGCAAGACAATGTGGACGCCGCTCCACGTATGTATCCGCTCGCTGGTCCATGCCAGTTACACATGATCCGTTACAAATGCACCGTTTACTTCTCTGAGACAGAACGTCGTGGTTGGCCCGTGCCGCACACGATCCAGAACGAGGATGCTCAGGAAGTGGTGTATATCGATAAGGCCCATCTTCACCGCGTAGCCGGTGGTAGTACGGCCAGTGCTACGGTCCCGTCGCAGTCGGGTTCCTTCGGTTACTAAGAGAAAAAGGTAAGATACTTCAAACGATCTTACTAGGCGACCAAACCTATGGATTTCAATAAGAACGTAAGCGATCACGCGATCTCTTACGTCCTTTTTACTAGACGTTGGTACTTTTGATCTCCTGGTCCTTAGCGACGGAATTGCTGGCACCAGTAGATCGTACCACTCCCTGTACGCGATGCCGCGACACCGATGCGACCGTAGCCTGGATTCAAAATATTCGCGCGATGTCCCGACGAATTCATCCACGAACTCATCACCGCGTTCGTCGAACGCTGTCCCATGGCAATATTCTCGGCCACACCGGAAGAATGCTGCATACTCTGCTGCCTACTCATCCAGCCAGCATGCCGACGCGCGGAACTCATCAGCGACATATCAACCTGCAACGGCGGTAAACCATAACGCGCTCGCTGGGCGTTGGTCTGCATCACAATCTCCGCCTCGACCATCGCTAAACCAAAATCTTGGAGTGCTTCGACCGTTCCACGAGCGATATGCTGAATCAATAGCCCCGTTTTATGCACAGGGTTACCATCCAAGTGGAGCCACGCGGATGTCTCGATTTCTGCTTTGGCGATATCCTGAAGCCAGTTCTTATTTCGGCTAACGAACCATTGCGAGCCGGAATGTTGGGCCGTTCGCGCAGCCGCCCGTTGACGTGCGCGTGCTTGATATGTGCTAAGCGACACACCACTGGTTGCTTTATTAGGTACTGCAAGTTGACGTTGTTGCGACGCCGCTTTCCGACGACATTTTTCGCAATTGCATGCCGCCATCGTATCTGAAACCATGGCTAACAAAAGAACAATCGACACGCATCCTGTGATAAGTGTGTTCATTCGGGTGGGTTTGTACATAATCTCTCTCCTTGCCGAATCCACGGAAGTGGTTTTGAACGTCGCCGGACTTCTCCTCAAGAAAGAGTCTCACCAACGACAAAAAAGTTACACCAGCGGCATCCGAAAAAATCACCGTCTTACGAACGAAATTTCATTCTCAAACGACCTTCTCTTCTTGCATCGCTCGGTACTGGAATAGGACCAGTGTGATCCATCACATCTGACGCTCTTCGTCAATCACGACTGCGACTGATCGAAAAAACGTAAATCGCCCCCATTGGGGGACTAGAGGACGCGAACTTCGATTTCACGAACTTGACAAAACCTCAGATCGCAAAATACGGCAATCTTTCGGAAAAGTCTCCGTGATAACGTTCATCCACTCAAAAAGTACCGACATATTTCGGCGACTCATCGGTCACGGCCTCTTTACACTCGGGAATGATTCCTACACGGAATCCTTCCAAGCCCGGAACACAGATGTCACGAGATACCACGAGGGAACCCCAAAACTGTCTATCATTCCCACTCGGAAGGAAAATCTATCTACTCACCACCCCGCAGTACGACTCGCTCCAGTCAAGGAACGAAAACGACATCGGGTGTTTCAAACACCTCTCACGATGTCCGACGCGGTCTTCATCAACCGCCATTCCCATCGGAATGTTGATTCGTACCCATTCGGATTAGCCATGTCACGGATTGGAGCCTAGCCAAAGCGGCTCTTCACGAAAAGTCGCGACTCTCACGGCCCAATCCCATGGAACATGGATAACGGCGAGGCGAAACAGGCTGATCTCTCAGTGGAGATCGGAACCTTCGCAAAATCAAAAGGAACAGTCATAAAACGCAAAATTCATTTAGAACGCCCAGCCGATTTATCTTCTCTGTTTTTAATATACAACCCGCGATCGAGAACTCAATAGCTTAAAATGGTCAAAAAAGCAATTTTAGTGTATATACACAATATAGATAATTTTATTACATCGATTTTTCCGATCGTATCAGATGAAGAAAATATGCCGGAACCGCTTGTTATTTCAGAGTTTATAAATCAAACGGGGGGTGTATGCATACTTTAGAGGGGGCTGTTAAAAAAAATCTAAAAAACGAGAAAAATATTTCATTTTTTCTTAATATGTACAAGTACGTACTTCGCTAAATTTAGTGCTTACTCTTATGATTTTTGGTTATAAAATAGTCGAATCTCCATTTCAACCCAACTTATTTTTAACTAGGGCGTGTTCACACAAGTTGCCACCTTAATCGGAGCGACGGCCGTACCAGTGTCAGGTAAAAAGGGTGAACCGACGAATGCCGGGAACAGAGTGACCGCGTCGTCGGAAGTACTTCACCGAGTTGGTAATACCAGCGTCAGGTAAAAAGTTGCGCATTTTCTACGAAAATGCTTTTTAGTCAAACTTTTTTGAGGCGAAGAATCAAATGAGAAGAAACTTTTTGCAAAAAGTTTCCCCTCCAACCCCCCTTCCAAAACTTTTTACTAGACGTACAAACTTCAATATCAACCAACCTAAACCGCCCCGATAGCTGTTATTTCATGCTTGGCTATGGTTTTTTACCATGTGATTATATGTGAACACACCCTAGTATCCGCAGATGTGGGTTCAAGGTCATCCAATGAAGAATTTGGAAAATCGGCGAAGAATGAAGAAAACTTTCATGGGCAAGTAAAGGGGATAAAATCATTCTGATTGATTTATCCCAACTGGTATTTTGAAAGAGAAGGGATATAATACGAGGAGGAAAGGATCATTGGGATATCGTCCCCGTGTCCTTGTCCTCCGAAGCGGCGGTTTCTCGGGCGGTTGGTTTTCGGACTGACGGTTTTTCGGAGCCCGGTGATTTAGCGAAGCTCGTATGGAACGAGAGAGGAGTTCCGAATAGGGACTTTTGGGTGAGTTTTATATCGGGGCTTCATTTTCAGTGGATAATAAGATAAAATGAGCGAGCGAGGTCGGAATTATTTCTGTTCCGCTCCAACGATAGCCGAAAATAGAAGAGGGGTGTCCCGGTGATATTTGCAGTGATCGTGAAGTGTATGGGACATCAATGGTGATTAAGAGATGAATTTACAACGAATTATTTATTCAGGACCAGCAGGAGTGAGACTATGAAGTTTACCGACTTCATTCGGAGCGACGCTATTCGTGAAAATCTCCAGGCGAAAGACAAGCCAGGTGTCATTCGTGAGTTGGTAGAATCGCTCCGTGACGCAGGTGCGATCGAAGAGGGAGACGTAGAGAATATCATTCAGGCGATCCTGAATCGAGAGGAGCTTGGTAGCACAGGGATTGGTCGAGGAGTCGCCGTTCCGCACACGAAGCATCCGAGCGTGAAACAGCTTGTTGGTACGGTTGGAATTAGTCGTACCGGTGTTGATTTTAAGGCGTTGGATGGTGATCCGGTGCAGTTGTTCTTCCTGTTGGTTTCACCACAGGATCGTCCGGGCGATCATCTTCGAGCGTTGGAGAATATTTCGCGTCAATTACGAGACGACATGTTTTGTCGTTTCCTGAAACAATCAGAGAGTGCCGATAACGTGAAAGAGCTTCTAGACGAGGCTGATAATCGGCAGTATGGTGCGTAGTGGAATTGGAAAGTTTCACGAATCAATTTCGTTCGGATTGAGATTCAAATTTCTTCCGAGTCTGTGTCTATGGGATATTGGAAGAGAGTATAGTCGCGATCTTGTACGAGATAGGGCGTGGAACGGGGAATACAGGGTGAGCAGATGAACAGCGTTCCGTCAGCGAACGGTGAGACTCTCGTGTCAAGTCGTAGACAACAGCAGTTAGACTCTGCATCTCGAGCGTCCGGTACTTCTCAGACGGCAGATGTGGCGAATTCGCGTGAAGTACGTAACGTGGTGGTACAAAACCATGCGGGGCTTCATGCGCGGGCGTCGCTTGCGCTTCTGAATGTTGCCAAAACGTTCCGCAGCCGCATCATGCTTAAGCGGGGACGTGAGGTAGCGTTGGCGACGGACATGCTCCAACTTTTGTGTTTAGGCGCACCGGAAGGGACGGAATTAACGCTTGAAGCGGATGGCGTAGACGCTTACGAAGCGGTTATTGCGGTCGAAGAACTTTTCAATAAGAAGTTTTACGAAGACGATATGGAATTTGCTCGGCCAAGCTGAGTCATGATCCAATGGAGCTAGGTTGGAACTTGCTTGACGGAAGTCAGGTCGTTTCGTCGTGGTTACCGTGGTCTGGTCGGGGGAGAGGGGAGGATGCAGAGTGTTTTAGCCACTTTCGGAAAGTCATCCTTTAGCGATAGAGCCTGTTTGTGAGGTGTGGTTGGTGACGTGTTGTCGTGCGTGAGTCCTGTTAAAGTGATCTGGACAGAACAGTGGGCTGTCGTATCAGAATGACGAGGATACGGTGCAAGCGGGGGTAAGATTCGAAGACCAAGCGGTAAAAGGAGCGGCGTGATGGGCGGTGGCATGGAAAAATTCACCGGCGTGACCGTTTCGTCAGGGATAGCGATAGCGCGAGCGTTTGTGGTGGACGATCTTGGTTTTGCGCAGTCCTCGCAGCACATCGCACTGGAGCAGGTGGTCTTAGAACAGCGGCGTCTTCGGGACGCGGTCTCAGAGGCGCTGTCTGATCTCAAACAGGATCGAGAATCGACCACGCGAGAATTAGGCGAGACGGTGGGCGATATTTTTGAGGCTCATCGTGTTCTTTTGGACAATCCCGCATTTATTGGCGAGATGGAGCAACAGATCCAGACTCAATTGTCATCCGCGGAATCGGCGGTCACGGCGGTCTGTAGTCGTTACGCCAAGATGTTGGCGGGTATCGGTAACGAGCGTAACGCGCTAGACATCGAGGACATACGGAAACGTTTATCCAGCAAATTGATTGGCAACGAATCGTTTTTACAGCGGTTAGATTCGTTAGATTCTCCGGTGGTAATTTTAGCTCATAATCTCACGCCAAGCGAGACGGCGGCATTGCCGTTGTCCCATGTTCGAGGTTTTGCGACGGAACAAGGCGGTCCAGCGTCCCATACGGCAATTTTGGCGACCGCATTGAATATTCCAGCCGTTTTGGGTGTCAACTCCTTTTTGAGCCATGTAGAATCCGGCGACACACTGATTGTGGATGGCGATCAGGGCATGGTGATCGTTCGTCCAGACAATCAGACGCTGGATCATTATCTTCGTCGTTTTGAGAAGAAGCAAAGTCAGGATGTACAGCGTCTTGCGCACTTACGTGATCTTTCAGCGGACACGTTGGATGGCACGCATATCATGCTTCTGGCCAACATTGAATTTCCGGAGGAGATTCCCGCGGTATTGGATTATGGCGCGGAGGGCGTAGGTCTTTATCGAACGGAGTTTCTTCATTTAGGCAAAGACCAAGAACCGGATGAGGAAGCCCATTATGAGGCGTATTGTACGTTGTTGCGAGCCTTGGGCGAGCGACCGCTCACGATCCGTACTTTCGATTTGGGTGCGGACAAGGTGTCTCGTTCATTAGGGGCGGATTTGGAGAAAGAGCGTAATCCGAACTTGGGTTTGCGCAGCATTCGTTTATCACTTCGTTGTTTAGAGATATTCCGGACGCAGCTTCGCGCGATTCTTCGCGCGAGTGCTTATGGCGGCAAACCGCATCCGTTTTTCCGTGTCATGCTTCCGATGGTGACGGCAGCGTCTGAAGTGCGCCGAGCGCGGACTATTCTTTCCGATTTGAAAGAGGATTTGGACGACCAGGGTATTGCGTACAATCCCGATTTATCGTTAGGTATCATGGTAGAAACACCCGCAACGGTGGTCAAATTGAACCATTTTTGCCAGGATCAAAAGAAGGGACGTCCGAAGAAAGATTGGCTCGTGCGTTTTTTGAGTATCGGTACGAACGATTTGGTGCAGTACACGTTGGCGGTAGACCGTGACAATCGGGAGGTGCGTGAGCTTTATCGTGAGGCAGACCCAGCGGTGATTTACATGCTCCAACAGACGGTGCGATGCGGACGTGAGGCCGGGATTCCGGTAAGCTGTTGTGGTCAGATGGCAGCGAATCCGATGTATTTAATGCTACTTTTGGGCTTAGGTCTTACCATTTTGAGTATGCCGCCCAAGATGATTCCCAAGGTGAAGGAGCTGATCCGCTCGGTTTCGATCGAAGATTGTCGTCAGATAGCTCATGAGGCGTTAGGTTTCGAGGAAGCGCGTGACGTGGAGAATTTTCTACGGCTCAAATTACGAGAATATGACCACGATTACATTGATCCCGTCTGAAGGAAAACGAAAAAATCGTTCGGACGATCGCTGTGGTTTCTTGTCCGCTCTAATTTCTGTCAATTTCGCAGTACGAGGCAATGGACTGCCTGATAGTTGGTATATTCACACAAGGTATATACTCACATAAAGAGTCCTCAGCAAACGGCAGAAAGAGTTGCCACGTGGCCGGCTTCGGAGCGATCACATCAACTGGCTCATGCGTCATCGGATGTCGAAAACAGAGCTGATGAGCGTGCAACGCGATGCCTCGCATGCGTATATCCTCAAACAACTCTCCGAACGGGATACTCGAACCGTACTGCGTGTCACCGAGAATCGCGTGATCTCGTCCACCGCACTGGAGTCGAATTTGGTGCATACGTCCCGTTTCCAGCTCAATCTCCAACCATGTTACCGGCATGAACGTTCGTACCGATTCGTCCGGCTGCATGGAGTCGTGTGGTATGGCAGACTGTGATATAACAGATAATGGCACGAGCAGTCGTTTGAGGACATGATAATGCAGTACGGCCTCGCGCGCATCGGGGTGGTCTGCCGCGACGAATTCCGCCGCCGCTTCGTCTGGAATTTTCCGCATATAATCGGTCCACGTTCCGGATTCCTCTTCGACCGTTCCCTCGACCAGAGCGTGATAGATTTTGCGAATCGTACGCGATTCGAACTGTTCGCTCATTCGACGAGCCGCGCGCGCGTGTTTACACACAACCAGCGTGCCGGAGACGGGACGATCTAAACGGTGCGGTACGCCTAAATAAACGTTTCCCGGTTTATGTTCGCGTTCTTTCAAAAAATTCTTGATTTGGCGTTCTAAACTATCGATATAACTCGGTGCTTGAGTGAGCAAACCACTCGGTTTATTCACCACCAAACAGGGACCTTCCTCGTATAAAATGTCGATCACCATCATACCTCGTCTTTAATGTCTATCTGTAGGTGCACTACACAATTGGTTAAATCATTCCCCGACTTATAGCGGTTACCGCCGTCCTCACGTTGTCCACAGCTCCCGAAAAAGCCGACAAACCTCCGTCTGTGCGCCATCCGGTCGGATCAGACCAAAACCACGACAATCCGTGTTCGTTTTCACCGGTATGCGCAACACCTCATTACAATACAACTGCCAAAAGAAAGTCCAATGGCATCCGAATTCTGTCGAGACACGCAACACATTTTCGACCATCGGTAGCAAAATTCGTTTCGCGTCTGGATGATTCTCCGGAAACCCATATTCTCCAACAAAAATACGCCCAGGCCGACCGCCAAACCTCTGATCCACACCATCTTTCGCCGCTAACCGATCTGCCAACAGCTGTAACGTACTTCGAAATTCCCCCGGATTCAGCTGCGAATCGTAAGCCGAGTATGACACGAGATCGAGCGGAACGTGCGGCAAAATCTCAGTCGCTACGCCCGGCCTTCCGCCAAACGTCGGCAGACATCGCTTCACGAGATTTACCTCCGCCGCGTGAAACACGCGACAGCCAAACGTGTCCAGATCACCGAATCGCTCCCGCGCCCGATCGACGCCATGCTGACGCGCCGCGAGCCAGTTTCGCATTCCCTCAAACGCTTCCGGCGATGGATCACGTTCCGCTTCCGTATGACCGCGAATTGCCCAATCACCCTCCCAATGAGACAGGATAAACGTCTTGTCACTGCCTCGGTACGTTTCAAGCAAATAGGTCGTTAGCCGGTCAAATTGAAGTGCCTCGTCCTCCAATTCCTGTGCGGTGATCGGTCCTGACTTCCAGTAATGCTCGCCGCGTCCACCGCTGTAAGCCCACAACACAATCGTCTTGAACGGTTTATCGAACAGAGTACGAAAATAAGGCGATTGGACCGCCGAGAACGATGATTCCGACCAGGCTGGCTGCCATTGCGAATGGAATGGATAAGCCTCCGAAGCTCGCAACGTCGAAAGTTTGATCGACTCACACCCCAGTTCCAAAAGCCGATCCGCGCCCTCGTTCAGAAAATCGTTCTCCGTAAACGCATATGCGCCATGAATATGCGACACGCCGCAAAAATCTCCAAATCGCTCACCACCCTTCGTTGAAAGCTCCGTTTTGAGTCTGCTCGCAAGATTTTTCACCTCCACCAGATCAGAAGTTTCAGATCGTTGCGGCGGAGTCACTTCAGATACTTCGGAGCGGGAATCACCGGTACATCCCCAAGCAAACGTGCTGGCGAGCATGGTGCGAAAGAAGTCGCGTCGTTTCATGTCGCCTCCCCTTATTTGCTGAGAACTATGCACGGCTACCGCGGAGTAGCTGGTGCGACGGCACACGCGAACTCAAAACGCACAGCCAACGCGCCGTTCACCATGACTTTCGCCGTCATAAAGAACGCATTTTGGAGATGTTCTGTCAATTCGCAACGAATATGAATCGTGTCGCCGGGACGCACCATGCGTTTGAATCGTATATCGTTCATTCGAGTGGCGACGGGAATGCGATCGGCGAGTTCACTGCCGAATCGTCGTGAAATCCAAACCGCACCCGCCTGCATCGCCGCCTCGCAAAGCAGCACGCCTGGCACGAGCGGATAATGGGGATAATGACCGGCAAAAAAATATTCTTCGCCGGAAAAAGTCTTTTCACATTCGATCGCGTTATCTTCTTCCAAAACCAACCGATCGATCAGTAAAAAAGGTTCGCGATGCGGAATAGCGTCCAAAATTTCTTGGGATGGATTTGGCATTTTTGCTCCACTTTCTGGCTCACGAATATTCCACTCCAACTCGACTGTCCGCAAAGCGGACCAGGAGGGTTTCTTATTAGGATATGTTCACATATAATCACATGGTAAAACCATGGCCAAGCATGAAATAATAGCAATCGGGGCCGGTTTATGTTGGTTGATTTTGAAGTTTGTGCGTCTAGGACCTGTTCACACAAACGTCGCACCATTTTGACCCATGTTGCAGTTTGTACGTCTAGTAAAAAGTTTTGGAAGGAGAGTTGGAGGGGAAACTTTTTGCAAAAAGTTTCCTCCCATGGGTTCTTTGCTTCAAGAAAGTTTGACTAAAAAGCATTTTCGTAGAAAATGCCCGAACTTTTTTGAACTCTTTACTGGTCGGTCGTGCTGCCAGTCGTTCCGATTAAAGTGGCAACTTGTGTGAACACGCCCTAGGCGGTGGACTTTCGATGATGCGGCTCGACCGCAGGGCAATCGCACACTAACTTGTTGTCAAGCCAATGACTTGCGCGAGGAAGCCGACATTCCAGCCGGCCATGCGACGTTTCATGGCGATGCTTTCTTTGTAGGTGTTTTGCTTTAAAAGCGAAAT
>JAQVKF010000241.1 GCA_028694795.1 Thermoguttaceae bacterium | reverse complement strand
CGATACCGTCTCTTGTTGCGGCCAAGCACCTTGTGTGTGTTGTTCCCGCTGCCACGAAACGTCGGGCCGTCCATCAATTGCTGACCGAAGAGATTTCGCCAAAAATTCCCGCTTCCATTATGCGAAAACATGCCTCTGCTGTGCTCTTTTTGGAGACGAATTCCTATACAAATGAATAGTATTTATGTGGTTCCGAAATCGAAACGCTAAAGTGTTTTTTAGCGTAATTCCTTTTACGGCAATGGAATATGATGATATTCAAACGGGACCTCAATCAGTCGAAACCCTTTGGGTATCGAGCCGTGAAGGCGATAAACGGTGGGGGCGGCCTGAGGGGATGGGGTGAGGGGATTTGCCTCCGGCAAGCGGAATCCAACCTCTATTTGCATGGCGTATGGGCCGCTCTGCGTGACTTGCACCGATTCTGGCAATATGGTTTCTCCGGAATGACTTACGAGTTCCCAAGCGAATGGTACGGATTGTATCTCAAACGAATCCGGCATCGTTTCCGAATGGCCCCAAACGATTTCTAAGATAGCGGTGACACTGGAGGATGATTCTCGGCGGATGTTCTTAATGGATAATTGTACATCTTCCTGGGCGGCTTTTTTATCTTGAACGTTGGAGTTGAGACAGTCCGCAATGTCCAATATCACAGGTTCGTCAGAGTATGCCACTAGGAATTTGCCAATTAATAACTCGATTTGCGAGGCGGAACGTGGAGGTGTGGGCAACGGTACTTGAAACGAGGTGGTAATTGATTCATCGGCCACAGAACGTTGAATCATTGGAACATTTGTATTATTTTGAACGCCCTTTTCTTTTGGATCGCTATCCGTTTTGATCTGAATGGAGTTTGGATCGAGGGCCACCCGCAAAACTCGCACACGTGGTTCTCGAAAGAACGAGAAAAATAACAACATTTGCGACTTCGGGGTAGGGGACCAGTATTGCTGAAGTTGTATTTTATCGAGTGTGACGCGATAGGCACCGCTAATCGACGAAAATGGGATATTTTGCAGGTTTTCTGGAGACACGCCAGTTTCCGTTTGGACGCAGGTTCCCATTTGACGCAATTCGATGGTATTTCCCTCACGGGTTACACAAATCTGCCGATTCGCTTGAGCGGCAATCGCTTCAATCACCTCCCAAAAAGTCGCGGAATCGAACGTGACCTCACACGATGGATCGTCTTTGGCCAATGGATCGTCCACTACGTTGTTGTGCGATTGTGTGGACACTTCCTCAAGAATGGTCGATACTGGCAAATTTCCGTGTAATGTAATGCTACCCGAAGGCGTGGAAGCGGTGGCGATGATCGCCGACAAATGCTGCCGAATCCGGTCGATCGCTTGCCGCTGTGACGGATGCGTTAGCGTTGCGGAAGATGGTAAAAGTGGTAAAATGTCTACTCCCATGTTCAAAATCGCCTGCTCTGCGGCGTTGCGATCCGCCGCGCGAGGCGACCGCAATTTCTCGATCCATTTTTTGAGTTCCTGCGTGGATACTGGAGTGTTTTCGGTAACCGGCACGTTTTCATAAAAGGAATTGGTCGGCGTACTTTCAGGAATCGCTTGTGCCAAACCGCTCGCACTACCCAATCCAAACAGTAGGATGACGCCCACAGGAAGCCATGTTGGATGAAAAACAGACGGCATCGCGTTGTTTGTCTTTTTTTTTCGTTTGGTCGCCTGGTTTGGGTGGATCATGAATGCCTCACTTTGGGTCCTGTTCATGGTTTTTTTTCAACTTTCCACGTTTCTCCAAAATCGCAAAGAGGATCAAAATGGCACCGCCTAGGGCGATTCCGCTGCACCATAAAATCCACGTTTGCTGTAAATCGACCGCGGCGTACTTAATCATAGCCAAAAGGTCGATGGATAGGAAGACGACGCCTAAGTATAATATCGACCGCATTCGAGTCAACATTCCAACAAAAATCGCCGCGATGGACAAGAGCATCAACGCGAGCGGACGTGTCACTCCCGACGATAATCCGACCAAAAACATATCTGTGGTCGAAGAACCATAAATCGCGGCGAGTGAAAACCAGCGAATGGCCGTGTTTTGAAGTTGAGTAAGTTGGTTTCTTTCAAACCATTGCGCAATCAATGCGGCAATAGCTGGCGGAATCATCCACACCTGAATATGCCCCATGAATTGGATATTCCACTGATGCAGCGCGGTCCAAAAGGCGAACAAAAACGAAACCGTCGTCAGGAACCACGCCGCCGTCTTACGCTGCGTCATGGCGACAAAAAGATAATAAATACTGATGCAACACCATGCCGTCGCTGTATTTTGCCCCATAAACCATTGGACGATTGCCATGAACATCGGCATCACATACGCTGTATCGGACAACGGTTTGCACAACACATCCAGTCTCATGCGTTGGAAAACCTCGGACATGAGGGTGCCCGCGAATGCGATTGTAAGCACGGCAAAAATGCCATATTTTTCAAAAAATCCATGTCCGAACAAAAATGGCATGGTTATATAAATATGACACACTAAAATCGCGAAAACCGTCTCCGCATACCATATATATTTATGTCCAGATTTTATCTGTTCATCATGGTCGCCATCCGGTTGGCGGCTGATCGTGATTGCTCGACGAATAAGCAGGCCAATCGAGAAGACGAGTGCGAGCGAAATGGCAATAATGTCTAATGGTCTCGCATACAGAATCTCGAATCCTCTAGAGTGGATGACCGTCCATGAAAAACGCTGAACTACCGAAGAGTAACCGCAGACCTCGAAGAGTAACGCGAGGCTGACCGCCCAAATGGTGACTATTTTGAACGTTGGTAACATGGTTCGAAGTGTATTTGTCCACGTTTTTTTGAATTTTCGCTGAGATTTTGGCTGGAATACGTGATATGTACGCATATATATCCAAATCATTGTTCTCCATGCGAAATAACCAGCCCAGATGGAAATGATCCATACTGTTAGCAGTCGTAACGTCCATTGAATGCTCAAAGTCCGTGTGGGTAATGAGAAAAAACTCACAATCCACAACATACTATAGAGTACGGTCAATTTTTTCCATGTTCGCTGCCTGTGATCGGCGATGAGTGCCGCGGTCATAGTACTCCCAGCGATGACGAAAATAACCGTCAAACTCACGAGTATACGTCTAGTACATAGACTGTACAAAATATTTTCGTCACTTCCGATGGAAAAATTTTTTTCCAATGGCATACCAAGCAGCAGTACCATGACAATTGGGGTTACGATCCACAAAAGTACATGCTGTGCAATTAAAAATTCGGAGAGGTTCCATATGACCCAAACGTTCGTTTTTTTCGGTGTTCGGACACAATGGCGAACTTTGCGAACGATGTGTGATATCGCCGCGCCTAATAGCAAGTACATCGATACGGATGCGGCGATGAGTATCCACAGGTCCACGTTTTCCTTAGCGTTGGCTAATGAAAGTGCAAAGCTAAGTACAATGAGACCAAATGTCCACCATAAGCGACCGGTCCCCGACGCGCGGCGATTCCAAATCCGAATCGTTAATCCGAAAGCAATCCATAGATATCCAATCCATGTTTCCCAGCCAAAATGGTAATTCCATGGAATATAGGTTACGAAATTGAAAAATATGGGGATGCAACCGATGATGAGCGCCAAATCAAACGAGGTAATCAGCTCGGTACGCTTGTCACTACGCAAAGTTTTCGTCCATCGATCATACAGGGTTTGTCCCAATGCGTCTATACACATCGCGATGGCAAAACCTATCCACAAATAGGAAAAAATCGACTCGTTGAAGGTCCAAATAGACCGCGTTCCAAAACGTAGTGGCACGGAAATCCATAATCCGGACATCCAAAACACTAAAAAAAGGAAACGGATCCAAGATTGATTCTGAACGATTAACAAAATAAGCATCGATAACGCGAAAACGCCGCACGTCAACGCACCTGTTCCATATGGAAATTCCACATGTTGAGGCGTCGCTGGATGCCAAAACAGGAGCCATAATGCCATGAGTCCCAACACGCAAAAACCGATACCAATCGTTCCTCGTGTGAGTATTTGCTGTTGTTTGACCCTCGCAAATGTTGTTAGAAGTACCTTTTCGCAAGAGTCCGGCAGATGGATATATTTCCAACGTGCGCAGACGGTGGAAAGCGTGAGAGCCGCGACACCACCGGTCGCGAGCAGTGTCGGATATCCATTTTGAAAGGACCAATCCGCCGCGGTTACCGCGCAAAGGAAAACGATAAAAATCGACGTCCACACCCATAGAATCGCGATTGGAGCTTTGAATACGCTCCACTTAAATTTCGCGTTTTCCGAATCCGCCAAACAATTTTGAGTGGTATAATCCCATATAAAATATCCGATAGCCGAAATGAGGAAAGTACTCCAAGTGATCGCGAAACTTCCTGTTGGGACTAATCCAGCGGCGTCCTTTAATCTTTCCAACGCGGGAAAGGCTAAGTAGCATACCGCAGAACCGACGACTAATGTGGCCCAAAGCCACAGAGTCGATTGCTGTAAAATTTGCGTATATCGCCGAAAATATGAACGGTCAAAATAGCCGCCGATTTGTTCGCGGTTCGGATTTTCCGATCGTTTTGACATCTTTTTCGACTTTTGATACAACCATATGCACCATGACGAAGTCCAAACACTCGCAATGATAGTCGTGGCTTGGGTCATTCTGGCCCAGAATAAGAGCGTCATGATCTCTTCATGGTGGCAGTAGCGGTAACGCACTGCTGAACAGGTGATTACGAGTAGGAAAATGCTAGCCAAACCCAGAAATCCTACGGTACGGTCGCGCATCGCTCTCCAGGATAATATCGGAATGACGATGCCGATACTCGACAGTATCATCCAAAAATAGTTCCCAAAATATGCCGAAGTGTGATCCAATCCACATAATACCAAACCAAGGAGTGGCAGAGCGAAAATTGCGAAACTGATGCCATCGAACAGCCGCGGTAAACCGTTCCTCTTTCGACGTGAAGGAGCGGCGAAAATCTGCCCAGGATGATCGTAGCCGGCTCCAAGGACGGCCTCATTGGATGTACAAATCGGATCCTGTGCAAAAAGATCGCAACTCAAACGTATTAAATATTTTTGAATCGATGAACGAAATCCAATACACAGTAA
>JAQVKF010000240.1 GCA_028694795.1 Thermoguttaceae bacterium | reverse complement strand
TCGCCCTACGCCGAAGAGGACGAAAAATGGCTGCAACAAAGTATACTCCAGCGAACCAATGCCGCGAATGCTTCGCCAAATGAGAAATCTATCGAAAAAATGGATTCTGCTGGGCATTCAGACCATGATGGAGAAGAGAATCGTTTGTCGGAAGATTTGAGCGATTCAGGGAGTGTGGAAACGGAAAGAGACGATGCCGTAGGTTTGCCGGAGGAAGATGGTGAACATACTGGGACTTTTTCGGATGGTGTTCCCGGTCCACTGCCGTATTTACCGACGGATGGGCATTTTACCGAGGAACCGGAGGATGACGAGGTGGACGATTGGGACGAGACCTAACACAATCGTTACATCCGGTGTTGATTCGAATATGGTTTCGATTTTTGCCGATAAACAGGACGGGACGGCAATTTTTTTGGGCAAATGATCGGAATCCGCGATGGCTGAATACTGGCAACCGAATTTGAACGAACGTGATGAACAGGGGCAAACGCTCCTGTATCGCGCGGTTGTGGAGCGCCAGCGGGACTTAGTGCAAAATCTGCTGGAAGCGGACGCCGATCCGCAAATTCCTGATGATGAAGGACTCACGCCGCTACAACTCGCTTTGCGTGAACAGTTTACGGAAATCGTCGAATTGCTTGAAACGGTAGAAAAAGTGAAACAAACCGTCGAAATCGTCGCCACATCGGCTGTAGATGAACCGGTTGCGGGTGAATTGTCTGCCATTGCGGCGGAGGTTGTCGAGCCGGCTGCGGATGAATCTCCGGACCATTTAGAGGAATCCGAAGCGACGGGCGCAAAGCATACGGGGGATGTGCCGGATGCTCAAGCGGAGCCGATCGAACCTGTGGTGGTCGAACTTGCGGTAGTCGAACCGGAGTCGATGTGTGAAATGGAAAGCGGGGAAGGTACCGCGGAAGAAGTTCCAAACGGATATACCGAAGCGTTGGAAAATGGGTTGGCGGTTGACGATGCGGCATATGCAGGAAATAATGATTCGTCACCAACGTTTGCCGTTTTGAACGAACGCGAGGAGTTGTCGGTTGTCGAATCGTCGCCCGTAGAACCGTTGGCCGCGGAGGGGACCGAGACATCCGCTGAAATGGATGAGCCGCTCGAAAAACGTCCGAACGCATTGCCCGAAGAGGATTCGGATGAGCCATTTGTGGATGGGGTGGACGAGTCTTCTGTCAATTGTTCGGACGGGCCATCCGATGTAGGTTCGGAGCGAGATGAATCGGAGTGTGATTGTCAGACCGAGATGGATACGACCGCCGAATCGGAGGGAGATTCTTTGGAACAGTCACGTTTTTTTTGGAAGATGCCGATGCAAAACGCATGGTCACCGCTTCATTTGGCCGCGGCGTCCGGAGATGTGGCCTCGGTACGTTCATCGCTCGCCCATGGGGCGGATCCGAACGCGACGGACGGTGCTTGCTGGACACCGCTCCATTTGGCCGCACAGAAAGAATCTGCCGAAGTGGTCCAACTGTTACTCGAAGCGGGAGCCAATCCGCTCGCCCAAACGAAAGATCAACGCACGCCGCTGGATTTGGCCAAGCGACAACCCAATTCGCCCGTTGTTCCTCTGCTCGAACAGTGGATGATGAGCCGCGGATTGCTGCCCGCCGAAACAGCAGACAAAGCTACTGAATCAAAGCTGACAAAATCGAAAGAACTCGTAAAAGCGGCAGAACTAGCAAAACTTTCGCCACCGCGTAATACGGAATCGGTAGATGCAAAGCCGCAAGGGAAAACGTCGGTGTCTGTTGAATCGGATTTATCGGAAGAAATGGTCGAATCGGAAATGTCGCTGACCGAGGAAGAACAAGCGAGCGGGTTGACGCTACTTCACGCCGCAGTTCAGCGTGGTTCGCTTCCGCTGTTGCGTTACGTGTTGCGATTGTCGTCTGATCTAAATGGGCGTGAGCCGCGTTTTGGTGAAACGGCGTTGCATTTTGCCGCGAGTTGTGGCGATGCGGCGATGGTCGAAGCACTGTTGGCGGCTGGTGCGTCGGTTGATCTGAAGAATCGCGATGGGGTCACGCCTCTGCTGCTTGCCGCACAGGAAAATCAACTCGAGGTAGTGCGTATTCTTTTGGCTGCGGGTGCCGATCTCAATGTGCGAGCGAATGAGGGGATTACACCGTTGCATCAAGCGGCTGCGCAGGGGTTTACGTCGATTTGCGAGCTGTTACTCAAGTCGGGTTCACGGATTGATCCGTTGATGGAAGGTGGTTGGACGCCATTGCATTTTGCGGTCCAAGAGGGGTTCGAGGAGACCGTAAATTGCCTGTTGGCCGCGGGTGCCCAGTCGCAACATGAGACGACCGACGGAGCGACGCCGTTGCATTTGGCCGCGGCATATGGGTACGCGACGATTTTGAAGCAGCTTCTTGCCACTGGGGCGGACCCCGATCTCAAAACTCGTCGTTATGGAACGCCGCTGCATCAGGCCGCGTTTCACGATCAGCCCGCTACGGTCGCCATCCTATTGGAAGCTGGCGCCGCGAGAACGCTGCGCACGGAAGATGGAAAAACGCCTTACGAAGTCGCACATTCTGAACAAGTGCGTAAAATGCTCCACAAACCCTGACGCATGCGTTGAGAATGGCCTGCATGGTAAGACGATTGGGCTGGCTTGGATTTTACCCACGGATTACCGGAATTGGAAATGTCACCTGTCAGAAATCCGAAAATCCAAGAGTTTTTTGCCAAATCAGTGAGTTAAAGATGAAGTGACCCTGAGTGGACTTCCGCAACGTCTTGGCAACGACAAGCCGTAACGGTACGTTGCGGCTGAGAATAAAAAGTTCAAAACAAAATCTCGCGACTTGCAGCGTCATTTGTCGAAGAGTAAAACTATAGAAATGTCGAACATCCGGGAGGCAAAATGTCCGGGGTGGAATGAGTTTTCACGTGACGATGGGATTGGGAGCACCAGCATGCCAAAGGCTATCACCGGATCAGAATATGTGTTGCAGGATATTTTTTGTTCGAAATTTGACTTTGAAATACCTCATTACCAGCGTCCGTATGCATGGACAACAGAACAAACGAACGAACTCTTTGACGACCTTTATCAATTTTTTTCGTCCGAGGATGAGAAAGAAAACCGTTATTTTCTCGGATGCATCGTTCTCATTAAAAACGAAAACGGTCCTCGCTCGCAAATCGTGGATGGCCAGCAGCGGCTGGTTACCTTGACGATTCTTCTATCCATCTTGGCTGCTAAACTGTCGAACGTGGCACGGCAAATGTCCGCCGATTCGGAGGAAAAAGAACGGTATAGTCAAGTATTTGATAACTGCAAAGCGTTTATTCTGGATCCTGGTAACCTCCTATGCGGTGTTCCATCCAAACCGAGAATTGCACTGAGGAAACGTGACAATGAATTCTTTTATTATTACGTCCAAAAGTTTCAATTCGAAAAATTATTTGGTTTGAAACGTCCACAGGGAATTGCCAATGATGCCCAAGAAAATATCCAAACGAACGCGCAACTCCTATGGGACCTACTAGATGACCCAAAACGTTTTCCATGTGAAGAGACGCTTCTGGAATTTGCACAGTTTATAGTTCAATGCTGTTGTGTGGTGGTTGTGTCTACTCCGGATGAAAAGTCCGCATTTCGGGTGTTTTCCGTGTTGAATAATCGTGGACTAGATCTTCTTCCATGTGATATTATCAAGGCTGATATTATCGGATCCATATCCATCGACAATCCGGATGAATACTCCGAACATTGGGAAAGTATGGAAGCGGATCTCGGGAGAGATCGTTTCAACTCGCTCTTGGTTCATATTCGTATGATGAAAGCACGGGTAAAGGCTAAACAATCACTATTGGAAATTTTTAGTACAGACGTATTTAATAAAAAAACGCCCTCATCACAGGAATGTGTGGATTTCATCAAAGATACACTTTTCCACTGTACGGGGATTTATAAATGCATCCTGAACAATTCGTGGAAATCCTCTGAACAACCGGAGAAGGTTAATGAGTGTTTGCGATGGCTGAATCGCATTGATCACTCCGACTGGATTCCACCAGCAATGCTGTACCTTTTGGAGCCACACTCTGACCAGGAAATCGTTCATTTTTTGGCACAATTGGAGCGCCTAGCATCATACCTCCATATCACAGCAAAGACCATTAACACTCGGATTGAACGGTACGCCAGTGTGCTGAATGGCATCGATAGTGGATCATGGAAGTCGGCGATAGAACTTTCATCACAAGAGAAATATGCATTTTTCACCGCACTGAATGGCAATGTTTATAATATGTACGCAGGAAAACGTAATTATCTGCTTCTGCGGCTGGATTCATTTCTGAAAGAAAGTGGTGCCATTTATGAAGAAAATGTTATGTCGATTGAACACGTGCTTCCCCAGACAATTACCGGAGTCTCCTATTGGCAGGAACGTTGGAGTGAGGAATCGCACCAGACATGGCTTCACCGCCTTGCGAATCTAGTCCCATTGTCATTCAGAAAAAATGTTCAGGTATCCAATAAAGATTTTCCGAGTAAAAAGGCTGGGTTCATAGCCACTAAATGCTCTCCATGGGCGATGACACTCGCGTTGAATAATTATGCTGACTGGACACCGGAAATTGTCGAACAACGGCAAAAAGAACTGCTGGATACGCTGGTCTCGGGATGGCAGTTGGATGGTTATGATACCACCCCTGCCGAACGCTGGAAACAAACGTCATTGGGCATGGACGATAACTGGACTTATTTCGTTCCATCACAACTGACCATTCATACGGATATGGCACCTATACAGGTTTCCTCCTTTGGGGAAATTCTTGAACGTTCGCTCCGGTATTGTTACAAGAAAGCGGAGAAAAAATTTCGTGATGCGGTTGAGCATGGGACGTTCGGCCAAAGAATCCGGACAGAAAGACCTGGCAATACCAAAAAGATTGCGGTGGGTATCTATGCTGGGCAGGGTAATGCCGAATTTATGCATGGCACCATTAAACAAGTTTTTACCACCTGTCAACTTCCCACAGGGAATTTACCATAGAGGGACACTGGCAAGACAGATGAATTAGGGCGTTGCCACTCCCCATCAGGGCGATGGCGGTACCCAGGGCAATCGCACACTAACTTGTTGTCAAGCCAATGACTTGCGCGAGGAAGCCGACATTCCAGCCGGCCATGCGACGTTTCATGGCGATGCTTTCTTTGTAGGTGTTTTGCTTTAAAAGCGAAA
>JAQVKF010000041.1 GCA_028694795.1 Thermoguttaceae bacterium | reverse complement strand
TGTTCTTCCATTGGAGTACTCTCTTCAAACGGAATCACTTCAACCGCACTCCGACCACTTACGACGCCACCAGCTCGTTATCGAACACGTCCGCATCCGTACTCCAATTTTCGGGGCCACCCCTCTCTATTCGATTCATTCGGTCTATTCGGCAAAATCCAGACTATTGGAACAAACGGCATTTTCCATCAAAAGACCCGTCACCCCAGCAAACACCCACACCCTCACCCGCATTCATATACCCACTAGTACCGTAATCTCCACCCATACCAGCTCACTATATCGGCGTACTCCACCAGCATCCGAGTTATTTCAAAAGGATTTGACGTATGCGTCGAACCACACGTTCTTGATCTGCCTGTGTCAAGCTCGAACCACTCGGCAGACATAATCCGCGGTCAAACAGCTCGCCAGAGACCCCGGTCACACGCCGACGCATCTGCGAAAAAACCGGCTGCAAGTGCATCGGTTTCCACAGCGGACGGGTTTCTACATTTTCATCCTCCAGCAAACGAATCCGAAGCGTTTCGCGATCGCAGGTCGTTTTCGCCGGATTCAGCGTCAAACAGGTTAGCCAACGTGTCGAAACGCCGCCTTCGATTTCGGGCATAAACTCGATTGCCTCCAGATCGCGCAACGCTTCGTGGTAGTACGCATAATTGGCGCGACGCTTGGCCACACGAGCTTCGAGCACACGGAGCTGCGCTCTACCGACGGCGGCTAATAAATTACTCATCCGGTAGTTGTACCCGATGTGAGAATGCTGATAATGGGGCGCGGGATCACGTGCTTGTGTAGCCAAAAATTTAGCACGCTCACACAATCGCGCATCATGGGCACACAACATACCGCCGCCGCTGGTCGTAATGATTTTATTGCCATTGAAGGAGAAAATGCTCAGGTGACCAAAGTAGCCGGCGTTGCGACCACGAAATGTTGCCCCCAGCGATTCGGCGGCGTCTTCAATCAGCGTCACCTCAAAACGATCGCAAATTTGACAAATGGCGTCATAATCGGCGCATTGTCCATACAAATCGACAACAACAACCGCTCGCGGCAATTTCGCTCGACCACCGCGAGAAGCCAACGATTCAAGTTCCTCTTCCAGAAGCTGTGGATCAAGATTCCATGTCGCGCGATCGCTGTCCAGAAAAACGGGAGTCGCTCCACAGTACGTGATCGCGTTCGCCGTAGCCGCAAAGGTCCACGAGGAGGTCAACACCTCATCACCCGGCTGGACATTCGCCAAAAGAAGTGACAGATGAAGCGCGGCGGTACCGGAAGAGACAGCGGTCGCGGACAGCCCTATTTCCTCCGAAAACTCGCGCTCAAAAGCGTCTACGTGGGGACCCAGAGGAGCGATCCAATTCGAATCAATCGCGTCACGCAATAACACGGTCTCTTCCCCCGATAAATGAGGAGGAGACAGCCATATTTTTTGCTTCGTTTCGCTCACCGCATACCCCTCTTGTTAAACACCGGTGTGGTCAAACGTGATCCCTATTTCCGACGAAAACGTGCCCCATCGAAACCTCAGCCAAATCAATGCTTCATGAAAAATCGTGGATGAAAGCACCAAATCCAATGGGAAGTATCCATCTCCCTATTACCACAAACCACGGTAAAAATCGGACCATAAAAAAAGACGACCACACAGGAGCCGTCTCTCATCATACCTATTTTACACATGTTACGCAAGCACTCTCATCGGAATAGACTCGTTCCGAGATGTCGTGCCGCGCGTGCCGCGCGCATTTCGCTCTCTTTCACGATACGTTTTGCCGCCTGTGTGTATTTTTCTGGATCTTGGCGAAATTTTTCATAATTTCCTTCGGAAACGAATAGGAATATTTGCCCTTCACTTTCCGCCGCAATCTCACGCAAACCGGGTGTCAACTGCCGTTGATCGACCGCCGCGACCACATCATACCCCGCCAAAACCGGTGCGTAGCGATCCGGATCTTCCAAAAATTGTTTCACTTCCGACTCTGAGGTAAACAACCAAGTTCGACCGCGATGAATCACGCCATAACGTACATCGCCACGGTTCCAAACGCCCCCCGCCGCGACCGCTACCGGACTGTATCCATCCAACGCAAGCGGTGGAACGGATCGCAAAACTCCCATTTCCTCCGCCGTAAACGCTTCATTCATCAGCGGCGCGGACGTTCCGTCTTTCGTGGTACCCGTGTCCCATGCGTCAGGCGGTGCGATACCATCATCCCCATTCGACGGATTCGCTGCGTTCTCCGCAAGCTTTCCACTATCCGCTTGATTCGTCACAAGCGATTCATTCTCTGCGGCACCACCACCTAATGTATTCTCACTGGCAGCCGCCGAATCGCCATTGACCGAAGCCTCTCCGTTTACGGCGACTTTATCATTGGCAACAGGCTCGCCGCTCACCGCAAACTCACTATTTGCGACAGAATCGCTATTCGCAACAATCTCATTACCTAATGCCGCGGAACTTTTTTCCGCAGAACCGCCATTTTTCGTGGTCTGGGCACTCGCAATATTCGCAACCTCGCCGTCCATCGCGGGAGCGGTCGGCACCGTGTCAAAGTCAAACGATTCCGCAGGTTTCCATGCCGTCGTTTCCGTGGCCTCTGCGTCCATCGGTAGAACCGCCGGTGGTTCATTCGCATCCATCGGAATCGCGTCTCCTGCCGTCACGGCTTGATCCGCAGCAGCCGTTCCATCCGTCGTTTTATCCTCTGAAGACGCGAGATCAGGTGTCGAAATCAATGGCGAGGCGGTCTCATAGATCCCGTTCTGACGACGCTGATGATACCGCTTAGCGGTCTGTTGAAGTTCATCCAGATACAAAGGCGTCTCGACAAGACCCACCCGGCTGAACAGCACTTCCGCATTCGTCGTCAGCACGAGATCGGTCGGAAAGATTGCCGGAAGTCCCAATTCCTTGAGGAGTTCCTCATTTTTCGTACCATTGACGGGAATGCACAAATAGTCTTTCGAAATGTGTTGAACGGCGTTCGCATCGCCGTAGAAATCGCGTTCCATCGTGCGGCACTCATCCGAACCCGCCGCCCAAAAATGGAGCAGCAATAATTTATCCTCTTTCTCCGCACGCACGCACGCTTCCTCGACGCTCGGTTGCCAAACGCTCGAACTTTGGGAACCGTCCGTTGCTGAGGCGCTTACGGTCGGTTCCGCACCCACAACCGCCCCACAGCCGTACCAAACGCCTCCGCTCAACGCGCTCGAAATCGCCACGAGTGCCGTAACTTTTCGAAAGAGTGAAAACGACGGTCTCTGTGGACCATCTTTCCCATAGGTAACCTGGGTAAGCGACGAAAAAAAAGGAGTCATTGGCTACATCCTTGCAGAGAACTTAGGCAATATCCGTAAAAATTCAATCCCTCGATTAAATTTTCGCATCCTTATCCTATATCGAACCATTCGCCGATCCGAATTTAACAATTTTGCAGATTGTGCCGATTATTCCGGCCTGTTTCCTCTACAATCGCGGCCCATGTGTGAGTAAAATCGTGGCGAGACGACTCTCCGCGGCACATTGCCGCCGGGTGCCAAGAGGCGGAAACGCCCGAAAATCGGTTTGCCCCAAACCGTCGTAATCAGCACAATCCTCCACACGTAATAAAAATGGAGTTCGTATGTTTTTATCGCCGTGTGTGACTTTGCGTGAGCACGGAAATCAGTATAATGGAAGGGTCACGGTTGTGAAAAATTTTGAACGAGAGGCGTATAGTGTTCGGGGGCACCGCCCGTTTGATAAGTCCAACATGGCGTACTCTCCCAAAGGTCCGGATATCCAACCAGTTAAAAGAGGAATTCAATGCCACTTTCGGGAATGTGGCTGGCGTTGCTTGCGTGTTACCTGATCGTTTTTTTGATTGAATCGGGTGTGGTGTTTTATGCGCATCAGCTTATTCGACGTCAACATGCAAATCTGAATCTCTGGCGTCGAAAACAACGGAGGTCGCGTTTTCTTCTCTGGCTGATGGCGGTAACCATTTTTCTGCATACGGTGCTGCTAGTGGAACGTTTACTAGCGAGTTCAGAGGTGGGGGTATCCTTTTTTGCACTACGGCAAAATTGGTATTTTACCTCGGCGTTTGCGTTCGCTTTGGCATATTTTGTGTATCTAATCCGCTGGCCGGGTAAACGTTTCGGTCTTTTTCTCTATGCAGCCATTTTGCTGTTCGGAATTGGCCTCGCGGCTTCGTCGGAGTTGTTTGTGCGTCCGCCCGCGTCAAGATGGCTCGGTATTATCCATGGTGTTGCCTTAGTGGGAACGACGCTGGCGATTTTTGGCGGTATGTTCATCGGTATGATGTTCCGTGTTCAACGACGTCGGCTTAAACGGGTACATTTGCCGGAAGATGGCGACGAATATCCGAGTCTCGAATGGCTGCATCGCGATCTACTGCAATGTTTCAACGCCGCGACGTGGATGATGGTCGTGGGACTATGCAGCGGTATGCTGCTCATTCGGTTAGGTGACGCGGTGCCGGCTGAGCAGGTCGTTTCCAGAGCGGAAGTCGTTTCGACCGAACCACTCGTATGGTACGATCCACTCGTGTTGGGCTGTGCGACGTTGACGCTATGGCTCGTCACCTGTCAGCTTTTGATCCGCTATCTACCCGGTTGGGGAAATTCGACACGTTTGATCCGAATGATTGATCTTTCGAGTCTGTTTTACTTGGGCATGTTGGCGATTATTTTTTGGAACGCGACTCGACATGGTGGTGCCATTCACACGATATCCCCAAACCGAGCGGCGATTGAGCGGGAAGCGGAACCTTCGAGAGGGCCAGAAGTGACGCAAGAACGGATTCAGGAGCCGCGATCATGATTCACGTTCTGGGCTGTTCACATCACACGACGCCGGTGGCGATCCGTGAAAAGCTTGCCTTTACGCCGAAGCAAGTTCGCGAAACATTGGAAGTGTTTCGGCTCGCTTGGCCGGGCGTCGAGGCGGTGCTGCTGTCAACTTGCAATCGGATTGAGTTATATACGGCTTCGTCGGCGGAAGCGGACGCGGTGTCGTTGACGCAGATTTCTCCCGACTTTTCCGGGGATGCGACGGCTGACGGCATCTTGTATCCGGATCATGCGGAACGCATCGCGTTTCTGGCGATCTGTCGTCAACTGGAAACTGGTCACGTTGCGCCGCATTTGTCCGACCTGCCATCCGAGGAGGCTGTGCAGCATCTGTTCACCGTGGCGTCAAGTCTCGACAGTATGGTGGTGGGTGAGCCGCAAATTTTGTCGCAAGTGAAACAGGCGTATAGTATCGCGGTCGAAGCGGGCACAGCTGGTTCTATCATGCACTCGCTATTTCAAACGGCGTTGCGTTGCGGTAAACGAGTGGCAGGTGAGACGCAGCTTCACCAACGTCGTGTGAGCGTGCCAAGCGTCGCGGTGGCGGATTTTGCGGGACGTATTTTTGAGAGGTTTGACGATAAACGTGTACTGATCATCGGCGCGGGCGAGATGGGTGAGGAAACGCTCCGCTATTTACAAGATGCGGGAGCCAAACAGATTACGGTGGTGAATCGTTCTCGTTCCAAGGCGGAAGCGTTGGCCGAGCGTTGGGGCGGACGCGTGCGTGACTGGAACGAGTTACTGGACGCGGTTGTCGATGCCGATCTGGTGATCAGCACGACGGGAGCGAGTGAACCGATTGTAACGCAAAAGACGCTGGCGAAAAAGTTTGCCGTGCGTGCGCAGCGTCCGCTTTTTGTGCTCGATCTGGCGATGCCGCGTGATTTCGATCCCGCGATCGGTAAACTGGACCAGGTTTTTCTTTACGCGATTGACGATTTACAACAGGCGTGCGGCCGTAATCAACAGCTGCGCGATCGAGAATTGCCGAAAGTCGAACGCATTATCACAGAGGAAGCGGCCTCTTTTATGTCGGAATGGCATCATCGTGTGACCGCGCCGGTGATCCGCCAATTGCGCGAGGATTGGCAGCGTCCGAAGGAGGACGAGCTTCAGCGTCTATTCCGTAAATTGCCCGATTTGGACGTCCATGCCCAAGAAGAGGTACGGCAATCGTTTGATCGGTTAGTCAACAAATTGCTTCATGTTCCAATGGAATCGTTGCGTGATGAGGCCAAACGAGGAACGCCTTATGGTTTGATTCGAGCACTCGCGCGACTGTTCCGTATCGGTCCAGGAACAGCCGACGGCGATAACGCACGAGCGGATGGCGGCGGTTGCGCGATGCGGCCAGACTGTCCGCGCAGCGGGC
Source organism: Thermoguttaceae bacterium (assembly GCA_028694795.1). Lineage (GTDB taxonomy): Bacteria > Planctomycetota > Planctomycetia > Pirellulales > Thermoguttaceae > JAQVKF01. Next base: position 16,987 of record JAQVKF010000041.1, on the reverse strand, counting down.
CAGGAGGATGACCATACCATGCGGTTCGACCACGCAACGCAAACCGGAAGATTGAAAACCACACTTTGTTTACACTAGGGCGTGTTCGCGCAAGTTGCCACCTTAATTGGAGCGACCGCCGTGCCAGCGTCAGGTAAAAGGGGGAAAGAGCCGACGAATGCCGGGAACGGAGTGACCGCATCGGTGGTTGTACTTTATCGAGTTGGCATTGCTACCGTCAGGTAAAAAGTTGGCGCATTTTCTACGAAAATGCTTTTTCGTCGAACTTTTTTGAGGCGAAGAACCAATGAGAGGAAACTTTTTGCAAAAAGTTTCTCCTCAAACACCCCTTCCAAAACATTTTACTGGACGCACAAACTTCAATACCAACCGACATAAACCACCCCAATTGCTGTTATTTCGTTCATGGCCATCGGTTTTTACCACGCGATTATTATGTGAACACGCCCTAGACGCACAGCGCCATAAGTAATCCGATATGCCACTTAAGATGATGAACTGCTCCGGAAAAATCGCTTATTCTACCCCAATCGAAATTTCATCCCGTTTCAATGGAGATCCGTCCCCATTACAATGAATTCGGTAGTTAAAACGCCGATCCGTAATGATGGAGGAACGATCCATGCGTCGATTTTGCTTATGGTTCATCTCGTTGATTTTCATTCCGCCCATTCTTTTTTTGGCTTTTCTGCTTGTCCAAAGTGGTGCCAGCTATTTCATGCCGCCCGAAAAGATCAATTATTTCGAGAAATTTGAGGCAATGGTTCGTGATCAACGCAATCCACCGGAAGCAAACGGATTCCGCGATCTATTGCAAACGCTCGGTCCGATCGCTCTCGAAGAAAACGGACTCGTCGAAAGAATAGCATGGAAAGATATCACGACATACACGGAACGCGGTCAACGGTGGTGGACCGAAGTGTGGATTCCATACTGTGAATCGCTCCGGGTAGATCCATATCCACAACCGATTTTTCTGGGATATCGGCCGCTGGAAACCTTCATCGCAACGGCGGGAATCACAGGACGCGAACCGCCATTTTCCGTGCGTGAAGCCGCAAGCTATGCCCAACATGTCGCCGAGTATATTGACCGAGCGGCAATCGAAGAGGAAAAAGCTGACGAAGAAGCCAAAGAAAATGAAGACGCCGAGGAAGAAATAGAGTGGAATGAAGGTGAAGCTGCCTGGGAAGAAACGAAATGGAATGAAACTTTCGACGAACTGGACGAAAGCATCTGTTATCGTGGAAAATATGGTCCCATCTATGGAGATTGGGACCAGGATCCCATGTATGATCACACGCTATTCATTCTGGAACCAGCCCCGGACATTCGCTATCCCGACCTCCCACTGCCGAAATTAACCGACAGCGAGATTTTCGCCTATGTCGATCAATTACGGCAGGAACCATGGACGGCAGAGCAAAATCCACAAGCCGCGCAATGGGTGACCGAAACCAGCCCGCTGTTCGATACGCTCGGCGCGGCTGCTCGCAAGCCCCATTACATCTCTTACTATCCTCCCTGCTCGCTCATATCCATAATGGTTCCAGATCTCTGTATTACGCGGAAACTAGCAAGGCTACTCATGGTAAGGTGCAACTACCGCGTGGGCAATGGCGATATCGACGGCGCGATCTATGATTCCATGACACTTTTCCATCTGGCTAGGCATTTGCAGCAAGATCCCATTCTGGTCGGACGATACGTCGGCATGATAATCGAACAGATGGCAAACGACACACTACGGCTTATCGTTCATTTCGGCAAACCAAACAGCGCACAGTTAGCCTCATTTCAATCGCAACTCGAATCACTACCCACAATTCCTAATATGCAACGAAATATTCCCTTTGAAGAATATATGGTTCTGAATTGTGTACAGGACGTCTATTTTTACTCATGGGAAAAACACGCCCCTGACTCGGATGAATTCGCCGCAACATTCGTCTTTAGTGATTCGAATGGTCTCAGCGAGGCACTTTTTAATCTGTTTAGGCCGGATCTCGATACGGTACGCAAGGTCATCCACCGGCGTTATACCGAACTCCAAGAGATAGCATGCGACACGAACATCCCGCGAAGGAATCTGAAACTCGACGAGTTTAGTAAGCGGTTAAAAAGCAACCCCCCAAAAGGATGGAACGCATTTACGTACTTTTTTCCATTGGCCGTATCTAGACAACAACGTTCAGAATGGATGGGAGACCGCGTGGCGGAATTGCTGATGCCCGCACTATTGTCCTCTATCTATACTCTCAACAACGCTCGTTCCCAGACCGACGTCTCACGGATTGGACTGGCTCTCGAACGATTTCGTCTCGCTCGACTCGCCGAACAGGCAGACATTGGTAAAACCAGTACGAGTCAAAACTCGGTATCCAATGACTCGACCGAACCAGCCTCCACCCAACGCCCCACCCCGTCGCTTTTGCCGAAAACACTTGACGAGTTGGTGGAAGCCGGTTTCCTGACTTCCGTTCCAAAAGATCCCATCGCCCAAACAGACTACGTATACCAACCGGGAAGATATGTCCCATGGCAGCAATCGTTCCGAGAAACCGCCGAGGGAAAGAATCGACCACTCCGACCGGTCGATCTACTCCCAACCGAATATCTCCTCTATGGCGTCGGACGTAATGGAATCGACGACACCGCAAAATGGAACGCCTCACATGGAAAAATTCCACCAGATATCAAAATTTCATCCGAGATAGACAGTCCTTGCGACGACCCAAGATTTTGAGGTTCGATTCGGTCAAACCTGCCTGACACAGCCGGCCTGAAACAACACAGCCGGCTGTATAGTATATACAAAGCACCATACCCGATATGCTCACGTTCACGCATTCATGCCTGGTAACTAGGATTACTTCCCACTTTTGCGGACGAGTCCAACAAAAACACCCACGACTTCCGGACTTTTGACGACTACAGCCTTGCCCGAACCATAGATGGATTCCAAACGCACCTTACCACCCTTCTCCGGAACCCAACGTTTCAACGCGACATTGCCGTCCAACGAAAGAAGCACAGTCTGTCCTTTTCGCGGATTCGACTTTGGGTCAATCACGAGTAAATCGCCGGAAGCCACCAACTCGCTCTGAAGCGCGTCACTTCGAACGTCTACCGCAATCAACGATTGCGTCTTCGCACCAGCAAATGCGCCACCAATTTCCACTTCTTCCTTTGACGATTCGACCATCGAGATCCGTTCTGCGGTGATTTTGCCCAACACGGGAAGAAGCGATGGGTGACTCGGATCTTTCAGTAGCCGAATCGCTCGCGACATATTCGGAAGCCGCTCAATATACCCCTTTTTCTGAAGGGCTTTGAGATGCGAAACCGCCCCGTTTGGTGAACGAATTTCAAAATGATCGCAAAGCTCACGAACCGTGGGTCCATAACCTCGCTTGTAAATCTGTTCCTTAATGAAATTGTACAGTTCCTGCTGACGATCTGTAGGATTGGTGTTCGTTTCCATCACTTTGCACTCCTTGTTTACAGGTTACCCTTTTCGACTTATACGCTTGATCTGACCGCAATGGCAACACGCTCCGTTTCGAGCAAAAACGACCAACATTACATTATGATCGGTTGTCAATTGTGTTCAGGACTGGACTGGTGTATGACAATCAATTCCCAGGCCAGACACCCACACTGTTAAAAATTTGGCTTCTCAAAAAAAGTCCAGCAAAATATTAACCACACTTGATTATATCATTAGTGCACATTTTGTACAAGTGTTAAACACAATATTATAGTATGAATTTCCATTAGATAAATGGATTAAACTCATAGCCTGAACCGATTTTACGTATTTTCTTATCAGCCAACCAAACTGGACAAACATCGTGATTAAGTTAAAATTTTAGACGCTATACAAAAAAATAGTTTCAATATACAGGGCTATGGTACCGACATCTCAAAGGAATAACCGTGACACGATCTGAGCAAAAGAATTTTGAAAAATAGCAAAACGGGAAAATAATCGTCTGAACGGCCATCATCAGCTGCCAATATTCCATACCAACCGACTGGAAGCAAAGCAACCCTGGGGTAGTATTGGCCGCACTTTGCGGCCAGACTGTCCGCGTAGCGGGCCAGAAGAGAGGTAAAAGCACCCACATTAGATGGAAAAAGACCAGAGATGTACTTACACCGCTGCCGATCGGATTGGAGCCGCACACCATGCAGGCTGGACCACGTGCATTGCCATTGGTCCGCTCATTCCGCGTGCGGTTTCTCCGATTAGCGGACCAAGACCAGATTATTGCGATGGACCACTTCCTCATAAAGTTGCGAGCCTAATACGTCCGAAATCTCCGACGCTTTGAGTCCACGAATACAACGCAGATTATCCGCGTTGTAATTCGAGAGTCCACGCGCAAACTCCTCTCCCGCCGCGTCACAAATGCTGATCACATCCCCCTTGGCAAAATGCCCAAAGACTTTGACCACCCCGATCGGGAGTAAACTCTTGCCCTGTTCCACGAGTACTTTTTTCGCGCCACCATCCACGATCACATGTCCCTGCGGCTGTACCGTAAGACCAATCCAACGCTGCCACGCTGTTAGCTGACGATTTTGCGTCAAAAACAGCGTTCCAACATCCTCACACCGAATAATTTTGCGCAGTACGCCAGGTTCGCGTCCACTACCGATGATCACGTTGCCGCCCGCAAGCGTGACGGAATGCGCCGCCTTGAGCTTGCTGGCCATGCCGCCTTTACTCAGACCGGTCAGGCGATCTTTACAGAGTTCGAATGTGTTTTCGTCAATATGATCCACCACCGAAATGCGTCGAGAGGTCGCCTCACGTGGATCACCATCGTAAAAACCTTCGACGTCAGACAGAAGCACCAACAGAGGAGCTTGAATCAGATTCGTCACAATCGCCGCCAGTCGATCGTTATCACCAAAGGTCGTCTGAAGTTCGTCAATGCTGATCGTGTCGTTCTCGTTAATGATCGGCACCGCTTGAAACTCTTCCACCAAATTCAAAATCGTATTCCGCGCGTTCAGATAGCTAACTCGACGATCCAGATCGTCCGCCGTCAGCAAAATTTGGGCGATATGTCGGTTCAGACGACGAAAATAGCGTTCATAGGCCTCGATCAACACACCCTGTCCTATCGCCGCGACCGCCTGCAAACGCGCTATATCCGCCGGCCGCGAGGTCAATCCCAATCGTCCCAATCCCGCACCCACCGCCCCAGAACTCACCAGCACTACACGACGTCCACTTTCGAGAACCTCGTTGAGTTCTTCCGCAAGTTGCGCGATCCGATCCTCATTGAGACGACCACCCGCATGGGTAAGGACTCGTGTCCCCACTTTGACAACGATAGTGGTGGCGAGGCACGCTATTTCTTGACGCAAGCAATCCATAACCATTTTGTTCCCTGAACCTGTATTTTCTTTCACGGATAAATTGATTTCGTGGAGACGCATAACTCTAAGAGGCAAAATATGCTCCCTATTATATCCATTAGCAAGATTTCGTCGATATTAGCTGGACGCCCTTTACCACATCCAAATCATACTGATTTTTGTTCCAACATCCCCCACACGCTCTCCGACCATGAAACCTTGAGAGTTGTCGTCCATTGAAATTCCATAAAAAAATGGCTCTGAAATTTTTTCACAAAAAAAGGAAGATTTGCAGACACATTTTATCTATTTAGCCCATTCCGTCTGGCAATGCTTGAGGACACCGCGTAAAATAAAAATGAAAATCGAGTTGGTATAGGAGTGCCGTATCGATATCCACAAGGGGGTTCGTTGTCGGAAAGGGAGTTCCGGTCATATTGTCCACTTTATCCAAAACCTGTACACGTTTCATCAAACACCTTTTGGAAGGTCTTGTCCTTCTGGTCGTGTTGGTAGGCGTTGTCGCGCTGGTGTTGATGCTGACCATTGACGATCAACTCAGTCGTCGCGCGGAAACGGCGATGGAAGTGATGCTTCCAGGGTTTGAGGTATCGATCGGCTCCGCGACACGGGTTGAGGGACGTGGTCTGCTCTTCCGCGATGTCCGCATTTACGCGGCGGTAGAACAACGTTCCGAAACAGACTCTACGGACGATCATACGACTTCTGTACCACCACGAACGGCACCCGAACTTTCGATTTTTTCACGATTTTCGTTACAGCGTCGTCAGCGTCATCATCCAATCATCGAGGTGGAACAGCTCCAACTCGCGTGTCCCACTGATTGGGAATTGCTTCTCACAAATCAAGTGTTGATCGACGAGATTCATCTTCAGCATCCGATCTTACGGAAACGTCATCTTTTAGATGGTCGTGATTCGGTGGACGCGATCATCGCCGCCGTGTCGAAACGTTCGGGTGGCACCGCCATCGCGCCGCGTAAAATCCGGATTGAGGCAGGGACCATCGAATTTTTCGATCCTAACCAATACCCAATTGATCCGGACGAAATCGGTGTGCCGCGTTGGTCAATCAACGACGTTTCGCTCGACCTGACGCGTACCCCGGAAGAAGCCGCGGAAGCCGACTCCGACACCAAACAGAATGGTACCGGTACGGATTCCGACGCGGAAAAGGGTTCGGAAAACCCAAACGCGAGTACTGATTCTGGTACGAACCTAAGCATGGACATCAGCAAGGATTCCACAGAGTTCGCGGCTTCCACACTCGCGTCCATCCTGCCGACGTTTTCCACGCATCATTCCCCCGAAACAACACCGCCGCGCACATATGCGGTCACCCATACCGCGATGCGTCCCAGCACCCCGCCCCCCCCTATTTCGACAACGGTCCCGATGGCGGCCGACCAGATTTCGGCGGAAGACGATTCGGAGCGTTCGGTCCAATGGGTTCGTAATATCTGGCGAGCTCCAGACGACGGGACGGCCCCCATCGCGTCGGATCCATCCGTCCCAAACGTCACCCCACCAGCCCCTTCCTCCAGCGTGGGCAACGCCTTTGATTCCGCCATGACTCAGGAATCGACCAAACCGAACACCCCGGTCCCATCCGCCGCTCCCGCACCGAACGCGGTCCCTACGCCGGACACCACGACAACCTCCGCGACGACTAACGAATCGGAATCGAATTCCGCGAATGCGGCGACCAGCAGCACAGAATCGGCAACACCGCCCGAAACGCCGTCCCGTCCCTCGAAATGGAACGCTAAACTCCAATTTAGCACCGATTTTTTGAAATCGGCGTCGTTGGAAATCGATATCGACCCTCAGCATGGAATCGGAACGCTCCGTGGCGAAATTCTGGCGCTCCAACTTACCGAGTCGTTGTTTAATGTTTGCAATCTTCCGCCGGCAACACAGCAGACACTTTCGGCTTCGATTGCGGGCAGCTGTGATCTTCGGATCAGTGCGACACTACCCGCCGATGGTGCGTTGGATTGGAAATTGGAAACGCGATATCAGGGATTTTACCGTCATCCACAATGCTCACAACCGTTCGATCATATCGACGCGGCCTGCGTTTTGACGCCCCAACAGTTTGATTTGCAGCGATTCAAAGCGCAGTGGGGTGCCGCGTCGGTCGATTGCTCCGGACAATCCGATGTCTACACCGAGCAATTACAAGTACTCATTGCTCAGACGCTCCAATCCTATTTCCCCTCACCGAAACCGACCCACGCGACCTCGCAACCCACCGAGATCACGCCAGCCGCCGCAGTAATATCGGCCAGCGCATCCCCGCCGGTTCCGGCCGCCGACACGGCCCCATCCCTCTCGCCGTCCGACGGTTCGCTCGCGCATATGGCGTTTCGTCCCACCATGTCGGAATCAGAAACACCGCTCGCCGCCACGGACGGCGAGACGCCAACCTCTGAACAGACGGTGCTGCAACAGGTAATTGCCTATTTAACGTCTGGGGTATTCCATTTCCAGCTCGCAAATTTAGAACTTTCGCCAGAGTTACGTGGTTGGTTGCCCCCACAACAACAGCAGCTGTGGGACTCGTATCAACCCGCAGGCATGGTCAATCTGCAAGGCACCATTCAGGGGCAAAATGGCTCATGGAAGCCACGATTGGAAGCCACGCTCAACAGCTTCGCGTTCCAGGACCCACGTTTTCCATACCGTTTGCACAATGGTACCGGTCAAGCGTCACTCACACCGGAAGAACTGTCACTCGAAATCGTGGCCCATGCGGAAAATCGTCCCGTTTCGATTCAGGGTCATTTGACACACCCGCTCCATCATCCCGCTGGCACCTTCCGCATTACCGCCGAAAAACTGCCGATTGACGAACCTATGTTCCGCGCGATTCCCGACTCGGTCGAAGAAACGATTCGAATGCTCGGACTCCAAGGTTCGTTTGATATCGATTCGAGTTTTACCTATTTGGGTAATGGCGAAAAACCGCAGACGGAAATCACCTTAAACAGCGGTGATATTCGTTTTTGCTATGAGAAATTTCCATATGAAATCAATCATGCGACCGCTAGCGCAACATTCAAAAACGCGGTTTGGAATGTCAATGCCATCGGTTATCGCGGAAATCAACAAGTCATCGGACATGTCCAAATTGAGCCGGAACACACCGAGGCGAATCCCTCCGAGCCAACCGCACCCAACACACCCACCTCTGGTACCACCCCAGTGCGATATTGTATTACCATGCAAATCAATGGAAAAGACGTCGCATTGGATGATGAACTGCGTGGAGCGCTGCCGGAAACGCCACGTCGAATTTGGGATGATCTGCGTCCTCGCGGAAGTACAAATTTGTCGGTGGCAATGACCTATCATACTGGAAGCAAAGCCCCGGAACTGCAAATTTTAGCCAACGATTGGTCCGATACCACGACATTGGAGCCAGTTTCTTTTCCATATCGTGTGGATCAAATCGCGGGAGAATTTGTCTATCAAAACGGTTCTGTCCAGTTCCGCCATTTCAGCGCGATGCACAATAGTACACGGATTCAATGCGACGCTGAGATTTTTTTCTCCGACAATGGCTCGTGGTCGTTCGCTGGTAAAAATTTGAGCGTGGAACGATTGTGTTTCGATTCGTCACTCATTCAAGCGCTGCCCCCCTCGCTTCGTTCAACCATTTGGAGTTTGCGTCCGACCGGGGCGTTCCAATTACGTGGCGGTCCCAGCGGTGTGTCGTTCAATCATACACCGACTGACGATGGAGGCACTTCGTGGGTGGCTAAATGGGATTTATTCATCGATTCGCAAGGGAATTCGCTTCATATGGGAATCCCCGTGGAGAATATTTTCGGCTCTGTACGAGTTCAGGGCAGTGCCACGACGGGTTACCATCTCAGCCATGGAGAGATGGATTTTGACAGTCTTTTCTGCAAAGGCATCCAACTCACGCAAGTTCGTGGTCCATTCATGATCGAAAATGAACGCATTAGTTTCGGTACGGCCATTCCCAATATCACCAACGCACCGCTTCAACAGAAAATACCCAATATAATTCCGCTTGCCGGAACGAAAGAATCTCAATCGCTCGCCGGTGCGACGATTATACTTCCCGACACCGTCCAATCGCCGCCCCCATCCTCGCCGGACATCTCGAGCCAGGCGACCGATGGCCATTTGATCACTCCTCTCCCCACGGAATGGAACACATCATCCAGTCCGGAGCGGTCGGAACTCACCCATACCGCCTATGCCATTCCGCTACCCGCGCCTCCAGAAACCACCACATCACCCTCCGGACGTCCAACGATTCCACCGCCCCCTATGGCAGCTCAAACGCTGGAACTCGCACCATGGAATCACAGTACCACGGGAATGGCAACCAACGGTACCACGACACCATCGGTCATTTCGAGTTCCTCTACACCTTCGAGTTCCTCCACACTGGGCATCCCCAATTTCCCAACGACTCAAACTTCGGGGGCAAATCCGGTACCCACAAATCCAACACTCGCAAATCCAGCGACCAATACACCATTGGTCACCACCCGCTCGAATACCATTTCGAATACAGTCGAACCCTCACCAACGGCAGTCGTTCCCGCGGACGCCACGACTCGACTCCGTTCGACATCAACCATCGGCGGCTCCACAAACGCGGTCACTCCATGGAATTCCCCTACATCCCCTACCAACACCGTATCCCCTTACGTCCCCACCTTCGATTCATCGGCACTTCCATTTTCGATGACCCAAACAAATAGAGCTGTCACGGCCCTTTTGGCAGGTGGTGTACTTAATTGCAGTGGAAGCATACGTACAGGTGATATCCCTGTGTACCAATTAACACTTTCGCTAAGAAACGCAAATCTCGCTTGGCTCATCGGCACGCAATTAGAGGGTCGTCAATCGATCGCTGGTCAATTATCACTCGACGCGCGTTTTGCTGGAGAAGGTGTTTCGATTGGCAATCTCACGGGCATTGGACATTTGCATCTGGATAATGCCGATATCCAGTCGCTGCCCGTGGTTTTTTCCATGGTCCAGAAAAGTTCCGACTCCAGTGAAAAACAAACGACTTTCCATAGCGTGGATGTCGATTTTGAGATGCGACGCTCGCAAATTCAGATGAAACATATCGAACTTTGCGGCGATACGCTTAGCTTTCTCGGAAACGGGTATTGGATACTTCCATCGGAAATCCAATTGGCATTTTACAGTTTGATTGGACGTCCAGATCGTCAGATTCCGTTGGTCGGCCCGCTGTTGGGAGATGCCTCGCGACGTTTGATGGAAATCCAGGTGAGTGGAACCATTGATCAGCCCAAAATCGAAACCCAAGCACTCCCTGTACTCACCGCAGCCATCGAACAATTTCAAAACAGTTTACAATCAAACCGAAGATCCCCATAATCGTCCGTCAAACGAAACAATCACAATCAAGGTTTTGACGTATTGCGTTTTTCAACCCAAGCAATGTTTTTGGCTAAAATTAAACCTATGGAACTCTCTGCCACGGCAATACTTCCGACATTTCTGCTGATTTTCGCACGCGTCGCGGGGTTGGTCTTTTTTGCGCCGGGGTGGGGCGAAACATTCATTTCCATTAAAATACGCGGTTTTTTGAGCGTCATCCTCACATTCGCCCTCTTTTACGTTTCCTTGCCAACCACCCTAACCACTCCACAGGACGTATGGCTCGCAATCCACGAAGGATGGTCCTCCGTGGCGTCGTTGTCCTTTGCCGGCATCCTTCTGATCGAGTGTGTCATCGGAATCTTACAAGCGACGCTCTTACGACTCATTTTTACGACGTTGGAATATGTGGGAACGCTGGTCGCACAAATGGGCAGCATGTCCATGGCCGAGGTTTTTGATCCGCAGCAGAGTCTTTCCACAAATATCTTTGCCCATCTATTAGGCCTATGCGGCCTAGCGGTCTATTTCGCCATCGGCGGCGATCGTCTCATGATAAAAGCTCTGATGGACGACCTCTATCACTCATCCTCACCGTTCGGCATTCCAACGCTGCTGGCCTCGACCTCTACCACAACACCCATATGGACCGCGACCAATTCCGTCGAATCCATCCATACACTCAACGAAAACGCCATCGGTCTCACTCACGATTGGATTTCGCCACTGTTACAGATCGTCACTCAGTCAATGATTTCGGGAGTCCTCATCGCTCTCCCCATACTGATCTCACTCGGAACGGTTTATTTTCTGATGAGTCTCCTCTCCCGTCTCGTTTCCGCGTGGAGCTTTTGGAACACCGGATTGCCTGTCGTCGTTTTATCCGTACTGGGACTATTCGCGATCAGCTTTCTCTGGATTCTTACCCAATTCGAAAATTTTTTGGGGCAACTTCTCTGATGTCCAAACTTTCCGACTCCGATAGGTATGAACTTCGGTCAAAATAAGCCATTCTAAAATAAACGGTTCAAATCCGGCGGATTTGGACAAAGGCTAAACAACGTGATTTTCGCGGCGAAAAACCACGAAACGCCTCGGTCACAAGCCCCAATAATAGAACGGGGCCTTGGATCGGAATATCTCTATCACCCGACCATCAGGGACGTATCTTGTTGGAAAGCTCGCAAGCAATGACCAGCCCATCGCAAACGCCAACCAAACATTTTGCTTGAAGTAAATGGATATGTACGAAGCCGACATTATCTCTGTACTGGATACTTTCCAAACGCTTCCAGTACATGGTGCGGATCATCTCCCAAAAGCTCCAAATTTCCGAGGTAGTACTCCTCTTCGCGTAATTCCGACACACGTCGCACGAGGTAATTCAAAATGGTCAGATAAATCCACGGAAATACCGCATAAATGGTCAAAAGAGCAAGTAGAAAGCCATCCAGCATACCACATACCGCCATTGAAACTAATCCTGTTAGTACGTAATCAAAAAGAACTTTTTCCTGAGAATCCAATAAATAATACCCCTTCAAGACATAAAAAATATTTTTCATCCCACAGAAAAACGCTATCCCCATTATCGACAATCCGACAATTCCCATACTGGCAGCGACCGTTAAATAAGAATTTTCACCACCAACAGAATAGATTTGCCCAAAAAAAGGGCTGTCCATAAAAGCACGCCATAGACCAGCCCATACCGTAGACCTCGTATCTACAGTGAGACTACGCGACATGACCACCGATTGAACATCACCATCGCTGAAAAGCAAAAGATATCCTACAGCGAGGAAAACGATTGGGATAAAACCAAGGATCAAAGAACCTAATCGGCGTCGGAAAAAAACGGCGACCGCCACGATCGTCATCAACCAAGCCGTTCGCGATCCCGTCCAAAGTAAAAAAATAAAACAGAAAAAGCTAAGTCCCAAAAGCAAAACTTTCGCCACCACACCTTTATGTTCCCACGAATACCACAAAAAAATAAGCGTTAATAGGCAGGTCGATAAACTCCATCCACATGATTGAGGATTATCCGAAGTTCCTTGAAGTCGTCCTCCACCGGGAGTCATCGCGCCACGATTAATGAGAAATTGAACCAATAAGCCTCCAAGAAAACAAATCACAAACGTAAGCAGCATAGTCCTCAGCATAGGGAACACTTTTTCCGCCGTCAGACATCCACCAAGCTCCACGCAAATGACAAAAAAAACCAGAATAACAGTGATTCCTCCCAGTACACCTTTTTCATAGTCACTAGCTAAGAGAATATCCCCAGTCCAATACAATTGGAAGCACAACCAACCCAAGATACCAGAGGACAAAGGTCGCCACTTTAGGCGTATTAGCAGCAAAAAAAATAACAACAGCAAACAAAGAATCGATAACTGTCGAGTATTCACGCGTAAAAATTGTAGTGGAGCCCACAAGGTTATATCAAACCACTTATTCCTTACAGAGCCAAATGTGGTAATCCATAAAGTACTACCCAAGAGAACCCAATTGACACGTTCAGAGATGAAACTTGCGACCATGATGATCACCACGAGAAAGAGCAAGACCGCTCCGACTGGCGACATGAGTATTTCAAACAGTCTATCAATATATCGAAGATTCATAGTGATTCAACTTTATGTACTAATTTTTGCCGGATAAAATAAGAGCCACAGATACAATTCGGTCCCCCCCTCTATGCTACCGCATTATATCCTATTTTCCATCATGCGTAGTATATGAAATTCACTTGATTCTCCATTCAACGTTCCGACAAAAATGATTTAATACTCACATTATGGCTATCATTCCTATTTATTCCGAATTTACTCTTGAGAAATACCTTATGAGTGGTATACTCATTCCGACTAAAATCGTAACGAGCAGGAACGTGGTCCGAGCGATTTTGCAACGAAGAATCGTGGGCGTCGGCATTCCGTTGGTAGCATGGCGATTCACCCTCAAAAGCCTATCGCAACAGTCCCCGATAGAGGTTTCTTCGCGTAAAATATTCCCAAATCAAAGAAAATATCCATGGCGTATAGTAAAGCAATCGTTCTTTTTTCCGGTGGATTGGACAGCATACTCGCCGCGAGAATTCTCCAAATCCAAAACGTCCATGTCGAGGCGTTGTGCATTTTGACACCCTATCACCATTGCCATGATCTCGCAAAGCAAGCCGCCGACATGTTGGATTTGGATTTTTGCGCAAGATGGGTAGACCAGGATTACTATCAGATGTTGTGCAAACCGCGTCACGGTCGTGGAGGCGCGGCGAATCCATGTACCGATTGTCATGCGTATATGGCAAAAATGGCCTATCGACGGATGCAGGAGACGGGAGCCGATTTTGTTGCGACGGGTGAAGTACTGGGGCAACGACCGTGTTCGCAAAAGCGGCTTCATTTGGATATTATCTCGAAAAGTTCGGGCTTAGGCGATCTATTATTACGACCGCTTTCGGCCAAATTACTTCCGGAGACACGACCGGAGCGTGAAGGAAGAGTTTGTCGAGATCAGCTGTACGAATTTTCTGGTAGACGTCGTACTGAATTGCATCGACTGGCAAACGAGTTAAAAATAGGGCTTCCGACGGCGGAGATCGCGGAAAAATCACGAGTGGTGAAGTTACAGTATGGGTCCGCGCAGCGACCGTCGCCATCCTCAGGCTGCAAATTGACGTTAAAAGATTTCGCACCGCGTTTTTTCGACATGTTTGATCGATTTCCAGCGGAATGTGCGGAGGGTTGGCATTACGGAACGTTAGGGTTTGGTCGTCATTTTCGCTTGACCTCGACAGCCAAATTGGTGTTGGGACGCAATCAGGAGGAAAACGCTATTTTGGAGCAATTTTTCCATCATCCCTCACGGCATGGCGTTTTGATGATGGCAACCGGATTTGCGGGGCCGACGGGGTTGCTCATGGGCGAAATATCGGACGAATCAATTCGACTCGCGGGTGGATTGTTACTGCGATTTGCCAAGCAAACAGTTCCGCAACAGGTACTTTATTTTGCGGATCGCCCTGGCGTGGTCACCCCCGAACTTCGAACGATTACGCCCACTACCGAAGCCAACACGCCCCGAATGTTATAACCGCGAACGCACCATCGGCATGATATCGATATGATACGATATTATGGCCTCCGACACTCATTCTTCTTTGCGAAACAGCGTGATAAGCCACAATCCGATCGCCGCCAGCAGAATCCATTGCGTGGCGGTTACATCCCATTTGGACAACCGTATCGCTTGGAATTTACCGTAAATTACTGTCCCTGGTGATTCGTTGGTGGTATCGAAAGACGGTGGTGCCGAAGAGCCGTCATTTTGCCATTTCCACCCCAACTCTTCGCGGATCATCCGCAAAAAAACCGTGTCCGCCGTTCGGAATCGAAAGGAAACTTCCGACATGGCGGGAACGATGGACGTGGAGTCTGACACCGAGCGTGGACGTAAATACGCTAAAACCTCCTGGACGAAAGGCACAAACGAGGGCAAAACCACAAACAATGTATCAGAGGGCGTCAGTCCAAACGCGGTAACCAGCGTGACGCCGCGTCCCCAACGCGATTCCACCAACAACGGATCGCCATCCGCCGTCCGCCACAATACTTTGGCGTCGGGATGAGGAACAAGCAACCGGTATCGCAACAGCGGAATCTCCGCCTCGTTACGCCCAGTAAAATTTTTGAATATCTCTGTGTTATAGGTTTCTATCTTACGGATGGTCGTATTTTTCCCCGATGGAGTGACGATCACCTGCGAACCTTCCGGACGCGGAGCGGACACGGTAGAATCGTTTTCGCCACTTAATAATACCGTGGTTGGAGTATTTTGTAAGCCTCGAACGGTGACCGGGAACCAACGATTCGAAGATTCCGAAAACAAATCGGTCGAAAGATTGGACCGCATGGCGGTGGATGGGGAGGCGGGAAATGGCAATATCGCGTCTACGGTATCAGAAAGAGACGACAGAGAGGATTCGGACACCGATAAAGCTGACTTCGAAAGCGTAGTCGGCGACATCCCGCTTAACACAGGAGGTTCGCGTGTCCCCTCAGTTTCCCCGAACCCGCCTGTCTCGCCTAACACCTCGGACGTTTTCCAAGATGGACCCATAAAAATCCATACCGCTCCACCCAATCGTACATAACGGCCTAAGATCGACAAAATCTCCGGACGAAACTCCGGCGGATCCGGTATGAGGATACCGTCAAAGCGATTTAACGCGGTAAATGGAAGTTTACTCCACGAAATAATGTCTATTTGCACAGGTCCAGCCGCTTTGAGTGGAGCAATCGCCGCGACAATCCAGCGTAATGGACCTGGATCGAGCGAAATATTCTCCGAATCGGTACGTGTGTCCACCAGTAAAATGTGAAGCTGTTGCGCATATCGAACAGCCGTTTCACAAGTGTCGTCCAGCGGAAATCGGTCGGACTCGCAAGTAACACGGACACGGATCATCGGCCCGGCCAAGGCTGGTTCAGAAGTCGTATTGGCGAGTGGAGTGGATAATTCCTGAGATGGCTCATTTTCGGATGGCGGGTGAGCGGTTTCCGCCAATATATTTTCAGGAATCTGGATGCCGGAAAATTCAATTTTCGAGGAAGCGTTCGGAGCCAACGTCACGCTCTTTTGCTCCGCCATGTGATCATTAATCCAAAGCGTTATTGGCACTTCACGTGGATTTTTACCACCTTTACGCCATACATCCGCCGCGATATTCCAAGTACGTACAGCGGTGTTCGCCTTGTCGCTGTTAGGATCAATGATAGTCTGATCACCCGCTTCCGTGGTCTGCTTCGCGTCTCCCGTTTCAACCCGCAAATTTTTGACACCGATATTTTCCGAAGGTGGAGAACCCACCGCGACGAGACGCACGTTCGCCAATTCGGCAAGCCGTTGAGCCGATTTTTTCCAAACATTCTCTGGCGTCATCTCCCCTGTGGTCGATAAAACAGACTCCGACGACTCCAATGGATATTCCCAAGTGGATGCGTCCAAATCGCTCAAAATCGTGAGGTCGCATCGTTCCTGATTGCGTAAGAAATTCGGATTTGCTAGCCGATGTATTAAAGTGTCGAACAGATTCTGAAGATCAGCCGGACTCAGTGTACATTCCAATCGATCTAATCGGCGTTGGAACTCGCTCAGCCTCGCAGTGGGAGCCGCGTCATTTCCAATGG
>JAQVKF010000040.1 GCA_028694795.1 Thermoguttaceae bacterium | reverse complement strand
AAAAACCGAGCAAGATGGTTGACGGTTTCGTTTTAGTGGGTATACTTTCTCAAACCTTCGCGGGACACAGCTCCGTCAGTGAGACTTAACCGCAAAGGTCCTTTTTCGAGAGGGAGAGGTTTTCAGTTATTTTTTTGAGACGTTGGCGTTTTGAACAGTTGATGTTTTCAAAAAAAGAACTGAACGATGATTAGGGGTTGCGGTTCTAAATCGTTCTGCTATAATCATCACCATCAGTCGCCGGCCACACAACTGCTTGCAGTGGAATGGTTTGCGGTTGAGAGCTTGAGCGGTGGCGTGGGTAGTGCGGGGGTGACCTTGCGGCGATCCGAGTGTTGCGGTTTGAGCGAAAGAAGTCTTGGTGGTTCAGGCTGATAAAAATAAAAACAGCTTAACCCCCTTGACGAAATGAAAGGGTTCGGTACAATAGAGCGAACCTTGAACGCACAAGCAAACGCGAGTGAGTTCACTAAAGCGGATCACTGAATGGCGTGAGTCGGCAGGTGGTACGGATGATCTTTGAAAATTTGGTGGTGAATAACCAAGAGTTCAGCCAACTCAAAATGGTGATTCAGCGATGAATTACCACTAGAAACAGGACTTTAAAAAGTCGCGGCTCCTTAAGTTTTTGATTAAAACTTGCGACAAGGGGCCGTGCAGCAGGATACCTAACTTTGTTTATGAGCTGCGCAAGCAGTCAAAGCATATAATTAAGTGAAGGGTTTGATCCTGGCTCAGAATGAACGTTGGCGGCATGGATCAGGCATGCAAGTCGAGCGAAAGTAGCAATACTTTAGCGGCGAAAGGGATAGTAATTCGCAGATACCTGCCCTCTGGACGGGGATAACTTCGGGAAACTGAAGTTAATACCCGATAAAATCTTCGGATCAAAGGTGCGATTCCGCCGGAGGAGGGGTTTGTGTCCTATCAGGTAGATGGTGAGGTAACGGCTCACCATGCCAATGACGGGTAGCGGGTGTGAGAGCATGACCCGCATCACTGGGACTGAGACACTGCCCAGACACCTACGGGTGGCTGCAGTCGAGAATCTTCGTCAATGGACGAAAGTCTGAACGAGCGATGCCGCGTGCGGGAGGAAGGTCTTCGGATTGTAAACCGCTGTCAGTAATTTTGGAAATGCTAGGGGGTAATCCTCTTAGTTTGACCTGGTTTCAGAGGAAGGACGGGCTAAGTTCGTGCCAGCAGCCGCGGTAATACGAACCGTCCCAACGTTATTCGGAATCACTGGGCTTACAGGGTGCGTAGGCTGTTGTTTAAGTCGGATGTGAAATCCCTCGGCTCAACCGAGGAACTGCATTCGATACTGTATAACTTGAGGAAGATAGGGGTGAGCGGAACTGAGAGTGGAGCGGTGAAATGCGTTGATATTCTCAGGAACACCGGTGGCGAAAGCGGCTCACTGGATCTTTTCTGACGCTGAGGCACGAAAGCTAGGGTAGCGAACGGGATTAGATACCCCGGTAGTCCTAGCCGTAAACGATGAGCACTGGATCGGAGGATACTTCATAGTCTTCTGGTCGCAGCGAAAGTGTTAAGTGCTCCGCCTGGGGAGTATGGTCGCAAGGCTGAAACTCAAAGGAATTGACGGGGGCTCACACAAGCGGTGGAGGATGTGGCTTAATTCGAGGCTACGCGAAGAACCTTATCCTGGACTTGACATGCACGGATGGGCCGCCTGAAAGGGATGGTTCCTGCCTTCGGGTGAAACGTGCACAGGTGCTGCATGGCTGTCGTCAGCTCGTGTCGTGAGATGTCGGGTTAAGTCCCTTAACGAGCGAAACCCTTGTCACTAGTTGCCAGCGAGTCATGTCGGGGACTCTAGTGAGACTGCCGGTGTTAAACCGGAGGAAGGTGGGGATGACGTCAAGTCCTCATGGCCTTTATGTCCAGGGCTGCACACGTCCTACAATGGCGCATACAAAGGGAAGCGAACCTGCGAGGGCAAGCAAATCCCAAAAAGTGCGCCTCAGTTCGGATTGCAGGCTGCAACTCGCCTGCATGAAGCCGGAATCGCTAGTAATCGCGGGTCAGCATACCGCGGTGAATGTGTTCCTGAGCCTTGTACACACCGCCCGTCAAGCCACGAAAGTGGGAGGCATCCGAAGTCGCCGAGGTAACCGCAAGGAGCTAAGCGCCGAAGATGAATTCCGCAATTGGGACTAAGTCGT
Source organism: Thermoguttaceae bacterium (assembly GCA_028694795.1). Taxonomy (GTDB): domain Bacteria; phylum Planctomycetota; class Planctomycetia; order Pirellulales; family Thermoguttaceae; genus JAQVKF01. The sequence continues at coordinate 21,061 of JAQVKF010000040.1, read as the reverse complement.
AACAAGGTAGCCGTAGGGGAACCTGCGGCTGGATCACCTCCTTTCTAAGGAAAGTTACACGAGAAGTGGTGACACAACTCGGAAGTAATTATGAAGTGGTCACTGTTATGGTTGAACGCTAGTTATCACCACCATGTTTATACCGAGAAGCCGATGATCAGCAATGTTCATCGGCTTTTTTGTGTTTCGAAACCGACTCTCTGATCGACCTCTTTCCGTTGACTGAAGAATTCGACATATCAAGATAAAAGGTGCTATTTAGGGACTTTTGGGGAAATGAGTCCAAGAGGATTCGACGTGAATGATCTGAAAAAGAGAACCGTTCCTACGGAAAATACTGTGCGGATATGCATGTTGCAGAAAGTGATTAACCATGGAAAATTGCGGATATACCACCTCGAATCGGGGAAGATGGTGGCTCGGTGGGGCGTGTTGTCTTCTGGCGGCGATGGGATATGCCGTCGCGGACGGTTGTGTTCGAGAACTGATTGAACGACTCGATTCGTATCGTTTACTTTGTTTTAAGGAAACTTTAAGTGGAATCATCATCGGTAGTTTTGGAATTCCGTTGATGATTTACGGTTGGCGGCGTCAGTATCGTACGACCGGTTCTGGCGGATATGCGGCAGGTCGATTGATCGGATGGACGTTGGTCGGAGCATTTTTTTGCCAAGTGCCTGGAAATTTTTCGTTGTTATGGGCCTATCGTCAGGTTGGGATGGCTGTGGCCGGTGCGATTTCACTCGGTACGACGATTCTTTTTGCGGCTGTACTCGGTCGTGTTTTTTTGAAAGAACGAGTTTCGCTTCCGACTCTGCTGGGTATGGCGGTGTTGATTACCTCCGTCGTCTTGCTGAGCGTTGCCCACTCGGACGTGGAATCGTTCACGTCTGCCACCGCCACTCAAAAAACGGAACGTCTGCCGAGTTTATCCGAGGGTGCCGCGGTCTCTACCGAGGTGAACATCGTTCATGAAGCAACTTTGGCAAATGGCGGTGGAATTTCGGTTGGAACGGTATCGTTATGGCGGGGGATTTTGGGTTGTGTGATGGCGATACTCTGCGGTTTGAGTTGTGCGATTCTTGCCACGGTGATTCGATATGTGGGAAATCAAGGGGCACCCGTTTGGCTTCCCGCGTTTGTGGTTCCCATATTGGGTCTGCCAGCGACTTTGCCTGTTATTTTGTGGCAACAAGGCTTTACGTGGGCGGTTTTCGATATTTCAGCGGCAGATTATGGTGTACTGACCGTTTCGGCTCTTTGTAATGTGGTCGCCTTTGTCTCTCTCTGCAAGGGGATTCAACTGACTTCGGTCGTTTTCGGTAATGTGTCCGGGACGATTCGGCTGGCACTTGTTTCGCTGGTTGGCATTTTCTGGTTTCATGAACCGGGTGGTTTTTTGATGGGAACGGGTGTCGTTCTGGCATGTCTCGGTACGGTACTCATCGGAGCCGCTCCCCATTATGGAACGGAAACGTTCGTAAAAACCGAAGAAATCCAAAGTGACCAATGTGGTGCTTGAGAGGTGTTATCGCCGAATGGAACGGGAGTACGATTTTACTCGCGAATGTTTTCTAGGGCGTGTTCACACAATAAATATAAGTCATTTAAGTAACATAGCATATTTACGTTGAGTGTGCTATCGAGAAAATCGATATAAACATCCATCACATCAACTCGTTTAACCTATATTAACAGACGGGATACGCTTCAAATAAAATTTTTGGGCGGTGAAAAAGGCATGGAGAGAAAAATTTTTGGAAAAGTTTTTCCTCCAAACCTCCCTTCCAAAACTTTTTGCTAGACGCGCAAACTTCAATATCAACCGCGACACAAACCACTCCGATTGCAATCATTTTATTCTCGGCTATCGGCTTTTACCATGTGATTATATGTGAATACACCCTAGGAGGAGACGAAGGCCATTAGGAAACGAAACGGGTTCTTGGATGTATGGCTTTTGGGGGCTATTTTAATTCGATCGGCTTTTGGATGACCGCAGATCATACGAAATAAGAATGGATCACAAATTCCAGCGGCGGTTACGGCCTGAACTCCATGATAGTTTGGCGATCTGTGTCCATGCTGCCAATCATCCAAATCTTTTTGGCTCTAAAACTTTCGCGTTTCAGAATTTTTAATAGTATACACATTACTATATTCTTCTATAATAGAGTAGTCCATTCCATGGATTTGGATCGTTGACTCGCGTTTGGAAAAAAGGTGCAAAATAAGATAGGAACGATAGATGATGGAAGCGACACCCAAAGGTTTGCGATTGCAGATAGGAATTTTTGGACGACGGAATGTAGGAAAATCTTCGCTATTTAACCAATTGTTACATCAGGAAATCGCGATCGTTTCGGATACGCCGGGTACGACGACGGATCCGGTGGAAAAAGCGATGGAGTTTTTGCCGCTTGGGCCGGTTGTTTTCGTCGATACGGCTGGAATTGACGATATCGGTGCTCTAGGTGCGCAACGAGTGGAGAAAACACGACGGGTTGTCAATCGAATAGATTTGGCGATTCTTGTGACGGATGCGTGGGGCGAATATGAAAATGGGCTGCTTGTTCTCTTTGGAGAACGAAAAATTCCTGTGATTGTGGTAGCTAATAAAGCGGATCAACGTCGTGCGGAAGGTGCAGCGGGTGTGCTCGAGGCGGAAGCGCGAACGGCGATTTTGGCGGCTACACAGACGACGTGCGAATTGCCTATCGAGAGTGATGTCACTCGACCGAATGTCATCACCGTGGCCGCGAAATCAGGAGAAGGGATCGAGGCGTTGCGTCAGGCGTTAATCCTGAGTGCGCCGGATGATTTTCTGAATCCGCCGTCGATTTTGAGCGGCCTCGTCTCTGAAGGCGAACTCGTCGTACTCGTCGTGCCTGTGGATAAAGAAGCACCCAAAGGTCGTATTATTTTGCCGCAAGTACAGGTCATTCGCGATCTGCTTGATCGGCACGCCTCGGCTCTAGTCGTGCAAGACACCGAGTTGGCTAAGACGCTTGACCGGTTAAAAAATCCACCGGTTCTCGTGGTGACCGATTCGCAAGCATTCGCTAGGGTTGCGGCCGATACTCCAGAGTCGATTCCAATGACCAGTTTTTCCATTCTTTTTGCGCGTTATAAAGGCGATTTGACCGCGATGGTCCAAGGTGCTATGGCGATTGATCGGCTTCAACCAGGAGCTAAAATTTTGGTCGGCGAGGCCTGTACGCATCATCCAATCGGTGACGATATCGGGCGACTGAAAATTCCCAATTGGTTGCGAGAAAAAATCGGCGATGAAATCGAACTGACCGTGGTCGCTGGACGGGATTATCCCGACGATGTGCGCGGATACGATCTCGTGATTCACTGCGGTGCGTGTGTATGGAATCGACGAGAGATGCTTACTCGAATTGAATCGGCTCATGCGGCTCATGTCCCGATCACCAACTATGGCCTAGCGATCTCCAAATGTCTGAATATTTTCGAGCGAGCATTGCAACCGTTCCCGATGGCGTATAATATGTATAAAGAAAACAAAACCCGTTAACCTAAAGGAATCTTACGATGAAAGCGTCCCATGTGATCCTCGGTGTGCATTTGACGAATCGCCTACAGAACGCGACCGATTTGCAGAAAACGCTCTCGCAGTTCGGGTGCAGCATCAAAACGCGAATCGGCTTGCACGAAGTTTCAGAAGATGTCTGCTCACCAGAAGGTATCGTCATACTCGAACTGTTTGGTGACGAAGCGGAATTTGCTAAACTCGAAACGCAACTCAAAACGATTGCCGGAATCGAAGTACAAAAAATGGTCTTCAGCCATCCGTCCACTGGTTGCAATTGCCAAGGGTAATCCCTGAGATGAACGCTTGGGCGGAACGCGTGAATCCGCCCTTGTTCTTCAATGCTTGTGCATCACCAAAGCGTCCAAATGGTCGTGGATATGGCTGAGGAGTGTTTTAGGTGGCTGTTCAATCGTGAACCATCTCTATGTTTAGGTGAAGGATACGATGGAATGCCAACGGAACATTTTCTAGGCGGAAATTGCGGCGTCCTAATCGGTGTTAAGATTCTAATCGTAAGCCGGATTCACCAATGACGTACGGTATGATTTCGTCATCGCACGCACTGCCGCGATGTTTAGCTATCGCGATGGCTCGTCGGAATTTCATGCCGTCTCGGATTTTGCCCATGTAAATGATCGTATTGGCATTGCTGAGCAGGTCACCTTCCACGAGCGGGTGGTCGAGTAGTGATTCAAGCGACGTCTCCGCTGACGTTTGCAGCAAAAGACAGCCGATATCCGATGTTTCATAGCGATATTTCGACGCGAGTACCGCGTTCGTCGGCGTGTCGGACGATTCCGGATGATTCAAGTCGGCAATCTGACCATCACACGGGACTCGGTATTTCTCACGAAACAGATCTCGGGCCACCCATTCCGAATCTTTACGCAAAATCTGATGGTACACATACTCGATTAGCTCGAATTGGACCGATTCGCTCGGACGATCGACCGGCTCGACCCCATCAATCACGCAACGGCGGACGCCGTGGATAAAATTTCCATAGAAAAAGGCAATCGACGATGCCAAACGACGCGCAAGCTCCGATTCCCATTCCAAACGGGCCTCCGCGTCGAGATCACGAATCGTCACGCGACGACCACTATAACCAAAAACACCCAAGTATTCGCCAAATGAACGATGTGTGTCGAAAAAATTCAGCAGATCAGGATAACGTTCAAGTTCCGTGATCGTGGGTGTCCAACCGCAAATCCGCTGCGCATAATCCGCGTGGTTTTGCGAATCGCCGCGACTCGTTAGGTCGAACAAGATACCACGGCGACCCTCCTGTAGGCGACCCGCGTCGGCAAATTGAATACCCAACTGGGTTTTGCCGATTCCAGACGAACCGACGACTACCGTCAATGTGCCCGGCAACAAGCCTCCACCCAATCGTTTATCAAGCCCCGCGATTCCCGTCGAAAGTCGCTTCCCCATGGTAATTTTCCGTTTTCCATACTTTTTGTTATACCCATTTCGGTTGAAAGTGTGACTGCTCGGAATCTATGTTCGAAACCTAAACCAAAGTGATGTTGTACCCATCGTTACCCTTGGGAACATACCATCAAACGGAACAGGTATAACGGATTCTACCGATATTGTTGAATTAAATCTTCGAATTCTTGGCGCAAAACAGGCATTGCCCCCGCGCGTGAGGTGACCATCGAGGCGATACTGTTGGCGAAAATCGCCGTTACGGGCAAAATCCAACCTTGTAAGCGTGCGTAAATCAACGCCGCAGTAAACGCGTCGCCCGAGCCGACCGTATCGACCACCTGAATGGATTCGTTGATCGGCGATTCCACTACCTCGCCCGTAGCTGACACGAGCAAACACCCCGCCGCACCGCGAGTGATACAAACCAATTTGGCCCCGTAATTTTGGATGATCCACTTCGCCAAATCGACCTCTTTAGCAGGACAGGCTTGGAACCACCGACCAAGCCACTTTGCCTCATCGGAATTTAATTTGACAATCGTCGCCTTCATCAGCGAACGTTCTAACATGGTAAAATCCAGATCGTTTTGACGAATGTTCATATCGAACACACGCAAACAGGAGTCTGGAGTCGCACCCAAAAAGCGATGGATGGTACGGCAAGAGGTGTGCGAACGCTGCGCAAGCGTCCCGTAACAGACCGCCGCCGTCGTTTGAGCCAATTGCTCCAGCCGCTCTCCCCACGCGAGCCGATCCCACGCTACATTTTCGTGAATTTTGAACGTATGTTTACCAGGCTGATCACCCGGAACCACCGTCACCGTACCCGTGGGAGCCTCCTCGTCACGCTGAACATAGCGGGTGTCAATCCCTTGACTGTCCAAGTATTGAACCAGTTCGTCACCGCCGGGATCCGCTCCCACTCGCGAACAAACCAGACCATAACAGCCAAGTTGCGAGGCGTGAAACGCGACATTCGCCGGTGCACCACCGGGACGACGACGATCTGGAAAAAGATCCCAAAGCACTTCGCCAAGGCCGACGACTCGATAAATCGTGGTGGTACCCATTGCTCTTGCTCCCTACTGTACGAATCGAATGAAAAAGGTTGTGGGGAAGGTACCCATGAACAGGCAAACCCTCGACACCTGCCCGGTTAGAAAGCTGCGCATGTGAAGGAAATCTAAGGCCATTGGTGAGATATCTATGACCGATTACCTTTGCTCTAAGTATAACGCTTTCACGTCCATAGATCAAACCTCTTGTGGCGAATACTTCGCGGAAACACTCAAAAAAATGCCCGAAAACCTTTGAAAAAGTCTCATCAGGGGGCCGAAATCTTGTCCATGGAAACGGTAGCATGACCCTGTTCCGCCACCTCGTCTGAAAGCGAGGATACCATATATTGGGCCTGTTGATGGCCGCGGTCGGCGGCTTGCTTGAAGTATTTCAACGCGAGCGTTCGGTCTTGTGCGACACCGGTTCCGTCATAATAGCACATTCCCAAGCCAAATTGTGCTAAAATGATATCTTGATCAGCCGCTTTTTGGAACCAACTGAACGCCTTTTCCACATCGCTCGCTACTCCTTGACCGTAATAATAACAGATGCCGAGCATACATTGCGACTGGGGCTCGTCCTGATCAGCCGCTTTTTGGAACCAACGGACAGCCTCCTTCGGGGCGTGTGGTGTACCACGTCCCAAATAATCGCACATGCCCAGAATATATTGCGCATTGGCCGTTCCACCTTCCGCAGCCTGACTCAACGCTGGTAAAACCTGTGCAATATCCTCTTCACTAAACGCCTTTTGAGGCATTCGGATCACGGTGTTGATATCCGAATCGTCTTGTGAACCGGGCAGGTTTTCGTTGAGCAACACCTGCAACGCCGTCTGGGGCGAGGCTTCCGAAACATTCAGCGGCGGCAAAAGTTCACTCGGCTGAATCGGTGGGGGAACCGATTCTTCCTCATTTGAACTACATGCGGCGCAAAAAATCAGACCCAAAAGCCAGACCCATTGATGTCTACCTCTTGGTCTCCACGATAGGAACTTTTTGCCTTGATACATATTCATTATTTGATCCCTCGTGTTTCATTTTTGTGGCGAGATTCTAACAGATCCAAAATTTGCGAAAATTTCCGTTCTTTCAGCAAACCGCGAATCGCTCGAATCATCCGAGCATGTTTGGGCAAAAAAGGAACCGCCTCTTCAGGTTTCGGAAGTGCGGGAACTAATTGTCGAACGACCTGATCGAGTAACGCATGAATACCAGTGCTATTTTTAACACTAATATACATGCGGTCCGATGTATTGGACAAACATTCGGACGGATCGCATAAATCCATTTTATTGACGACAAAAAACCAGCGATGTTTTTTTTGAAGTCGTGCCAGATGCGATCTCCAGGTGAACGAGCCGCTGGGAAGCGGTATGGAAATCGGCTGACCAAACTCGGAAAGCTCCAACACCAAATCGGCTTGTTGCAACCGGCGAAACGTTTGTTCCATCCCCGCTACTTCGAGCGGATCACGCGAATCTCGGACTCCAGCCGTATCGCTCCATAATAACGGGATTCCGCGATAAAAGATAGGTTCCTCAACACAATCGCGAGTCGTGCCGGGCTGTGCGTGGACGATCGCGCGAAGATAACCCGCCAATGCGTTTAGAAGCGAACTTTTACCAGCGTTTGGTGGCCCAAGCAATACAATCCGATACGGTTTAACTAGATGTTTTCCATACGGAATCAACCGGTACAATCGTCCTAACTGGCGTTTTAATCGACGAATCTCCGATGTTGCATGATCCGTATGGCCAGAAACCAATGACTCCGCCTTGGCCGATTGGATATCGTCCTGGAACCGATCTTGCATACCGATATCCGCCTTGTCATGGATCTCGTTATCCATTTTATGATGGACTTTTCCAGACGAGCGTTTGGAACAAGCAATCGATATCGGTGGTTCCGCGGCACACTGTGGGGAACGCGGAAGTAAATCGTGTTCCATCGAGATCGCTAATTGTTGAACGCTCTGATATATTTTTGTCCATATACGATCCATTGCGCCGCGTGATTGGTCAAAAAGCGTGGCGGCGGTGCGTGGTGATGCCGCTTGCAAAAATAGTTCGCTCGCCTTGGCTGCGTCTGCCGAAAGATGCTCAATCTGGGCTGAGGTCGCGTACCATTTTGCTCGCGAAATTTTTCGTAATCCGATCGCCAAGCACGTTTTTTCAATTCGCCGTACCGCTGCCATTCCACCGTGACAACATATTTCAATACCACTCCATCCATGGAATAATTCCATTGATTCCGAAGATAATCGACGAACGACGACATCTTCGCTGATTGATAGATGTGTTTTTTTGTCCATCTCTTTCCAGTGAACAAGTTTGAGACGATTTGGTTCATCGGGAATGGAGGTCAACGGTAGTTGTACGAGAAGCGATTGTGGGGCCATCACACGTACGACTGCCACCGCGCCGCGCCCACGCGGGGTCAGACAAATGAATACGGGTTGATCCTGATTTTTGGCGCTGCTTTTCATCTCTTTTCGTCTTATTCCTGTTCCATTTTGATTCGGTATATCCATGCGTGATTTTTTCGTTGCAAACATTGTAAAATCGGCGGTGAGACTAGACTCTAATCCACCGCGTTTTCAACCGAAATGGGTACCATGATTAATGATTGCAACTGTTTGATCAGCCGCGATTTCCCTTTGAGCCATTGAATGTCGATGACGACCGCATACAATGGAATGTGGTCCAGATGGGAAATTCCTTCCAATTTAACCAAATCTTTCATCGTGCAAAGAATGACTGCTGGACGATATTGGAAAGAATGAACCCACTGATTTAATGTATCGATATCATCAGAGGTGTAACGATAATGGTCGGGATACGTTTGTGTGCCGAGCAGATGAACGCCGCAGGAGACCAGTGTTCCGTGAAAAAAAGCGGATGGATTTCCGATACCACAAAAGGCGGCGGCCTTTTGACCATGGAATGCGTCGATAGGCAACGTTTGTCCACTGATATTTTGATAGGCAGATGGGCAAAAAGCGATCTCAGCCCAGTGGTCCTCCGGAACGATCGAATGGATCTGGCGGTAAATTTCGGCTCGCCGTTGCTCTTTGACCGCGTTTGCGCGCGAAAGGATCACCCAATCAGCTCGGTTTAGGTTTTCCACAGGTTCTCGTAACAAACCACGCGGCAAAAGATGGTCAAATCCAAACGGTTCGGTCGCGTCCAAAAGAACGATATTGAGGTCCCGTGCCAGACGACGATGTTGAAAACCGTCATCCAACACAAGACACGATGCGTGCTTCTCCGCCACCGCCCGCCGTGCGGAAGCCACCCGATCGGGCTGCTGAAAATGCGGAATCAATATCGCAAGCGTACGAAAACGCCATTCCAATTCGACCGCTTCGTCATTGGGAATGCCTGGTCGTGGGGCCCCATAGCCTCGGCTTAAAATCGCTGGGTGCTCCGCCTGTTGCGTCAACCACCGTGCGAGCCAAGCGACCAGCGGTGTTTTACCCGTACCACCTGTCGTTAAATTTCCAATCGAAATGACCGGGACCGAAACGGACTCCATCTTTCGAAGTCGGTGATCAAAAAGCCACTGATTTATCCGAACACCTATTGTGTAAAACGATTCAAGTATTCGCAAGAAACTCCGAATAATCGACGGTAAAAAACCACGTTTTTTACCACTTATAATTTCTGAAAATAGTTGGGCGTTCCGTTTTAGGGACATGCGAACACTCCTCGATACGTTCGGAATCGCTTACTGATCCGGCTCAAGCTCATAATCAGCGAGTTTTTTATACAGTGTATTTCGATTGATTCCCAAACGTGTGGCTGTATGGATTCGAACATGCCGACAATCTTCATACACCTGCCGAATCAGCTCACGTTCGAGCGGTTCGAGAATACGTTCGTACAGATGATCCGACTCATCACGTGATTCAGCTTGTGCGAGTTCCGCTTCTTCCGTCAGGCCTTTTTCAATCACCTCGACCACCAGATCGGCAAAAGACAACCGCGAACGAAATCGTGAACTGAGACTTTCACGTGGAGTTTCTCCACGGATGACTGGTGGCAAAAAGTTAGCGGAAAGCGAAATAGGAGAATCCACATTCTCTAGGGAACCCGTTGAGTTGTTCTTCTTCTCATCGGTATTCTCTTGAACATTATAGTTCTTATGATCGCCATGGTTTTCTTGATCACTATTACTTTTATCGACATTGCCATCTAAAGCAACACCACTGTGCGAATTGACATCTATATCTTCATGTGATTCGAGGGCGAATTCGTTAGCCTCGATCCATTGTTGGATCGCAAAAAACATGGTTGATTTCAGCTCGTAACGATTACCAGGCCAATCGTAAGCGGTTAAAAATTGAACCGCCGCATCCTCCCATTCCATGATGCGGTTGGTGTACGGACGTGACATTTCGATCAGCCAATGGTTCGCTAATCGTTGGATATCTTTCGGACGTTTTCGCAGCGGTGGCAATTCCAACCGACTTCCACCCAATCGATAATAAAGTGCTTCGTCGAGCCGCTCTTGTTCCAGCAATAGCGGCAGATCGGATTGTGTGGTGGACGCGATCACCATCAGTGCGGGATGAGTATCCCACCATCGCAGAAAACGTCGTTGTATTTCCAGCGGAAACGCCTCTACATGCGCTAGATAACATGTCAGCGGCGGCCCTTCCGATTCGCCAAACAGTCCAAAAATGTCATTCGTCGTGGCACTTGCGCCGGTCACGTGCGTATCGTAACCGGTTCCATCCATTCGACCATCGAGCATCAGCCAACGCAAGTTCGGTTGGTGATGGAAAATCGCGCGTATTTGTGCAATAGCCTCGGCCAATATCTGTTTGCCGACGCCTAATTCACCGATTAGAAATAGCGATACGCCACTTTTTGCCAACGCGGGCAATCGGCGATAAACCCGTTCCATCACCGGAGTTTCACCGATGGTGGTACGCAACGATTTCAAAATGGATTCGACAGGTGGCGTCATTACAAGCGTCCATCAGTACACTAATAGGAGGCGAGGGTAACATGCCGTTTTCGCAGCGAGGCGACCAACGAAGGCACGTTCGTAAAAGGTTCCGCATCCCAACCGGCGGCGTCCGCACCATCGACATTCCGCGGAATATCATCCGTGAAAAAGACACGACCAGAGTCCGTAACGCCCGCTAAGTTTTGTGCCTTCTTAAAAATTTCCATGCCGGGTTTACTACATTTGAGTTGGTAACTTGCCAACTGAAAATCGAATAGATCGGTCAAAAAACGATAATGCGAAAGACACCAAACCCAATGCGATTCACAAATATTCGACAGAATTCCAATGCGATTGCCCGCTCGTTTGAGCGACATGAGCACGGGGAGCATCTGCGTATTAATCGTAAATGTCGAACAGCTGGCGGCATCAAGTTCTACTTCAGAAGGATGAGAATCGGTCCGTTCGCAAAACTTTTCGTACAGCTCGTGTCGGGTTAGTCGTCCTGCTTCGGCTTCCCACAAAATTCCTTCACAGGAGAAGAATTTTTGGAAAACCAGCTCAGACGTGACTCCAGCGACCTTGGCCATTCGATCACAAATCGTTCGCAAATCGAAGTGAATGAGCACATTGCCCATATCAAAAAACAAAAACTCTGGCGTGGACATATCTTTCACTTTGGTTGTATGATTTTCAAAAATGCGGCGTTGGGCAAGAAAACCACTCGAATTTTCGCCCTAGTGGTTGTTTATACTTCTTCCATCTGATTTTGCGTGTTCGGTCACGATTTTGCGATGCAAAACACTTTGCCTAGCTCAGATCATCACCTTTTTCATGGGAATGGGTATAAACCGCCGATCAATCGTTCGAGACGGTTCGCGGCGGCGGCGTCACCTTCTCTAATACATGATCGACCAAGCCGTAAGCGACCGCTTCTTCCGCGGACATATAATTGTCTCGGTCCGTATCCTTTTCGATCTGCTCCAACGGTTTGCCCGTATGTTTGAGCAGTATCTGATTCATTTTCACTTTCGTTTTGCTGAATTCACGCGCGTGAATCATGATTTCTTCCGCCGTGCCTTCCATTCCGGCGAGCGGCTGATGGATCATGACACGCGAATTGGGCAGCGCATATCGCTGGCCACTCGTTCCTGCGGTGAGCAAAATTGCTCCCATTGACGCGCAAATTCCAATACAATAGGTCGCCACATCACAGGAAATGAGCTGCATCGTATCGTAAATCGCCAAGCCCGCGGAAACACTACCACCAGGCGAGTTGATGTATAAATGAATCGGTGCGGCGGGGTCCTCCGATTGAAGGAAGAGCATCTGGGCGACGATCGTATTGGCCACTGCGTCGTCAATCGCACTTCCCAAAAAGATAATACGATCTCTGAGCAAACGACTATAAATGTCCATGGCTCGCTCTTCACGGCCATTTTTTTCAATCACATAGGGGATGAGTGGCATTGCTGTATTCCGTATTGCTGATGGTTGTATTGGTTTGATGCTTGTACTGCGTGGCGAGTTGTTCACAACTTAGGGTTTGCGATTTTTACGCGCATTTCATCGAACGTTCCGCAAAACCTAGCTTCCGACCACCGATTCATTTTGAACGATCCATCCACCGATGGGTGGGACCGGACAAATCGGTTTGATTGTGATGGAATGGTGGTGATCTCGATTGAAGCGTAAGGTCTGTGGAACACCCGTCACGGCGAGGCCACGGGCACAAGTTTGATCTCATTCGAGGACGATTCTTTATTCTTCTTCCACGGGTTTGGGACGCACAAACACGTCGTCTACCAAACCGTACTCTTTTGCCGCCTCGGCCGTCATGTAAAAATCACGATCAGTATCTTTCGCGATCATTTCAATCGGTTTTCCGGTGTGGAAGGCCAAAATCTCGTTGAGCACGGAGCGGGTTTTCAAAATCTCGCTCGCCTGAATTTCGATATCCGAAACCTGTCCGCCGACGGAACCGTATGGTTGATGGATCATCATCTTCGCGTGCGGCAGAGCGTAGCGTTTTCCTTTGGTGCCCCCGGCTAAAAGTACCGCCGCACCACTGGCCGCCAAACCGACGCAATAGGTCGCGATCGGACAACTGATGATCTGCATTGTATCGTAAATCGCGAGCGTCGAGGAGACGCTTCCACCTGGCGAATTGATGTAAAAATGGATATCCTTGTGACGATTTTCCTTCTGGAGATAGAGCAATTTCATCACCAGCTCATTCGCATTTCCATCATAAATCTCGCCCTGTAAGAAGACAATCCGGTTCTCCAGCAGAAGATCGCCCAGTGTCATCTGACGTTGACGTTGATAATCTTCCGCCGCTCTCGGATTGACCACACCGTTCATTTTCAAAAAACGATCCATTACTACTCCTCTGGTGATACCATGATCCGGCTACGACCGGCTTGTGTCTCTCGTCCATATTCGATTCAGAACGCGGAACGGACGTGCCGCCGCACTCCTCTCCCATTATTATACCCAAATCTGATCTTTTACCCAGCCCGTTTCTCGAATCCCCCCAATCTTATTCCGACCATAACAGGCATTGCATGGAAATGCTACTTCAACCATGTCACCACCGCGACGTTGGTGGTAGTCCGCTGATTGCGGTCGCGGAGTCGTTGCGGGGGGCCCGCCTTCCGGGATCGGCTCATGGATGGTCCACTCCAACCCGACTTTTCTCCCCGTCGAGAGCTGCGACACTCTCATCGTCACACGACCCATCGAGTAGACACAAAAAAACGGCCTCGTCTCCGAAGCCGTTTTCATACATTCCTAACCCGCCTTGTAAAAAGGTGGACATCAACGATCTACCGACCACCCGCGGGCCATGGACCCTCGTCTATCAATCACCGCGGCGCACAGTCTGTCGGCGCCTTGCACCCGTCTCGGCACCCACCCTAACCAACGAATCGCCGGCCATCGGTCGGCGCCTCGCGATGAATCGGTATCTGACGGTAAATACGGTGAAAAACGTCGGAGTTACTTACGCTTCGGCGTCCGTCTTTTCTTCCTTTTTCGGTTCTTCTTCCTCGCCGCCAACGGTGATTCCGAGTGCTTCGGCATCGACCGGTTCCGGCTGATACGGCTTCTCTTCGAAGGTCGCGGCGGCCAAAATCTTCTCGATCACCTTACGCTCGATAATCTGGTTACGCAACACATCCATGCGTCCCGTCTTCTCGAGCCGTGCACGAATACGACGCGGCGATTCACCCGACTGGTAACCCATTAACGCGATTTCCAAATCGTAATCTTCCGGTGTGTCTTCGATATTTTCGTTTTCCGCGATTTTCTCGAAAATGAAATGCTCACGAAGCGAGGTCGCCGTCGCTTTCGACTGGTTCTGACGCAACACGTTCTCATAAGAAAGAATCTGCTGATCGTCGAAACCACTACGCTGAAGCTCCATCACGAAACGCGCTAATTCGCGTTCCGTTTGACGACGCAACAATTCCGGCGGCAATTCCCAATCCGCTCCGACCGCAAGCTGCTCGGTAATCTGACGTCGCGCGCTCTGCTGCTGCTGATATTCCAGTTGACGGTCTAGACGTGTATGGATCGCTTTGAACAATTCGTCTTCGGATTCAAAACCAATCTCCTCCAGAAAGGCCTTCGTCAGCTCCGGTAACACCAGCCGCTTGACCTCTTTGACCGTAATCGCCACGTCGATCTTCTGGCCGCGAAGCCCATAGTTCGGAGCGTCTTCTGACAACGTCGCTGCGCCGACAACCTCATCGCCTGCTTTTTTACCCGCCAAAAGCTCGCCGAAATTCTCAATCTTACCATCTCGGAACGTCAGAATCGGACGCAGACGAATCACTTCGTCATCCGCTTGCGACAACGTCTTGCCTTCGTGTGTGAACTTCATCGCCACGTTGACGTAATCGCCTAACACCGCTTCGCCGTCTTTCGTGTCGAGATGCGCGTAACGCGCCAAAACGTTTTGAAGCGATTCGGTTACATCCGCATCGGTGATCTCGCGAACCGGTTTCTCAATTTTGAGACCCTTCCAATCGGGAACGGTGAATTCCGGACGCACTTCCTGATCATATTCATAAACCAAATCGCCGTCTTCCGGCAACTGGACCGACTCAGGATCCAAATCCGGCTCGCTAATCGGCGCAAGATCCTGTTCCTCATTCACTTGGCCCAAGCTGTCCATAATGAGGTTCATCTTGACGCGGTCCGAAACGTCTTCTTTGAAGCGTGCTTCGACCAGACGACGCGGCGCGTGACCGACTCGGAAACCCGGCACAAACGCCGTTTTAACCAACTCCGAATAATCTTGATCGAGATAGCGGTCCACGTCGCTACGCGCTACGCGGACGGTGATGTGACGGACACACGCTCCCTTTGGTTCCACATGGGTCGTCAGTGCCAACTTCTTGACTTCTTCGCCCGCCGTTTCCGCATTCAGATTCTCGTTATTCTCTGCCATGATAATTACCACCATATTTGGTGTGAACGAACCCTCGATACTCCATCTCGCAACGTTTGCGAGACCCACGAGGCGTTTAGTGTACGGAAAAGTACCGGGTATTCCCCACCCAAGACACTTCCCCATACTCTACATTATAACAAAAACGCCAGCGGTGCAAAGGGCTTCTTCACGGATCGGGAGGCTAAGCCGTGACCTATTGGTCAAAAACGCATTCCCAAAAAACTTGTACGGAAATGGTTGATCGACAATATGTGCCACCAAAATGGTTTTTCCCGTAAAAAGAGAAAGTTTCCCCATAGTGACGTTGTTGAGAATGGATAAAATACTTATAATCGTTGCGATGCTTTGGTTTTGTCATTCATAAAAGTGGCCAAAGAAAAAAGTTTCCAAAAATGGAGTGGTGTCATGCGTTTATTTTCACGAACAGTTCTCACAGCGGGGACAATCCTTTTGGGCGTATGTGCCGCGACGTTGGTCTCGGCACAAGAGACGACGGCTGAAGCCGGAGGAGCGTCTGGCGGTTCGGCTATGAGCAAAATGCTTGGATCCGCCGCAAAAATCGCTAAAGGACCAGCGTTCGATGCCAAAGATTTTGAAGTGATCGAAACGGGTTCGGCGGACGATTTTCAGAAGGAACTCGAACGTGTGCTGTCGATTCAACCATCGCGTGATTTGGATTTACAAGAACAGGGTACGTTTATCGCGTTGATGGCTGAAGCTGTTGGTGCCACGTCAGATCGTTTGCTCAACGCGAATCCCTCGGAAGAACAGGCGATGATGGCCACGATGCTGATTTTGCGATTGGGCAACGTCCTTTCGATGATTGATGCCACGGAAGCCCCCAAAACGGGTTCTGGGCCAACAGCGTCCGAATCGTTCAAAGAGAAGTATGTCGCCAATCTTTCTGAGCGTTTGACGAAGCTCGGATTCAAATCGCTCGCGCGCCAACCGCAACGTGTGGAAATTGTGACCATGCTCAAACCTCCGGTCATGGAAGAACCCACCGACGCGGAAAGCAAAACTCCTTAAAAGGCGGCCAAACGAGCTAAACAGCCAGCGACCGTAGTGATGGGAACGATCCAGGAAGTGACCCAAAAGGCGATTGAATTCGTCAAGGCAGGCGTAGCGGATGGACAACCCATTTCGCAGGAAGATGCCATGATGCTTTACCAGATTGCGAACCAAAGTGAATCGTTTGTAGCCGGCTTTATGAACGATTCTGAGGCGGGAAAGAAGCAAATCACGGAGATGAATCGCCAGTTTATCGAGTTGTTGAAATCGTCCGAAGACGGTACGGTCAAACAGCTTGTGACGGTGATGGAAGGTGTGTTGCGTTTGAAAGATTGCGTGGGTAAACCGTTCGAGATGCGTGGAATTGCGATGGATGGTACGCCGCTCGATTGGGCTTCCTATCGTGGTAAAATCGTGCTGATCGACTTCTGGGCGACGTGGTGTGGTCCATGTATTATGGAATCGCACAACATTCAGGCTGCTTACGAGAAATTCCATGACAAAGGTTTTGAGGTCATCGGAATCAGTGTAGATGAAGATCGTGACGCATTGGAAAAATATCTCGCCGATGCGAAATATCCGTGGACGATTTGCTGGGATCCCGCTTTGAATCCGAAAAAAGAAGAGACCGCAGATGCCAAAGATGGTACGGACGCCGCGGATAAAAAAGAAGAAACCGTGGATAATACGCTTAGCAGTTACTATGGCGTGTCGTCGATCCCCACGGTCATTTTGGTCGATCAAGAAGGCAAAGTGATTACGCTGGATTGCCGTGGCGAAGCTCTTCAACAGAAGCTGACCGAGTTGCTCGGTGCCCCAGAGGAGACGAAATAACCGCGATCTCAGCCAGACTTGTGCGGCAAGCTCCGTCCAGAATGGTACGTATTGCGAAATATTTGATCAGTGAGGGCCGGGAACGAAGTGACCGTCCGAACGGTCCATGAGCAACCGTACGGTAGTGCGAATTGGGATGCAACGCCCTTGCGTTGCTGACCGTCCGAACGGGCTTTGGGGCTTGCTTGCCAAATTGGAATTACCACAGTCTAGGGCATTTTCGCATAAGTTGCCACCTTAATCGGAGCGACGGGCTATACCGGCGTCAGGTAAAAAGCTCAGAAAAGTTTGCGCATTTTCTGCGAAAATGCTTTTTCGTAAAACTTTTTGGGACGAAGAACCAATGAGAGGAAACTTTTTGCAAAAAGTATCCCCTCAAACACCCCCTCCAAAATTTTTACTAGACGCACGAACTTCGATATCAACCGACATAAACCGCTCCGATTGCTGTTATTTCATTCTTGGCCATGGTTTTTTACCATGTAATTGTATGTGAACACCCCCTAGTAAAAAGAGCCAACTCGCCGCCGGGCGTTCCCGGTCTTTTTACCTGACGTTGGTGGGGCTAATTTACACGAGGTATGCGAGAATCATTCGCTATATTGTGAGAATAAGGGGCGACATGCGACACTGTCGGCGGCGGACCATTTTTTTTCTCAGTTTGCTGATCGTACTGCTAATATTGTCGGTCCTTGGTTCTCTTTTTGTAGGGGCTGTCGCGGTACCGTTGTCAGAATTCCGGACATCGGGCATTATTCAAATGCGGCTTGCGAGGATTCTTCTCGCGGTGGTTGCTGGAGCGTCACTTTCGGTGGCGGGTGTCGTTTTACAGGCTCTCGTTCGCAATCCATTGGCGGAACCATACTTGTTGGGCGTTTCGTCCGGTGCGGGTGTTTCGGCCGCAGCTACGATCTTTTTCGGTTGGTATCTTTGTTCCGTGATTACTCTGCCGTTCATGGCGTTTTTAGGAGCCATTTTGACCGTTCTGGCCGTCTCTCGGATCGCCCGGCAGCGTGATGGAAGTACGCCAATTTACTCGTTGTTGTTGTCCGGTTCGATTCTTAACGCGATTCTGGGCAGTCTGTTAATGTTCGTGGTGTCGATCTCTTCGAGTGAGAATTTACACAATATTATGTGGTGGTTGCTCGGCAATCTTCAGATTTTCGATTGGCGGTTGCTTGGGCTGACGGCGACGATTGCGGTGGTGACGATGGGCTACTGCATAATTGAATCGCGAAATTTGAATCTCATTTCGCTTGGTGATGAACCCGCGGCTCAGTTGGGGTTGGACGTTTCACGAGTCCGACTCCAGTTTCTGATCATAGCCTCGTTATTGACCGCAGCGGTCGTTGCGGCGTGTGGTTTGATCGGCTTTGTCGGCTTAATCGTTCCCCATACGGTACGATTACTTGTGGGAGCGGATCATCGTCGATTGCTTCCATGTTCTGCCGTGGTGGGCGCGATTTTTCTGACGACCGCGGACAGCGTGGCACGCACGGTGATGGCACCGGTGGAGATTCCGATCGGAGTGATCACGGCATCGTTAGGCGGTCCTTTTTTTCTTTGGTTGCTTCGAACGCGACGTGGATAGCGGACGCCGAGGCCGCCTCCGCCTTCCGATTCGGAAGGGCGAGGCATTTCAATATTCGGTCAATATTCGACTCCCCGATGAGATGCCGCACAACATAAGGCGGCGGGAACGCGAGGATACGAGCGATCGCTGTCGTGAGGACGGGACGAGTTTGAATTACCGCACGGTCATGTCCGCTGATACATTCACTTCGTTTTTAGGGTGTGTTCACGTTATTCTGATATAGTCATTTAATTTAGCGATTCCCTTGATGGAGATATTCCAGGATTGCATTTTCGAGATTCGGTGAATGTGGCAATACGTCCACTAAGTCGCGTTTCCTGTTCGCCCAAACCTTTTCGATGGGATTCAAATCCGGACTATATGGTGGCAAAATAATATGCGTAGATTATATTTAAGAGCAAGACAACGCAGCTTACGATGCGGGTGAGACGAAGCATTGTCCATCATGACAGTCGTGTCTTTTTGGATATACTGGACAAGTGTTTTACGAAACCAGTCGACGAAAAGGTGACTCGTCCGGTTTTTAGAGTAACATTGCGATGTAACTAGACGATCTCCGATTTTCGCGGCAATGACGTTTGTTCTTTGGAATTTTCGTCCACGTTTAACGTCCTCCACTTTTGTGCCGCGAGGAGCCCGACCATGCTCGCGAACCAAGCATTGGTCCACGCCGCTCATTTCTTCGAGGAGACTGGATTAGAATTTATCATCGAAAACCTTCCTGCATCTTCGTATGAAGACAACATTCGGTGTTTTGACAGTGTTTTTTCGAAAAGTAGTCAATTGATAGACGCATATATTGTTGAGGGTGAACTTTTGGATTGTGTCCAGACAGAACTTTTGGATAACCATCGAGCCAATGGTAACATTATTACCCTAAAATTAGTCAAGTCTGGCGACCCGCCGCAGCTTAGTGACCCGTCGCTCGAAACGATTAGTAAGAACGGGCTTGGCCGATTTCCTATTTTAAGCGGAATCAAAAAGATGTTTAATGGCTTTTGGGAACCAATGCGAAAAAGACTTGATGTCATTAAAAATAAGAACCGAAAATCCTGTCAACCGAGGAAGTTTGCACGGTCGAGAAAGCCTGATAGACTATCTGGAAAATGGAGAACGGAATCCATAAGTAAAACTGAAAATGAATTCCGAGATACAAATAATCATACTGTAAGGAGATTGTTATGTCATTGTCGAAAAAAATAGGAATTGGCTGGTTTTGTGTACTGGTTACAGTTTTTCTTCTGAGAAATTGGGGAATGGCCGATGAGACAGAATCCCCCGAGGCATCCGAAGAACCAAGGTCTCTTTATGAGCTACTGGAATGGAACGTCGATGAATATTTCGGTGATTTCGCCTGTAGCGTGCTGTGCCGGGCGATCGAGGAAATGAACATAGACAATAGAATCGACAAGTGTCTCGACCTAGATGACGGTTTACCTCCATCTTTAAAATCGAGTCCAAGTCCGGAACTTCAACAGCACGTTCTTAGCACCGTCAATACTAAAGGCGTAGACAATATGACCCCCTTAAAAGGATATCACGGTTCGTTTTAAAAGGAGTTTGACAATGAAGAATGTTCTTATGTTCCTGTTCATATGGATTTTTTCCCATTCCATTTGTTGCGGCACCGAATCGGGAGATGGTATCACGGCAAATCAGGATGAAATAAAGCAAGAGGTCGGTAATGAACAAGAGTCCCTTGTTTTTCCACCATCTGTGACGCCTCTAGAACTGCCGATTAGTGGGGGCTGGGGCTTGAAGATATTTGGAGATATATGGGGTGACGGAGTGGAAGAGCTGGGTGATCCTGGTGAGCATGCGTCATACCATGATATTCCATTTCAGACATTGCAGGATGAAGAGCGAAAACAACCCGCCTCACTTTACGTTCGTATGAAATGGGATGCAAACCAGTATTTTGCGGATCAACCCCAAACGATTCAACTTTGCAAAGCGATTGAGGAAGGCAGCGTCGAAAAGGTGGATCAAGCGATTGCCGATGGCGCAGACGTTAATGCCATCGGTCTGGATCATATGACGCCGTTGATGTGGGCATTTCCTTCCAGTTTTGAGGTGTTTGAGCATCTGTTGCGGAAAGGAGCCAATCCCAATGTCGCCTATTCCGGCAGGTATAATTTTCATTCCTTTTTGGA
>JAQVKF010000039.1 GCA_028694795.1 Thermoguttaceae bacterium | reverse complement strand
TTTCTCCGGCGGCCAATTTCGCTCTGGCGGTCGCGATCCGATCACGCAAAATCGCCAAATATTCATAATCGTCGCTACCTTCACGGATCATTGCGAGTCGAATGGAACGTACCGGCGGCGCGACAACAGCACGCGGCGAACCGTCGGCATTTTTCGCCGCACCGGGAACGTTACACTCCTCTGGCGGATAAAGGAAACGACCATCGCCATTGCCCCAAAACGCTTTCGTGCCCGGCTCGATTCCATAACCCGACGTATAACACATTGGATCGGCATAGGGATCTTGATAACCATTCGGAAACGCCGTGTCAGAGGTCCACCAGTTGGTGTGCCAAATGAGTGAGCCAGTGATTTTACGTTGCCACGCCTGCCAGAACCAAATACGCAATTCGGTCGCCGGATGATCGGTAAATTCCGTACAATATGGGGCTTTCGGACCACAACAGACATACCACCAGAATTTTTGGCCTTTGTCCATTTGCGTATCCGCTTTTTCCTGATTGAACATATTGGAGATTGGACACCAGAGATCGACACAATCGGCGAATTCAGGCGAACCCGGTTCCTCGGTCAACATGGTCCGAATCCGCGGCGCGTATTTTTTGATCCGTTCCATTCCTTTTTGTACAAATGCATAATCTTTCGGTTCCGGTTCATCGAACCAGTAGACATACGCGCGATCAATCCAACCTTTTTCGATCAAATGTGCTTCGAGCTGAGTCACATAGCTTTGGAACATCGCTTGGTATTCGGGCGTATCTTCGCCGAACCCTTCGAGAGATGGTTCCGTCCGCGATTGGAACGTACCACCACCCATTCCCTGAATCGGCAGCGAGAAATTTTTGCAATGGTATTTTTCAAACGCACGTTCCATCGCGGCGTCCCATTTCGAAAAATCGAACTTCGCACGCGAATTTTTGCCATCGACGATAAACTTCACGCTAAATCCATCGAGCGGCACAGGATTGTATACACAAATTCGGTTCTCGGACAACGCCTGTAAATACAAATCGAGCACCGCGCGCTTGTCGGTTTCTGACGTAATGTTATGATAGGCGTAAATCCAAGTCGGACTCAGTCCATAACCACTTTCGAGCATTGGTTCTTCCGGCAGATCGAAATTCCACACCTTTATCTGAACGGGAATCTGCGTTTGCCAATCACGAGGAGCGTTTTCGCCACCCGCTTTTGCCTTCACGGTGACTGTTCCCGTATACGTATCCGCCGGGATTCCGCGTGGTACCGCAATCTCGATCCAGAGCGGCTGATTTTCACCGAATGGGCAATCTATCGGTCGCATCGGTACCAACGCGTCTGGCCACCAATCTCGGACGCAAGTCGCGTCGGTCGGATGTTCCACCCAATGGTAGCGCACCCAGCTGAGCGACACATTTTGCGCGTCGATTTTGGCGTCCGGATGTTCGAGTCCAACCAAATCGCCCATCGTCGCCGTCATTCCGTTCAGATTTTCTGGATATTTTCCAGGCGTAAATGTGATAGTTCCATCGGCAGCCGTCGTTCGTCCATTTGCGTAAACAATCAGTTGCGCCGCTTCACGATCACCACGGCATGCCTGCAATTGCACGGATTCTCGTGTTCCAGGCTTCACCTCCGCGGCTTTACGGTTTTTGGGCACTTTTTGGGTCGCGTCACACCACCAAACATTCGCCGTGTCGTCCGCCGTGAGTCCCGTTCCATAGTCGGTTCGATAATACGTCGGCGTATACAGCGGCACTTTTAATTGGAGCGTCCTGCCGAAATTGACGGTAGTTTCATGAATTTGACCATCGGGAATTGCTTCTACAACGGTCGATACGTTCACATCTATACCTTTTTGCGGTACATGACACCAAAAAACAAAATCTCCAGACAGATTCACCCATTCAAACGTTCGATCTGATGCTGACTGCACGACTTTGTCCAACTCGGTGAGATCCGCTTTGGCCAGTGATTCAGGCGATGGTGGAATCACCTCGCCATAAAGCGTTTGACCGGTCGAATGTTCGACATTCTCAAGCGATTTGTCGGAGAGCAGATCCATTTGAATGCGATCGACCTGAAAATTCGCGCTATTTCCGCCAGCGGTCGGTACACCGCGCAATCGAAGCAGGATTTGATTGGGTGAGTTCTGGGAAGCACTCGTTTTCGTCTGATTTACCAGCGATTCCGGAAGATCAAACGTCACGGTTCGCACGGCGTCCACCTCACCGAGTTTGACCCAATTCGCGTCGGTCAGCTCCGCGAGCTTTGCGGGATCGCCCAACGCCGCCTCGACGGCACACACGCCTTCGGTTCGATAGTTGACGTTGATTTCCACCTTCGCTTTTCGCGAAACCTCGTTTTCTCCAGGAAGGAAAGCCGACATCGCATAGACGACCTGCGAATCGTTTCCGAAACACCATCGGTTCGAGTTAAAATAGGCCGTTGCGTAGGCGAGCAATTGATGGTAATTCGCACCTTCGCCATCAAAAGTCGCGTTGAAATGGAAACCGTTCGCGTCGAACGATTCACCAGTTCCCAACGCCGTTAAAAAGGTATTGAGATCGCCGCATTTTTTCTGGATGGGCACGACCTCGACGACACGCATGGCGTCGCATTCGATCGTTTCGCTTCCCTGCCACTGTCCGAATCGCATATTTACGGATTTCGGCAAGTTATCGGGCGTACGGAAACAGTGGGAATACCACGTCCATTCCGGTCCGACATCGGCGTAATCCCGATTGACACATTCCGGTCCCGCAACGACCGAGCCGCTACCGCCGGCACGTCGAGCATGGAATTCAAACCGATACAATTTGGCCGGTTGCAACACATCGCAAGGCGTGGTCCAGACCGCCGATTCTTTTCCTGATTCCGCTGTGACACGCACAGGATTTGCCGGATCAATCGGGGCCTTCCAGAGCGGTTCTTGTGCCGCCGCCGTTGTGGCGAGACCGCATAACAGAAATATTACCAGCAATTTTCGCATCATTTTCCTCCTTTGACACCCTATTGCCATTTCTTCGATGACGTCATTATGAACGATTTGTAAACCAAAAGCAAAACCTCGCCAAATAATGTGTTCGAAAATCATTCAAAATGAATCTGGGCGGGAACACTCGGCGGCGGCAACGCAAGGTCGCCTGCATCTCAGTTGTCGCTTTTTACCATACGGTGGTGATTCAAACTGGGGGAGGAGTGGATCTGCCAAGCCATTCGGACGGCCACCTACGACTTCCGGCCCTCACTGATCGAATCTACTCGACTGTACACCGCTAAATATTCTACTCCAACCTGGCTATTCGCGCAGCGGGCTAGGGGAGAGGCAAAAAGCCGTACCATATGTTCGGCCGCTTGCGCAGCGAGTTGGGATGGTGGTAAAAAATCCTGCTAAAATGATCTTTTCGAGAAGATGTACTACCTGACTGGTATCTTTTATAATGCGGTTGGACACCGAGTTCGGAGTCTTTTTTAGGCATTCTCGATATGGAGAATTGGTGATGATACGCAAAATCGTGAAAAAATTACTCTGGATTTTGGGTGGATTGTGTGTGCTTATCCTCATTTTTTTCGTGTTCGTCATCGCGCTGAATTGTTCCGTTCCGACGGAGAATCGCACGCCGTACTACGAGGGATATGTCGCCTTGGTCGCGGAACCACTCGCACATCCGGAGCAAAATGGCTTAGCGGATTTAATGCGAGCGATGGGGCCCAAAGTGTTCACCGGATGGATTCCCAACCGTTATGATCAAACCGCTCAGTGGGATGAGGCGGATCGCATTTCTTGGTCCGAATTTCGTCACCATCCCACAATTACGGAGTGGTGGGAGAAGGTTTGGCGACCGAACTGTGAAAAATTACGGGTCAATCCGGAAGCCGAGCCGCCGTATTGGACCATCGCCAGCGACAGGCTCTATCGTCGGTTGGAAGGGCTGGAAAAAACGACACCTGAAAAACAGGCAATCCTCGAACAAATTGAACAGTTAAACGCTCGGCAACAATCCGGCCCGCCTCTGACCGATGCGGAGTTAGATACGCTATACGCCTATGAATCGCCCTATGATCATGCGGAACGTCTTTCTCTCACGCCTTGGTCACGAAACGAGGAACCGGACGCGGCGGCCTATTTGGATGAATACAGCCCCCTTCTCGACATTTTTGCCCATGCGGTGCGTCAACCCTGTTTCATCGCATATACGCCCGAACCGTGGGAGATGAAAATACATGTGCCAGTACCGCTTCCGGAAAAAAGTTTACCGCCACTGAACCTTACATCGCTTCAGTTGACGTTGGATCAAGCGTCGCCGGAATTACGTCCATTGGCCGACGCCACTCGTCAGCGGGCGTTCATGCGTCTCGGAGCAGGCGATTTGGACGGTAGCATCCATGATATGATGACACTTTTCCATACGAGTTGTGCTTACAGCGGAATATTTTTTCAGAAAAAATTTTTTTGAAAAATGATGCAATGGTTTGAAAGTATGCGATAATCAAGAGGTCACACAATATCGTGTATAACAGATCAGTATCTTTTTTTGGGGAGAAACGTGATGAAGATACTTGGAAATGCCATGAGACGCGTTGCGTTTGGATGGATACTCGTATTGTTCATGTTGTGTGTAGGATGCCCCAAATTAGACAAAGAGTCGCTGGAACATTGGGAGAACGACGATCATGAGGAAAGTATCTCTTTCGATGGGGTACGGGATCGGATCAACGAATACTCCGAAATCACCCAACAAATTCAGCAATTGCAGTCGCAAAAACATGATATAGAGAGGGACATTGAAGAAATGAAACAAGGCTGGAGGGAAGCAGATCAAGACATCCAATTCGTCCAAATGAACCTTGAAAGTCAGAAACAAGAGGCGTTATTTCATATTGAACGGGCAAAATTTGAGATTGAAAAATCAAATATCGATAAGGATGCGGCTCGAAGTACAATCGAGTTTCTTGGCAATTCATCCAGAGTGAAAAAACAGAAGAATGCCCTTATAGAACAGATATCCGGACGCGATGAAGAAATCCAGAAGAATGAAAAATTTATCGCAGAGATGAATCAGCATATCACGAATGTACAAAATCAACAAGAAAAGAGCAAGAACATCTACAATCAATTGGAAACAGAGGTACGTAGCGAGATCGACAAGCGATACTATAACATCAGCATTATTGACGGAGCCATCAACGCCAAAAAACAGAGGCTTTCTGAACTGGAATCAATGGGCGTTTATCAGTGAATCAGAATCGAGTGAAAATAAAGCCATCCGAATATTTTTTCAAAAATTTTTTTGAAAAATGATGCAATTGTTTGAAAGTATGCGATAATCAAGAAGTCACACAATATCATGTACAATCAATCAGTATCTTTTTTTGGGGGAGAAAAGCGATGAAGATACTTGGAAACATTCTTTGGTGTTGCACTCTCGGATGGATGCTTGCCCTATTGGCTTTATTGCTAGGGCTTCTCATGACGGTAACCGTGGTAGGCGCTCCGATTGGACTCGGTTTAATCGAATATGGAAAGTTTTTGTTCGCTCCAATGACGTTCGAGATTGAGAACAAGTCCGATTATAAAGCGATGAAAGGAGAGGAAACCAGCGATGCCGTATCCAGTTATGAGCTGATATGCAGTATTGTATACATTTTTCCATTCGGTTTGTTGCTTGCCGCTTGTATTGGGATTGCCGCAATCTTGATATCATGTACGATTGTCGGGCTTCCAATTGGAATCGCGTTGGCTAAGACGCTTCCGTTCGCGTTTAATCCCGTTGGAAAAGTCTGTGTGAACGCGACGGAAAAAGAAGCGGTTCGCCAATCGAAGATACGAAAGATGACGGGCGGTTTCAATAGTTCGCCCAATATCCATATCTCCATGAATATGCCGAATCAGTGGGGACCACAAAACCCATGGAATCAGCAGCCCCAGTTGGGACAGCAACCTCAATGGAACCAGACGCCTCAGCAGCCACAGCAACCTCAATGGAATCCGAATCCACTCCCGTCTCAATGGAATCAGCCAAATCGGAGGCCGTCAAAATAGAGCCGTCCAGCTCCATGATAACAGATCAAAAAAAGACCGTGAAATTTTTCAAAAATATGCACGGTTTTTTTATTTAGAGGACAGACAAATATTCATCCAGAGAGATGAAGTAGTCTTTGTTGCGTTTGACAATATGGATCGGAATGCGATAACCAAGCTCTTTGAATTTGCGATTGAGCCGATAAATTGTATTCTTAACGGAATCAAAATCAGGGGTATAGTCGTACCAAACCGACGAAACGAAGTGATCATAGGAAAGAGTATTGCCATGCGTTCTCAATTGCTGAATCATACGGGCCTGAAGGCGTGTCAGATCAAACGACATCTCGGATAGAATCGCTGTTTGCACACTATTTAGTAATGACCGCAGCCCGTCAGATTCAAGACCAACGACCACATCTCCGTGACAATTCGATGAGAAACTCGATACTCTGGTTATGATCAAATTCGCCACCGCATCTCACCCTATCTTATACAAGTGTTAAAATAGGTATCATACACAATCTGTAAGTGTATATCAAAACGAATTCCGAATCTGACGAGTTGGCTGGAAGGCGATCGTCAGGAGATAAACGCCTGTATCGTATTGCGAGCACTTTTGCAGCATGGCCATTGGACTGATGAACAGTTGCTAGCGTTACAATCGCGATGGGATACTTTGCCGTCAGCCGATTTGACCAAAATGACGGAAGGGGTGGGATGGATCTCTCAATACGATCTTAATGATACGCTCGCGCTTACCCCTTCCCTTCCATTTCGTATGCGGCTCAATCGGCGGAAAATATGGCAAACGTTGGAGCCGTTCTACGCTCAGTGGCGTGCGGTCGCGTTAGAACAGGACGATGTCAAACGATTGGAATTATATGACGCACAATCGGCGGAGATTGAATGTCGTTTGAATATCGCCAAAACGCGTGTGGACGGAATCCATTCGCCAAGTGGGCAATTCGAAAATGTTTACAACATATTGTCGTCGCTTTGCAGTGTGGAAAGGCGTACCAATTTGTGGCTCCAGACCGTTTATCCCGATTTTCGACCTCATTTCATGGTTGATAGTCAAACCCAGGCGTTCCGTAAACTTGGCCGCATAGGAATCGCAATGGAACGCTATCGATTTGCCGAAGGTGACTATCCAGATACGTTAGATGCCCTCATGACTAAGCATCTATTGACGACTGATTTGACGGATCCATGTAGTGGAAAAAAATTTATTTATCGTGCGGAGCCATGGAGGTTGCCAGACTTTGTCGATGGCAATGGACACCGCTGTCCCCCACCGCTAAAATGGAGTCATGTCTCTGGTTATCCTTATCTTTTGTACAGTGTGGGTTGGAATCGCGAAGATGATACGAGCAAGCTGTTGAACGTGGAAACTATCTCGGTACCCGTTACGGACCCCAATCTACTTCAAGACGATGACCTTCGCTGATAGTCTCGCATCATGTGTCACATTTTACCGATTGTCGGAGTTGATATGGACTCGATTAGGTAGCCGATAGATTGCGGTATGACGAATATGGGGGGACGACCTTACCCTGGGTACTCGAATTGATGTCGAAATCACGAAAATGAAACTGTAAGGGCGTAATTCGAGAAACCGACTATACAACACGAAAAAAACGGGGATAATATAGGCCGCTCCATGCGGACCATGGATAGATTCCATTCGTTCTCCCTTGACATTCCCAAGAAGTGCCATGAATACCGATTCCCCTGCTGATTTCAATTTACTTTTCCGCCAAATCGACCGCGCGATGGCGGTGGATCGTTTTGCGCTGCGTCGCCAATTGGATTCACTCCAAGCGGCCGCTCGACAGGGGCGTGAATTCGAAACACGGTTGCTCCAATGGCAAGAAAAACTTGATGCTTCGAAAGCTCTGCTCGATTGGCGACGTACCCACTTGCCCAAACCGAAATATGATGAAACGCTACCCGTTTGCCAACGTCGTCAAGAAATCGCCGAGGCCATTCAACAGCACCAAGTCGTTATCTTATGCGGTGAAACGGGTTCCGGAAAATCAACTCAGCTTCCCAAAATCTGCATGGAACTTGGGCGTGGTGTCAAAGGTCTGATCGGGCATACCCAGCCGCGTCGTCTCGCCGCACGTTCGATTGCTGCTCGCATTGCCGAAGAACTCGGTTCGCCACTCGGTAAAGAGGTCGGTTATAAAGTTCGATTCGCCGAGGAAATGACCGAAAAGACATTCGTACAGGTGATGACCGATGGTATTTTACTAGTCGAAACGCAATCGGACCCGCGTTTAGAAAAATATGACACGATTATTATCGACGAGGCTCACGAACGTTCACTCAATATTGATTTTCTCATTGGGATTATGAAGCGGCTGTTATCGAAACGCCCGGATCTCAAGCTGATTATCACCTCCGCGACACTCGATGCCGAGCGTTTCGCCGCTCATTTTCCAGATCGCAATGGTACCCCCGCCCCGGTCATTCGTGTTTCCGGCCGTACCTATCCGGTCGATATTTTATGGCATCCTCCTGAACTGGACGCGGAAGGAGAGATGCCTGAACCGGACGAATTTATTGCCGATGCCGTGGAAGAGGCCGCCTCGTTCGGACATGGAGATATTCTGGTTTTTCTGCCAACAGAACGGGATATTCACTCCCTTGCGAAGGTGTTGCGCGGTCGAAATATTCCTGGTGACGGAGCAAAAAAAAGTGAAATTCTACCACTGTACGCCCGTCTATCGATTAGTGAACAACAGAAAATTTTTCAGAAAGCGAACAGCCGGCGAATTGTTTTATCCACGAACGTCGCGGAATCGTCGCTTACCGTACCGGGTATTCGCTATGTGATTGATCCAGGTACGGTACGTATTAGCAGATATTCCGCGAGAACGAAAACGCAACGTCTTCCGATCGAGGCGATTTCACAAGCGTCCGCCGATCAACGCGCGGGACGATGTGGACGTGTTGGTCCTGGTATTTGTATACGTTTATACAGTAAAGAAGATTACACGAATCGACAAGCGTACACTGCACCAGAAATTTTGCGATCAAACCTCGCGTCGGTGATCCTCCAAACGAAAGCGTTTCGATTAGGGGCGGTAGAAACCTTTCCGTTTTTGGAACCACCACGTCCAGAAGCCATTCGCGACGGTTATAAGACGCTTCACGAATTGGGCGCGATTGATCCGATTGGCGAGTTAACCACACTCGGTCGCCAATTGGCAAAATTGCCTGTTGATCCACGGATTGGGCGGATTATTTGCGCAGCGGAGGAGTACGGATGTCTAAGCGATGCTTTGATCATTGCCTCTGTTTTGGAGTTGCAGGACCCACGTGAACGGCCTCACGAGCGAGCGTCCGAAGCCGACTCGCAGCACGCGATTTTTAACGATCCGATGTCCGATTTTCTCAGCTATTTGAAGCTGTGGGACTTCTACGGACATTTGCGTCAAACCTGTACGAGAAACCAGTTGCATAAGGCGTGTGTACAGCGTTTTCTGAATGCGAATCGAATGCGAGAGTGGTCCGACATTTTGATTCAATTACGTGAAATCGCGATTGAAGCCAAGATGGATATGGGTGTTCGATTGTTCCGATATGACGCTTCAGGTACGTTGATTTCGTTTGGCGACGCGGAGAAAAATACAGATCGTTTGCCGCTTGAAAGTCATGCCATCGAGCAAAAATCGACTCTGGTGAGTGATGCGAAGGATTTTCCGCAAACCGCGGCTCAGCGACGTCGCGAGGCGTTCAATCAACGACAACGGGAAAAACGTGCCGCGGCGGAAACTCGTAAAACGGAGAAATCCCCATTGGAAGTGTCTTCAACACGAGGTAAACTTCCATTGCAAGCCACAGCTTCCAATCCGAATGATTCCAAACAAAATGACATGCCGCAGGAACCAAAGAACGCGGCCACGCTATTGTCTCCGGAAAAGACATTTGTTCAGGCATATCAATCGTTACATACGTCGATATTAACTGGATTCCTTTCGAATATTGCAATGCGTGGTGAGGGAGGTTTTCAGTATTCCGTTGGCGGTGGCGGCAAGGCAATGCTTTGGCCTGGATCGGGACTTTTTCATGACAAACCGACTTGGTGCGTTGCGGCGGAATTGGTTGAAACGACGAATCGGTACTTACGAACGGCGGCGAAAATCCAACCCGCTTGGATCGAACCGATTGCTGAACATTTGATCCGAAAAAGCTATTCGAATGTACGTTGGAGCGGCGACTCTGGTTCTGCGGTGGCGACGGAAAAAGTGACACTATATGGTCTTCCCATCGTCAACGCGCGTACCGTTCGGTATGGCAAAATTGATCCCAAACAATCGCGTTCGCTGATGATTCAATGTGGATTGGTCGATGGCGAATGGTGTGGACATGAAGATTTTTACACTTCTAATCAGAAATTAATCGAAGAGACAGAACGGTTGGAAGCGAAGTTGCGAACCCGTGGACTTTTGTGCGACGATTCAGAGCGGTTCAATTTTTATGCCGAACGCGTTCCGGAGGACGTTTTTGATTCGGTCACATTAACCAAATGGCTGACGAAAATAGAACGAACACAGCCACGTTTTTTGTATATGACGAGAGAAGATTTGCTCCGCGAAAATGCTGAAGGTGTATCTACTGCTAAATATCCGGACACTATCGAATTAGATACGATGAAACTCCCGTTAGAGTACCGTTTTGAACCGGGTGAAAAGGGCGATGGGATTACGCTCGCCATACCATTAGAGGCGTTACACCATTTGGACAGCCGACGTTTAGGATGGATCGTTCCAGGATTATTGAATGCCAAAGTGGAGGCAATGATTCGTTCGCTTCCCAAAAGTTATCGAGTTCGTTTCGTGCCTGTTCACGATACGGTACGTATTATCACTAGTAAACTTTTGTTCGGTCATGGTGATTTCAACACGGAATTGGCCGCGGCTCTTTCCCGACTGGCTGGAATCACCATTCCAGCGACTGCTTTCGATGAAACCAAAATACCGGAACCGCTGAAGTTGAACGTGCGTGTGCTGGGCGGCGATGGCAAAACGGTCGCGGAAAACCGCGATTTAACCCAGTTGCGATCGGAACTCGGCGAACAATCTTCGGCCACTTTTGCGGAACATCAAGATCCACGCTGGAGTCGAAGCGGTTTACGTACATGGGAAGTGGATGAATTTCCATCGGAAATAACCATTCGTCGCAGCGGTTTGGTTCTCAAGGCGTTTCCCATGTTGGTGGACGATGGCGATTCCGTGTCGTTGAGCCTAGCGGAACAATTGGAGCGAGCGGAACGCGAAACTCGTCAGGGCATTCGACGGTTATTTACGTTCGCCGCGTCACGAGAGCTTACCTCACAAACACAGTGGTTTCCTAAGTTAAACGAATGTGCCGTATGGGCGTCAACCATTCGTGGTTTCAATCTACGCAAATCGCTTCCGGACCTGATCGCGGCGAGAGCACTTGATATTTGTACACCGATACCACGTTCTCGACAAGCGTTTGAAGAATGTGTACAAAAGGCCAGACCACGTATTCCCATGGCCGTTCAAGAATTATCAGGGATCATTCCACCTCTTTTTGAATTTTACCATCGAACGCGGCTTTTACTGGACGCTTGTTTATCAATTTCACGATGGAGTGAATCGACACAAGATATCGCCACCCAGCTTTCAGAAATGGTTAAACCCACTTTTTTTACAGAGATTCCATGGGAATGGTTTCGACATTTACCGCGTTATTTGAAGGGAATGACCATTCGGCTCGAGGCGTTAAAAGCGGGTGGTGGTCAACGTGATCGTGAAGGTGTTTCGGTCATTACGCCGCTTTGGAATCAATATATAGAAAAACAGGAGTGGACAAAATCACAGGGTGTTTTTGATCCTGAACTTTTGCGTTACCGTTGGATGTTGGAAGAATATCGTATCTCGATTTTTGCTCAACGGTTAGGCACCGCCGTCAGCGTGTCGCCCAAACGGCTCGCGGCACAGTGGGAAAAAACGATTCGATAAGTTTTCGCCATGGAAAATCAATCTTTGCCTCATTCCTTCACTTGTTTTGACATGGATGCTATGCTATCTTTAGATGGTGACGTTTTTAGAGGCTTGAACATATTGGGCACGGTATCAAATTTTGGCGAAATCTGTCCGATTATCGCCAAAATATTGTACAAAAAAGGGGTTGTTTTCATGTTCTAGCCATGTCAAAATGTTGTCAGGACACGGTTTATTCGGATTTTTGCGAATCCCGATGAACGAATTCGTATGGAAATAATCCATTGAGTTTGTTTCTTAACCCCATTAGATGATATGTCCATTTTATCTTTGGACCATGACTATCGAATTTTGGAAGGAGACGTTATGCAACAGTGGCACCATCGAAAAAATTTACCACTTTTGTGTTCGGCATGTTTTATACTGTTGATATATTCATTTTCTGTTCGATCGTTTGCTCAGACGATTGATCGGACAGATTCTCCCGTCGGACAAATCAGTGCCAAGGCGGACGCCACGACGGACGAAATTTTGACGCTATATTGTCAACCGCCGCGAGAATACGCCACCTCTCCGCTGTGGGTATGGAACGATTTGCTCTCGGAAGAACAAATTCGCGATACGCTCAACCATTTTGCGGATCAAGGAGTTAAGCAGGTTTTTGTCCATCCGCGACCAGGATTAATGACGTCCTATCTTTCGGATGATTGGTTCCGACTTTGGCGTGTCGCTCTCGATGAAGCGGAAAAACTTGACATGAATATTTGGATATATGATGAAAATTCGTATCCATCTGGGTTCGCGGGTGGGTTCGTGCCGGAAGAAATGCCGGAGGCCCGTGGATATGGACTTGCGTTCAACGAAATGCGGGAAGTGCGTGGTGCGGGTGACAACGTGCTGAGTGTGTGGCGTATGACTGACGACAACACCGTGGCGGAAGACGTTACACAGGCGGCGCGTACTGCCGATGGTGTAAAAGATGGAAAATTCCTAGTCATTTCTGTCAATCGTGCTGGAAATGGCGGCTGGTACGCGAATCGCTGTTACGTCGATCTGATGGATCGCAATGTCACGGATAAATTTATTCAGGTGACACTGGAAGCGTATAAGAAAAATGTCGGCGATCAATTTGGCAAGCGTGTGCTTGGTATTTTCACAGACGAACCACAGATTATTCCTGCGGGGCTTCCATGGACGCCCAAATATTTTGAGGAATTTCAAGCTCGACGTGGTTATGACTTACATGAACACATGCCCAGTATCACACGACCGGTTGGCGATTGGAAAAAAACGCGTTACGACTATTACAAAACGAATCATGAACTTTTTGTACAGAACTGGGCAAAACCATACTACGAATGGTGCGAATCTAACGGCGTCGCGTTCACGGGACACTATTGGGATCACGATTTTCCCAACTTGAGTGGTGTACCCGATAGTATGACCATGGCCGCGTGGCAACAGATTCCTGGTATCGACTGCTTGATGAACCAATACTCTGAAACAACCAATTCGCAGTTCGGTAACATTCGATTCTGCAAGGAAATCTCCAGTATTGCTAAACAATATGGCCGTCAACGGGTGCTATGCGAGGCATATGGAGCTGGCGGTTGGGACTTGCGATTCGAGGATATGAAACGTATCGCTGACTGGCTTATCGTCAATGGTGTCAACCTATTTGATGAACATTTGTCCTATGTAACATTGCGAGGCGCACGAAAGGCGGACCATCCGCAATCATTCAGTTATCATGAACCATGGTGGAACGAATATCGCAACGTTTCCACTTATATTCAACGACTCTGTGCCGTATTGTCCCAGGGGATAACAGATTATGATATTGTCGTATTAGAACCAACCGGAACCTCTTGGATGCTCCAGGGAACGGGTGAAAATAACGAGATGGCGAAAAAATTCTTCGATCAGTTGCTTGAAATGTCCAAACGGCAAATCGAATACGATCTCGGTGCGGAAAACACATTTGGTGAAATTGCGTCCATCAGTGAACGCAATGGTCAACCAACCTTTGTCATTGGAAAGGGAAATTACTCGACCGTCATCATTCCTGACGGTACCGAAACGCTTGAATCGCAAACGGTTACACTGCTTAAAGAGTTTCTCCAAAAAGGTGGACGTGTGATCAGTATTGGTGCTTTGCCTGATCGTATTGATGGCGCAAAATCGGATGAGATAACCAAACTTGCAGAGGCTGAATCATGGATTCATGTGGAAAATACCACTCGATTTTTTAATTTAGCACAGGATGCACAGTGGGCATCGCCAGAAATGCAGCGGTTGATCTCTGCCGGAGATTCGAAGACGGCTCTCTTGCCCAATGTCTACCACATGCGCCGGAAAACTGCCGATGGTGAAATTTTATTCATTGTGAACACAAGTTTAGATCAGCCCACGCCGCCGCTCCATTTGAGCGATGCATTTTCGCACGCCAAAGTGTTGGACCCGCTGACAGGAACGGCAACGGATACGGATATGGGCGCGATGATCACACTCCCACCTGCTGGTTCCCTATTACTCGTAAGAAAAGAGGGGGTGGATAAATCAACGGCAGACAAGATTTCGCATTCTCAAACGTGGCAAGAACGGCTGAATGGGACACCAGTGGAATCATCGCCCATCACGGTTCGACGGATCGCTCCGAACGTTTTGACCCTCGACTACTGTGATCTTCAAACAAAAAACGGGACCTATGACGATATTTATTACAATAAGGCTTGTGGATTGATTTGGGCGAACGCTGGAATGGGACAAAATCCATGGGATTCGCAGGTGCAATTCAAACGTGAGTTGATCGACCGTGTCTTTCCAGACGATTCCGGTTTCACCGTTTCGTATCGATTCACCATTGATGGTGATATTCCGTCGGATCTAGCTTTTGTGCTCGAACGGCCTGACCTGTATGAAGTTTCACTTAATGGACAAAAACTCACATGTCCTGTTGCCGCGTCGAACGAGAAGGATGTGGCGGTTCAGTTCCAAAACTGGTGGTTAGATCGTGCGTTTGGCAAGATGGATATTTCAAAAATTGCTAAGCGGGGCGAAAATATCGTGACTTGTACAGCCAAGAAGATGACTTTCTGGCACGAAATTCAGGCGGCGTTTATCATAGGTGATTTTTCATTGGTCCCCCGAGACAAGGGATTTGCGATCGTGCCGTCGCAGCCACTGGAAGTCCGAACCGAAGCGGTGACGCACAAGTCAGATCGTGAAGGCGTCTCATGGCTCACGAGTGGCATTGATTTTCGACCAGGATCGTCACTAAAAAATGACGACGCACCGTGGATCGAATTCACTTTCACAAAACCGGTCCATGTACGTTCGATGGCCGTCTGGAACTATAACGAAGCTCCCAGTGGCGAGGCGGATCTCACTCGACGTGGAATCAAACGAGCTAGAATCTCGGTCAGCCGCGATGGGGAAACGTGGACGGAAATTGGTGAACAAACGTTCTCAAAGGCCGCCGGAACGACATCGCATTCGGCGGAAATCATCCCACTCAACGTGGATGGTATACAAAAGATTCGTTTCGACATACTCGAAAATTATATGGGATTAACCTATCCGGTATCGGATGAGGCGAAGAAGGAGCCGTCGAAAATGGATCATGCGTTTGTCGGATTAAGTGAAATTCGATTCTATGACCAGCCGAATCTCGATGATCCTCAGCTCGCGATTCCAAACGTTCTCGCGACGGCGTCGAGTGAGTTAGTAGTCGATAATCACAACCGCTGCGCATCAATGGCAATAGATGGTTCCGGTTTTACACAAGGAGGTATCGGTTGGAATCGTCAGGGTTTGCCATTTTATGCGGATGGCGTCACATATACCCGTCACTTTACGCTTGGGGATGATTTCCATGATCGTACGTACACCATGAATTTGAGGCCGCAAGATTGGTTTGGTTCGACGCTCAAATGGATGATCAATGGTCAGGAAGTCGGTTGGGCCGCATGGACATC
The DNA here is from genome assembly GCA_028694795.1 of Thermoguttaceae bacterium. Classification (GTDB taxonomy): domain Bacteria; phylum Planctomycetota; class Planctomycetia; order Pirellulales; family Thermoguttaceae; genus JAQVKF01. The sequence continues at coordinate 7,476 of JAQVKF010000039.1, read as the reverse complement.
TCCGCAATTCGATCTTACGCCGTACCTGCAAGCGGGTGAAAATACGATCGAGTTGACGATTATCGGCACGCTTCGCAACACGCTCGGACCACTGCACAGCGGTTCGCATCAGTTTTCGGCGTGGCCGGGAATGTTCCATCAAGCTCCGGAGCATCAGCCCGCGGGTAGTGCCTATGGGACGCTCGATTATGGACTATTCCATCCGTTCACAATTTTGGTGACCTCGCGGATTGACGCGAATTGACCGGCCACAGAGGGTTCCCGCCACACACGGGTGGCGGGGTCATGCTCAAAATGTGGAGTGGTGGAATTTTGCACTTTACTCAAAGGTGGATTTCGATCAAAATCATCTTTGGCGATTGGAAATCACACACTAGGCGTATCATCCGCGATTGGAACCGATCGCGGATGGCCGCATTTGTTAAATCAAAGTCATTATGAGGATATTTCTTATGTCGGATTCATTTGAGATTCGTCCGATGCAAGCGTCGGATCGGTGGGAAGTAGCCGAGCTGATCTGCGACTCAACCAATGCGTGGTATCAGAAATACCGTGGATTTCGACTTTTCACGAATGGCCCGCAATCGGCGGATGTCTTCTGTGATATTTATGACGAATTGGATCCGGGGCTTGGAATCGTCGCCGTTTCCAAATGGAGCGGGCGTTTGTGCGGTTCGTGCTTCATTCATCCTCGAAAGACGCATGTTTCGCTCGGAATCATGAACGCTCATCCGAATTATTTCGGCGAGGGCGTCGCGCATGCTTTGCTGGCATATATCGTCAATTTTGCGGGACAAAAACAACTTCCGCTTCGTCTCGTGTCGAGTTTGATGAATCTCGAAAGTTTTTCGCTCTACTCGAAGGCGGGTTTTGTGCCACGAACGATCTATCAAGATATGACGCTGATGGTTCCAACTGACGGTTTACCACTACAAACGACTGGCGACGCATGCGTTCGACCGGCGAACGAAGCTGATTTATCGGCGATTGCCACCCTTGATCGCGTTCTGACGGGCATTGATCGTGAGAAAGATTTTGCCTATATTTTGAAGAATCGCGGCGGTTTTTGGGGCTGTTCTGTCTACGAAAACACGGACGGTTCGCTCGGCGGTGTCATGGCTTCCATCGGACATCCCGGGTCAAACATGATTGGACCGGGCGCAACACGGTCGGCCTCTATCGCCGCATCGCTTATTCTTGCGGAACTGAATCGATATCCAGGAAAATCGCCCGTGGTACTTGTGCCCTCCGCCCAACGTGAGCTGGTCGATACGATGTTATCATGGGGCGCAAAAAACTGCGAAATTCACGTCAATCAATGCCTCGGCAGTTGGGTCGAATCCACGGGATTACTCTTCCCGACGTTCATGCCGGAATCCGCATAACCGATGGTCCCGCCCAATAGTTCTAGGGCGTGTTTACCTAAATGTTGTACCATTTTAACCAATACGGCAGCTCGCGCGTATGGTAAAATGTTTTGAAAGAGGTGTTTGAGGGGAAGTTTTTTGCGAAAAGTTTCCTCTCATTGATTTTCCGCTTCAAAAAAGCGTTGAGAAAAAGTATTTCCGCGGAACATTCGCAAACTTTTTACCTAATGCTGGTACAGCCTACTTGAAGCTGGCTCAGCCGGTCGCTCCGATTAAGGTGGCAATTTGTGTGGACACGCTCTAATTCACAGGAAGATTGGGATGGATTTGTGCGAGTAGTCGGACCATCTCCAAATGTTTGACTTCGCATGTTGCCAACCAACGTGGAAAGTCGATCCGCAACCGACTGTCTGGCTGTGAACGCTCTTCCGGCACAACATAACGCGGATATTCGGCGAAAGCTCCGGCTGAATATGGAGCCAATCGCATCTGTTGGAAGATGAGATCACGTTCCACACTGCGTGCGTCTCGCTCGGCAGTACAGACTTTTTCCAATTGTCGAAGCGATTCGCTGGTCGTGCATCGTTGGATCGCCGAAGGTGTATATACATTCATCAGATTCGATAAATAATCCCGGATATGACGGTCGTAAGAGGCGTTCATGGAAGACAGTACACATTCAGACCAGTGTTCAGCCATATACCAGAGTAGATAATTTGACATCGCCTCGCACATGGTCTCTTCAAACCAACGCACGATCATCGTTTTATCGGTGTCAGGTTTCTTTTGGCGAATAAAATAGTGGCACAACTCGTGAGATAGCTGGTAAATCACTTGGCACCAATATGCCGTGGTCGCGATATTCAGACGAATCGCAATGGGTTGCCAATTGGTGATTAAAATTGGCACGGAAACGGTCGCGTCGCAAAAGACCGCACAAGGCTCCAAACGATCCGGAGTGGTATTGAAGATCAAGTAAAAGACGGGGAGCTGCATCTCCAAAATCGCGTCCAAAAAACGGGTCTGATCCGTGTCGTCAAATCGTTGAACCAACCACGGACCACGACGTTCATAGGACGAAAGGTAGGAAATCGGTTGCGTATCCATATTTCCTCGTCTCGATATTTTCAGATCGTTGGCAGCAATTTTTCGAGGAACACACGCGCTTGGACGGCTTGTTTACGCAATTCCTCGGCGGACGCGGACGGCGTTAGCGTTTCGATTAACAGATCGCCCGAGTTCCATCCACCCGCTTTCAACGTTTTGAGGATGGTGGAAAAATCGACCTGGCCCGTACCAGGAGTCACATCGACATTTTTCGGTGGCAGAAAATCTTTCACACAGACGGCATCCACCAATCCAATCGCTTCTTTCACATCGTCCACCGGATTGAGCTGTCCTTCAGAATAGTAAAAGATATTACCCGGATCATAGCAAAGCCGAAACGCTGGATGCGAGACCAATTCGAGCTGTTTTCGACACTGTTTTGAGGTGGCGTTTAGTCCACCATGCGGCTTAATGGTCAGCAAAACCCCATGTTCTTGCGCATAGTCGCAACATTCCGCAATCGTTTGGTAATAGGGCGATTGGAGAGCTTCGTCACCGGTTCCGCCCAGCAAAATCATTCCGACGCCCGCCGTCGTGCACAGATCAATCATCCGTCGCAAACCGACAACTCCGGTCTCGAATTTTGCGGGGTCCAGACCGAACGATGCACAGTACGCTGCGGGAAAACGCAAACCACGCTGAACGCCCTCATTCCGTAATTCCTCCGCTTTTTCAAATGGCATATCGTACGTCATGACAGGTTTCCAATGGTCATGCGTCATCAGACCGACATTGGTGAAGCCTGTTACAACGGCCTCGTCAAACGCTGCACGCCAAGGCAACGCATCCCAGCAACGTGTCCAGATACCGATGGAGTATTTTTGCGGCTCCGTTGGTGTATTTTCTGCGAGGGTGGCGGACGCGGAAGAACGATGAAAACCGAGAGTGGCAGCCACGCCACCGCAGGCTCCCACCATCGCCATGGTCAACATTTTCCTGCGTAAGAGGTTCGAATCGTTCATAGGGGACACCTGTTCCATAAAAATTAAATAGATCACATTTTTCATCATTGTACCACATTATTGCGGCGTTGCCATGGGCGTGTTCATCGTACGTCGATGGAGATCCAACATCTCCGGCAAGCAGCAATGGCAATACGACTCATCGCATGCCGGAGTCGTCCGTCCGGCATTGGCGAACCACATCTCTTGCGATTGCGGGGCAAACACGGCGTTGTGCAAATTCGACTCCATCGCCACTGGACGCCGCATTATCTCGATCATCGCTGGCACGTCAATTTTGCCATAGTGTTCATGAAGTCGGCGACTCAATTCTTTGGCACGATCTCCCGCCGACATCAGTACGGTATCGGGTGGAACCGTCGGCAATTCCGGATGTTGTGCGCCCGGTTCGAGCCGTTCGATGTGTTCGGGGGTCGCTTTCACACCGCAGATTGTCCCACGGTGATCGGAAATGACGTAATAGTATTCGCACGTCCGCGGGGTCGAACGCAAGATTTCAAACGCTTCATCGGTCGTATGGGCACGTTCCATCAGATCACGCAGCAGCAACGACATCGGCACACCGTCCCACGCACCTTCACCGCGGCCGCCCATCTCACCGACCGCCACACCTTCCGCGTTCATGGCCGTCACCGTTCCGATAAATCCACCATAACCGAGGCTCATCCATGGAATATAACCATCGGGGACAAAAATCTGCACTGCCGCATACCGTTGCAGCGCGATATCTCGCATGTAATCGAGCACTCGCGCGTGTAAAATCCGCCCATCCACTGACGCGCGGCCACGTACCGCGAATCCACTGCAATGGAAGCGTTCCGGAAAGAAATTCGCATACCTTCCGTCTCGCACCGCAATGCCCGCCGCCTGCGACATCGCATCGCATTCGGCCATAAACCGTTCGGGAATATGCGGTAACGTGCGACGTTCTACCTCCGCAAGCGTATCGAGAAGCCAAGAACCTCCGCTTACGGCTTCCGCCGCGTTCAAACCGTACACCACACGTTCGACCAACCGATGGACGAACCAGCGGAGCAACCGACCGTGAGCCGCACCCATCTGTTCCGGCGTTCCCGAAACGACCATACAGTATTTGTGATCGAGTGCGAACACGGCGCCATGTTTCGCCGAATCACGTTCCAAAAGTTCCCAAGGTGGACGCGGTACAATTTGGGGCGGCTGGTCTGTCGAACTCGGTACGGCGTCCTGAGCCACAGCCGCCGAAATCCCGAACGAATCATTCCAATTGGCCCATGTCGCCATATTTGCTAAACCTGCGGCCCCCACCAACACGCCACATCCTGCATGCCGTAAAAATTGACGTCGAACTAGTGATGCGGCACCCGTCCCGACAAACGCCGTATTCCCAGCGGATGCCATTTTCGAAGCCGATTGTCCTATGTCATCTGAAAGTGATTTTCCATTTGCCACAACGCGGGAGGAACTTTGGGAAACGTTTTGCGTCATCGTAAATTCTCCACTAAGACAAAATTAACCACCGCGCTAATCGAACGTACCAAATCTTCGACTGGCACGCGGCGTACCTCCACCACCGACGAGTCCGACGAGTTTACCGATGGTTCCGCCAAGCCCTTCGCTCCATTTGCCGTGAAATTCGCCGAATGTGCCGTATTGCTTACCGAGTCCGCTATGGATGATGGTGGGTCGAACTGGGCGGGCATTTCCAACGCTTCCAAACTCCACTCGTCAATGGTGACCAACGCCGAGCCGCCATACGCCGTAACACTGAGTTTTTCCGGCTGTTTCGTTTTCGGATGGAGCAGCAACTGAGCTTCGATTGGCAACTCTTTCGCGTGAATCCGCAAAAATGGATATCCACGCAGCTCCATCTCCTGCAGCGTCACCCATTTGGCCAACATATCCGGTGCCAATCCGATGCCCGCCGCCATGCCCACCCCCATTTGCAGCGTTCGCCACGCATCTGGATCGACCGTGGCCAATGGATCGACCGTCTGATACGCACCATCCGTCGTTTTGGGCAGTTCCGCGATAAAAAGCCGACGCGATTTCGCTGAATACAGCCACAAACATTCCACATTTTGACCACATTCTAACGACGCTTCACTTAATTCTGGTAGATCAACCCGCAATCGGAATCGTCGATTACTCCCCATCATCAGTGCAAGCGATCCATGGTACTCATGTCCCGTCGCTGATGGTACCTCCACCACAGCCGAATCCGGGTCCGTGACAGCCGTGTCAGGGGTGTTTACGGTAACGTTCGCCGTAGTTGAAACTTCCGGTACGGTGGTGTTGGAGACCGATGGTTTCGTGGAATTTTCGTTCGGGATTTTCACCGTTGCCGCGAGCGAGACGCGAAACACACGTCCTGATTCCGGTTGCATCGTCATCATCGTCGAGAGTTGACGCAGCATGGAGAAAAAGACCTGTTTTGGCGTCATGACGACGACCGGCTTCTGATTGCGTAATTCAGCTGGCAAATCTTCCGCGAAAAATTCGCCCAACTGGTCCAGAATATGCGGCAACGATTTCAACGCCGTATAGTGCCCCTGCTCAGGGAGCGTTACCCATTGTTCTGGTGGAAGTTCCATCGCATCGACTAATTTTTGGGCACAGACGGGTGGAATCACCTCGTCTTCTTTCGCGGTGATCAAAAACACGCGGCCCGTTTTTGCCAACGGACGCAATGCATCCGCCTGAGCCAACGGATCGTATTGGCGAATTTTGGCCCATATCGCGTCTTGTTGCGATAATGGAAGTGAATCAAGCTGTTGGCGTAACGCCCGTGTTTCTTCCGAATATCCGATAATGGTTGATAAATCACCGCCGCCCAAAATCATCATCGTTCGCGAAAGTCGCGGCTCACTTCCGACCGCCGCGGCAGAGACCAACGCACCTAAACTAACGCCCGTAATTCCCAAATGGCCGGTATCGACTTCCGGACGTGAGGCGACCAGATCGACCACACGCCGAATGTCGAGCATCGCCTGTTCCAGAATATCGGCAAAACGCGATGGTTGTTCCAGAATCGCCATCTCACCACGTTCGTCGCCACGTTCGCCATAATATGGAAGTTTGAACCGAATCGTAGAAATACCGCGTCTGAGCAGCGATTGTGACATCACCTCGACTAGCGCGTCGTCACCATTCAAAATATGCATCACCAACACCACTGGTCGCTTGACGTATGGTTTGTCGTTACTTAGCGCGTCACCAAGCTCCAGCGGTAAATCGTATTCCACGGCGAACTGATCGTTCCGTGGATTCCCCGTGTCCATCGGAGAGGATAACCGCAGCGTAAATCGCACTGAATCGGTGAGACGTTCCGCTTTTTCCAATCGATACTCAAACGCACGTCCATCAAACGTGTCCTTTGCCTCCACACGAAAGAGCGTCTTTTGCGACGCCGGCACAAACAATTCTGTCGTCGATGTCGCCGCCGTAGACGTATTTGCCGTAGGTGTTTCCATCGCGGGAGTTTCCGCGAACAAAGCCGACACGAAACATCCACAGCCAAGGAACCCAACCACCCAGATCGAATTCCGTAAATTTCGATTATTCATCTCACACCATCATTCCAACGGAGAACGCGGAAGGCCCGCCGCACCGTTTTGAGCTCGTACCTATGGATTAAACTCCCCTCGACCCCGCTCCCCACCCCATTCTCGCCCACACCTTCGTCCCAACTCGCGGTCCGACATGACCCTGCCCATGATTTTCCCCCGCCATTTTCGGTCGGCTTCGGACGATTCGGCATCCCAAACGCCGAATATTGAAAAGCGGTTTGGTTTTCGGAAACATTCGGAGGTAAGGAGGGAACCCACGAGACAATCAACTTTTCCGACGTGATTTAAACGAATGGGTTCGCTCGAACGGATTCGCACAGCGGTTCGAACTTAATTAACCATCCACTGGACAATACGAATCGCGTGTCCGATACTTTTTTCGTTGGCGTCGGATAAGACGCGAATTTGGGCTGTATGCGGACCGCGTGCCAACTCATCAGCAAAAATACGATGGGCAGGACGATGGAACATCGTACAGTAGTGGTCATACAA
>JAQVKF010000239.1 GCA_028694795.1 Thermoguttaceae bacterium | reverse complement strand
ATATGCACTCCGTTCCAAAACGGATAAATCACTTACTAGGCGAGATTTTCACGGAGGGTATCTCGTTTACGACTCTCCATGTGAGAGTATTGGAGCTTTTTTGAACCCCGTTTGTCTGGACGGTTCCAATCTGCGAGGTTTTATCTCCATTGGTGTCGATTGTGATCAAATGTCGCTTCGAGATGCGGATTTGCAGCATGCTGAGTTTAGGACTTATTATGCGCATAACTGGGATGTCACCGGAGCGGATATCCGTTATGCAGAACTTCGACTCATATCCGATCAATTACGTTCGACAAAGAGTTACCGGATGAGAGATCTGACCGGCTGGGATGGAGCAATTCACCTTGGTTTTGGTAGTGAGGCACCTACGATAAAGGACGTTGATTTTCGAGGATTCGACCTTTCCCAAGCGATTTTCCGGTGTTCAGTGCCAGGTTGTGATTTCAAAGACGCGGTGATTTCCGGCGCGAATTGCAGTGGTCTGACATTGGAGCAGATCAAGCAGACGTGGAACTACAAATATGGCCACATGGAAAGTGTGACCGTCTCGGACGAGGTGAAAGCGGCACTCAACGCCGAAAAAGCGGCGATGGATGCAACAAAACCTGCAGACGCAACCGCGGCAGATGCTGCGGTAACTGCGGCAGATATACCCGAAATCGATGAGTAACAGTCCAATCGCATTGGGGCAGTGGCATAACGTTTAGTGACATATCCTTCACCGCAGGAGATAATACAAATGAATAAACATTGCTTTCGACATACACTGTTGCAGCCCGGTACAAATCCACAAAAGGAGTTGGACGATGTGGAACGCTATCCGATTATCTATGATTACGATATTGTGCATTGGCGGTTTGTCCGATGGGCTATTGCATGCGGAGGACGCCACCTATGCCCCCTCAGGCATATGCCGCTACAATGGTCGATCTTATAGGGAAAACACTCAGTTGGCGACAAAAATATATCAGGAGAATGATATTGTTTTTTATGTTTATCCGCCACGAAGTCTTGGGAGTGGAAAAATCACTCTGAAAGATTTTCTGGCACGATATGCCGACGGTTTTGAAGATAAAGATCTTTCAAACTCCATCATCACCTTGGGATACAGACCGGGTTATTGGGAATCCGATGATGGTTCTGTCCCAGGTGTTCCCGTAACCCTGAAAGAGTTTCAATCTACCAAAAACTTCAAAACCAAAACACTAAAAGACGTTGATTTTTACGATGTTATCGGTCATCTTTCTTTTCGTGGATGGACCTTGGAGAACGTCGATTTTGGTGGTGCTGTATATGTGTCCCTCTGTGATTTTACCGATGCCAAAATATCAACATGCAGCTTTTGGGGAGGGGAGGTTTACACCATTGATCGGGGAGAGACGTCTTTCTGTATCCCCACTCTGAAAAACAAACAATCACATTTCACCAGTTTTCCTCTACGTGGAGTTTTAAGCACGATAAGTTAGGTCAAATCTCTTTAAGGTATATTGATTTAACTGATTGGGATTTTACCGGTAAAGATATTTCAGGCATGGTTTTTTCGGAATGTATGTACTACGGAGAGCTAATTAGAGGTGATGGACGTATAGGTAAAGGACTTACGGCGGATTATTTCCAGAAAATTAAAGAACAAAAGTTGTCCTCTTCTGCGGAATCTGTGGAAGAGCAGTCCGACGAAGTGGGCGAATCGAAAGATTCAGTAACCACATCAGAAGACGCCTGATGATAAATTTGAGTTTGTGAAAATAGGAAATTGCCTGACTTGCGTGGAGATCACATATACGGCGGCGGTTGGTAGTACACCATCCAGTTTGAGTGTGCGGCTGGGTGGTACAACCGGTCAGCCGGGTATTCTGGTGTATCAAGAGACAGGCGTTGCGCCGCTGACGGGATACATTTCGTTCCAAAGTCATTGGGGCAGCGGCGTGACGTTCAGTAACATCAACCTGAGTTGAACGATGTATTCCGTAACATCTGTCAAAACAAGGAGAATAACATGAAAAAAAGTTTCTTTGTGATCCTGATTTTTATCGGGATTCCGACGATGCTATACGAGCCGAAGTTTGTTCAATGTGTTGAACCCACGTGGAAGTTGCAACAGAAATTAGATTCCGTTTCTCTTTGGCTTCCCCTTGGAAACGAGGATGTTCGGCTTGCACGGTTAAGTGATGGATACTACGAACTTTACTCGACGACGGGGCAGCCGTTAGTCGGGCGTGATCTGAGTGGAGGAAAAATTTCATTCGATCCGTATGGAGATGATCTGGAACCGGATTTGAAGTTGCCGTGTTTGGATAAAGCGAATCTACGGGGATTCGCTACTTGGCGAGTTACCGCCGCAAACGTATCTCTGCAAGACGCTGATTTGCGAGATGCGGAGATTGAGGCTAATTGTTCGTATGGCTGGAATGTCACCGGAGCAGATATTCGTGGTGCGAAACTTCGACTCAAATCCGATCAATTACGTTCGACAAAGAGTTATCGGATGAGAGATCTGACCGGCTGGGAAGGAGCAACCCTTGCAGGTTTTGGTGGTGGAAAACCTACGATCGAGGACGTCAATTTTCGCGGATTCGACCTTTCCCAAGCGATTTTCCGGTGTTCAGTACCAGGTTGTGATTTCACGGACGCGGTGATTTCCGGCGCGAATTGCAGTGGTCTGACATTGGAGCAGATCAAGCAGACGTGGAACTGCAAATATGGCCACATGGAAAGTGTGACTGTCTCGGACGAGGTGAAAGCGGCACTCAACGCCGAAAAAGAGAAACCAACAGTGGAAACGAATGAAACGCCGGGGGAATCCAAGGCGGAATCGGGAGATTCGAAAGCAACCGGGGTGGTGGAATCGACGGAGTTGGAAAAAGAGAAACCTCTGGCAGAATCGGCAAAAACTGCCGACTGACGCCGCGAATACATAGTGAATAAAAGTCACATGGCAAAACTTCTTGTCATGTGACAACCGATACGGGCGGTGCGTCTGGTACGCCCTCTTTCTATCAATGTAGGTACCGTTTACAGTACGTGGACAAAAACGCTTAGGGCGTGTTCACATAATAATTATAGAGAAATTGCCAACTAGCCGATGATATCGGTATGAAGATTACAAAACAACAATTTGAAAAAATCAAACACGTTTTCCCTAAGTCTCGTGGTAGTGTACAGATTGATCACTTTACGATGATCAACATCCTGCTTTACGTGGTGGAAAACGGCTGCAAATGGCGTGCGTTGCCGAAGGATTTTGGCAACTGGCACACAGTTTACATGCGTTATGTTGTAATGTACATGCGGATGCTTCGATAGTCCGAAATGGTGTATGATTCCATCTTTTTGAGGCTCTCCAAAATGAGCTGAAGCTCCATGTGGACACCTCCGCGTTGTCACTCGACAGCAGCTGTATCAAAGTCCACCCTGATGGCACCGGCGCATTAAAAAAACGGAAGACAATCCATCGGCAAAACACGCGGCGGAAAAAACACAAAACTCCACGTGATCGTCGCGAATGACACGCTCCCGGTCGCGTTGATGTTGTCGAAGGGTCATCTGAACGACGGTCCGCAGGGGCGAATTTTGCTTCGCAAACTGGACGGTCAGTTCAATGGATCAAGTGTACTTATGGACAAGGCGTACGAGGGCAACGCGACGCGTTCACTGGTCGAATCGCTCGGAATGCGGCCGATCGTTCCTCCAAAATCGAATCGCAAAAAGCCGTGGGAGTATGATAAAATCCTTTACAAACGCCGTAACGAGGTGGAGCGTTTTTTCCGCCGCATCAAGGCTTATCGTCGTGTCTTTACCCGTTATGATAAATTGGATATTATGTATCTCGCTTTTGTTCACCTTGCTATCATTAGCGAATTGCTACGCCAAATTACGTGAACACGCCCTAGTTGGGACAGCGAGATGGTCAACGTTTTCGCAATTGCCGGGGTACTAGGGCGTGTTCACATCATTCGGCGTAGCCATTCGCGGGTAATGGCAAGGAGGCGAACACAAAATATACCATATCCAATTTATCATCACGGGTAAAAACACGATGAGGCGTCAGAACCGTCTACGAAAACTTTTTACCCGACGCTGGTGCTGCCAACTCGGTAAAATGGCATGAATGATGCGTTCGGACGGTTACCGACAGCTCCCGGCCATCACTTGTAAGCCGATGCCGAAAGCGAAGCGACCGCATCGGCAACTCGCTTTTGCCGGAGCGATTGCACTCGTAGGTTGTCTCGCGGGACGGCGTATTTGCGATGAAATGAATTGTCGTACCAATATCTACGTCATGGGATTGGCAAATTCGGCATCTGGTAAGGATTTTCCACGTTCCGTCTCCATGCAAATTTTGACTGCCGCCGGATTGCATCACTATATCGGCGGTAAAATCGGCTCTGGGGAAGGATTGCTCGATTCGTTAAATCGATCTCTCAACCGGCTGCATCATACGGACGAACTTTCCGTGATGCTGTCTGAAATCGCGTCGGGTAAAAATCCCGCCAAAGAGTCCATCATGGGAGCGTTATTGTCTCTTTACAGCGATTCCTCGAATGTTTCCGTCCAACGAACTCTCGCCAAACAGGAAAAAACCGTCGTTTACGATCAACCGTGCGTCTGCCTGTTTGGAACCGCCGTCCCCAAATTATATTACGGAGCGATGAACGAAAAAATGCTTTCTAACGGATTCCTGTCACGCCTTTTTATCGTCGATGGCGGCAATCGTGCCCCAACCAACTATCGAAAACGCGAACCCATCCCCGAACGAATAGTGGAATACGCCAAATGGTGGGCTAATTTTAACCCCATAACCGATCAAAAATCTCCTTTCACGGTCACCTATTCCGCTGACGCCGTCACGGCCATTCGTGAATTGGACGCTTTGGCGGACAGCGAATGCAGTCGAGCGGGATTCGCAGACGATAACGTCAAATTGTCCGTCTGGGGGCGTGTGAGCGAACAAACCCGCAAACTCGCACTCATTTGCGCCGCTTCGCGATATTACGATTTTTTGGGAGATATCACTTCCTTGCGTATCTCTAAAACGGATATCGACTTATGTTCCAAAATCGTCCTGCACACCACCAAGCGGATGCTCTGGTTTGCCAATCGATATTCCGCGTCCAGCCCAACGATGACGCTGTGCACCCGCATTCTCGATAAACTCCGAATCGTGAAAAAGCCGATGCCACGATCCATGTTACTCAGGACTTTGCACGTTTCTTCCAAAGAACTGACTCCCGCCATCGACACACTGCTGGAACGTGGCGATCTCGAAATCGACTATTCTAACGTTGGAATGCGTGGCGTGACTGGAATCGTTTACATCCTAAATAGGAAATGATTCGCAACGTTGTGAAT
>JAQVKF010000238.1 GCA_028694795.1 Thermoguttaceae bacterium | reverse complement strand
GAACGTCCCGAACCAGTACCGACTCGCATTCAATCCATCCCACCAACGCACGCGGTCGAAACGCTTTGGGACGCCTGACATACACATTGATCAGCTCATCTTCCCAAAAAGCGGGACCGTTCCCATTAATTTCACCGGCTCCTTCGATCGACACATGCTTTGCACCGTCCGCGTAAATGAGAAATCCCGCGCTAAACACGGGGTTTCCACGAATATTTGTCCGTGGTATCTCCGGATAATCGGCGGGATCCGTACTGCCGAGCAATACGGCGGTCGCATCGAGCAAAAGGCAAACGTGGTCTTTCAAGCGAATGGTTCCACTTCGATAAACGCCCGGGGTAAGCCGTACCGTCCCTCCACCTGTTTCACTGCACATATCCACCGCTCGCTGAATCGCCTCTGTACAGAGCGTGGTTCCGTCGCCGACCGCGCCAAAATCGGTCACATAAAAAACACGATCTTTGGGAAGCGAAACCTCCATGGCGGACGTTTTGTCCATCCACACCACGCTGCTCCAAAGGCAAATTCCACACAACAAAGGTACATATCCCATGCGACACCGATGATTTCTATCCCCCATTTCAGTTGAAAATGAGACAGGGGGTCTGCTCAAAAGCGATGCTGCAACGAAAAATCGAACATAAAAACACCTCATCCAATAGTACGGATATATAATGACACCTAACTCTCGTTTCATCTTTCGACGCTTCCCCTTCTACTTTGGGTCCGAAATTTTATTTTTTGGTTGACTTACACAATACAACGTAGTATCATCGTAAGAGACGAGACTTGGGACTGGATCACAATCGAAAACAGGATAGGAAAAACAGGGCGTTTTGGCCCATTGGGGATTCAGCGTACCAAGACGCTGGTATGTTCCCCATAGTCCAAATTTCGTTGGAATCCGTATCAAGCGAAATACGTATTCTAGGATCAAAGTCCCACAAAGCCAATATAACATCGTCGAATGCACCATTCAACCAGAGGGAGAGATCACAGATGAAACCCACATCTTCCAATGAGACCAAAGCGGCCATTAACCAAATTTCGTCGGGCGAAACGCAGCTGTTAGAGATTCTTTGGCAAAAAGGCAAACGTACACTGTCACAAATCCAGTCGATTTTGGCGGATGAAAACGGCAGTCCGAGTGTTCAAGCGGTACAAACGCGGATCAATCGCATGATTGCAAAGGGCCTGGTGCAGCGTCTTCCCGAACATCCCGCGACTTATCAGCCGTTGGTGACACGCAAACAGACACGAGGTCGTTTTTTCCACCTGCTCGATGAAATTGCGGGGCACAATTTAGCGCCGCTTTTGCTGCATTTGGCCAAAAAACGAGAGCTAACCGAGGATGAAGTGCAAGCGATGCAAACGATTCTCGCTAAAAAACGAAGCCGCTGGCCAAAGGACAGGTAACCCCATCTGCGGTCCATGTGACGACGCCATTCGGTCTCGCACCGTAAAAAGTATCCATTCCCCTTCCATGATTCGTTGGAGGCTTTTCGATGACAGAGATTCTCCTAGGGCGTGTTCACATCATCATGATAGAAAAATTGCCAACTAGCCGATGGTATCGGTATGAAAATGACAAAGCAACCATTTGAAAAAATCAAACACGTTTTCCCTAAGTCTCGGGGTAGTGTACAGATTGATCATTTTACGATGAAATGTTTATCAACGTCGGCAATGGTTCGGATCGAGGCCCTGGAGTAGAGCGATTTTGCAACGAAAAATCGTGAGCGTAAGTGTGTTGGCTGGGACAGGTAAAAATCCTGCTCTACGTGGTGGAAAACGGCTGCAAATGGCGTGCGTTGCCGAAGGAATTTGGCAACTGGAACACAGTGTACATGCGTTATTTTGTAATGTACATGCGGATGCTTCGATGGTCCGAAATGGTGTATGATTCCATCTTTTAGAGACTCTCCAAAATGGCTGAAGCTCCATGTGGACACCTCCGCGTTGTCACTCGACAGTCGCTGTATGAAAGTCCATCCTGATGGCAGCGGCGCCTTAAAAAAACGAAAGACACTTGATCGATAAAACACGTGGGGTGAAAACATCAAACTCCATGTGATCGTCGCAAATGACACGCTTCCGGTTGCGTTGATGTTGTCGAAAGGCCATCTGAACGATGGCCCGCAGGGACACCGTGTGAATTGGCAGCACCAATGTCAGGTAAAAATCTTATAAACCGACGAATACCGGGAACGGAGTGACCGCATCGGCGGTCATTTTACCGAGTTGGCAGCACCAACGTCGGGTAAAAAATCCGTAGATCGACGAATGCCGGGAACGGAGTGACCGCATCGGCGGCCATTTTACCGAGTTGGCAGCACCAGCGCCAGGTAAAAAGTTTTCGTAGACGGTTCTGACACCTCGCCGCGTTTTTACACGCTATGATAAGTCGGATATCATGTATCTCGCTTTCATCCTCCTTGCCATTACCAGCGAATTGCTACGCCGAATGATGTGAACACGCCCTAGAGAACGAGCCATCGTTTTCAAAGAAGGTGATGCTACATTCAAACAGCTCAAGGCGGTGTTCGGGATTGATCGCAAGACCCACAACGCGTGGGTGAAACTACTCCGTGAAACCGGTTCAGTGATACCTGAATATGTGTTCAGGTTACGACAACGAAAGATCGATAAAGAGGCTCTGCGCAAAGCGGTCGAAAAGAAGCCGGACGCCTATCTTTCGGAACTTGCCGCGTTGTTTCAGTGCAGTATTCCAGCGGTGTTTTACGCCCTGAAAAAGATGAAAATTACTCTTAAAAAAAGACGTTCACTTACGCCGAAAAATCCGAAGAAAAACGGGCCAAATTCGTAAAGAATGTGGCCAAATCCCCAAAGAAAAACGAGTCTATATGGACGAGAGCGGCGTGGATCCATGCTTGGTTCGTGAGCGTGGTCGTGCTCCGCGCGGCACAAAAGTCGATGACGTTAAACGTGGACGAAAATTCCAAAGAACAAACGTCATTGCCGCGAAAATCGACAGAAATATGGTGGCGTCGCGGTGTTACGCGAAAAACAGGACGAGTCATCTTTTCGTCGAATAATTTCGCAAGTCGCTTCTCCAATGTATTCCAAAAGATACGACTGTCATGATGGACAATACGTCGTTTCATCCGAAAAAGAGACTGCGTCATCTGGCTCATAAATATAATCTACGCGTATTATTTTTGCCACCGTACAGTCCGGATTTGAATCCCATCGAAAAGACTTGGCGAATATGAAACGTGCGTTAGTGGACGTATTGCCACATTCGCCAAATCTCGAAAATGCAATCCTGGAATATCTTCATCGAGGAAATTGCTAAATTAAATGACTGTACCACCACGGCGTACCATTTTGGAAACAACGTGACCAGCCGATTCATCAATATGCAGGATCGAACCGCCGCGTTCTCCTCGACTCGCAAGGTCGGTTCCTACCTTCCGAACGCTTGGGGGCTGTACGCATGCCATGGCAACGTGGCTGAATGGTGTGCCGATTGGTTCGTGGAATTTCCAGAGGAAAAGGGAATCAGCCGAACCGATCCAACCGGTCCGCTCGACGGAAAGGGACATGTCCTTCGTGGTAGAGATTTACACTCCCCCCCCTCTTTAAGCCGCTCCGCATTCCGAAGCAGCGAGGCTCCCTTGGCATCGCTTCCAAGTACGGGTGTTCGATTGGCAATTTATGTGCCGCAAAAAATAGAAACCGACATGCAGGAGGCGATCACGCGGCAACGGAGCGTTGTGACCACCACACGTCCGATTACATGGAAAAACGCTTTCGGCATACCCTTCCAACTCATCCTCGCGGCCTCAAACACGAACAATACCAACACACGGAGCGAAAACTCGACAGCGGCGTCCACAGCCTCAACGGATATGCCAAGCCCCGCGGCGGAGCCAACATCCATACGCGACGGTGGAATCCGGCGGTTTAGACGAGTCGTTTTACATGGCACAATATGAGCTGACGTTTCGTTCCTTCCAATCTTTTGTCAATGCGACGCATTACGAAACGACGGCGAATCGGAAAGATTCCGCTTTAGTTTTTCAGAAAGGAGCTTGGCACATTGCGGCGGGATACCACTGGCAACGACCTGGGTTTAAGCAGCGAGACCACATGCCGGTCGTCTGTGTAAGCCATGAGGATGCGGAGGCGTTTATTGCGTGGCTTAATCAAGCCACGAGCGATGAACTTCACAGGAATTTCGGTCCGAACGCTCGTTACGCACTGCCGACGGAGGCCCAATGGAAGTATACTTTCCACACAGAAAGTGAACATAAAACTAGTTTCGTAGACAAGCCATCGGAAATCGTCAAATATGGGAATTTACCGGATCAACGAGCGATCACAGAGATCGACATTCCACCGGGAAACATCCATTCAGACAACATATCCAGTGAATATATATTCATATATACAGCGTCAGTCGGACGATTTGCGCCGTCGCCATGGGGCATTTACGATTTACACGGCAATGTACGTGAGTGGTGTACGTCAGGTCACGAGCCATCGCAAGGTGTGGCCTGCGGCAGCGGCTGGTCCGATACGGTGGCCGCAGCCTGCGGTGGAGTCCGCAGCCCGAAGAGGCGACATACCGTCAAGCGGATGTCGGTTTTCGATTGGTGATTTTACACCCCGCACCACAAACCCCGAAGATTCAATAGACGACGGAAGAGCAAGCGGCGATAGCGGCACAGAAGACAGTGGTCAGTACATCGCATCCCATTTCGTGGAAAAATAGTACGGGGATTGATTTTCGGCTCGTTCCCCAAGGCGAATTTTTCTCGAAACAGATTGAACTACGTGGCCCGGGGGAATATGTTCCTGGCAAATCGCGCCGCGTTGTATTGACGCATCCATTTTACATGGGAACATTCGAGGTGACACGCGATACCTGGAAAAAGGTCATGGGTGAGACAGATCAAGCATTGATGGAACCGACCAATCCCCCCCATTGAAATTCTCGGTGGGGAGATTCCGGACGTTTCTTTTGAAAGTGGCGGGGACAATTTTCGCCGCGTGACCATCCAGCCGCCGCAGGAACCGCAGGATCAATATCCCATCACCCGTGTTAACTGGGAAAGTGTACAAAATTTCATTAGACGTTTGAATGAACAAGATCGAGAAGAACTAACGAGACAATTTGGAGAAGACGCGGCGTATGTATTGCCAACAGAAGCACCGTGTGAATATACGTGCCGCGCGGGTACCACGACAGTGTTCCATTTTGGCGATCGGTGCAACGATTGGGAAGCGAATTGCAGCGGATCCAGACCGTACGGAACCCAGGGCTATCGCGCACTTTAGGCGGTTTGGGGTAGCGCGGCAAAGAAGTTTGTGATAGTTTTTAAGCTTCCGTGGTTTATACCGAAACCTGGCGGGAGCTTGAAAGAATGAAAGAGATTCAGGAA
>JAQVKF010000038.1 GCA_028694795.1 Thermoguttaceae bacterium | reverse complement strand
TTTCGCTTTTAAAGCAAAACACCTACAAAGAAAGCATCGCCATGAAACGTCGCATGGCCGGCTGGAATGTCGGCTTCCTCGCGCAAGTCATTGGCTTGACAACAAGTTAGTGTGCGATTGCCCTGGCACCCATGGGGCGATATTTTACTCCCCTCAAAGCAATGGGAATTAATATCGGAATAATGATCGCGTTAAAAATCAACGCTGACAAAATCGCGCTTGCTGGTGTAGACAATCCCATGATATTGAGAACCGAAAGTTCAGGAATAGCCAAAACAAAGATAGCGGGCAAAATCGCAAAGTATTTGGCCATATCGTTTGCGATGGAAAATGTAGTCAGCGCTCCACGAGTCATCAAAAGCTGTTTGCCGATTTCGATGATTTCGATCAGTTTTGTCGGGTCGCTGTCAAGATCGACCATATTTCCCGCTTCTTTGGCGGCTTGTGTTCCAGAATTCATGGCTATACCGATATCGGCCTGCGCAAGAGCAGGCGCATCGTTGGTTCCGTCGCCCATCATGGCAACGAGACGTCCGTTCGATTGTTCTCGTCGAATATAATCAAGTTTGTCTTCCGGTCTTGCTTCGGCAATAAAATCGTCCACCCCCGCCTCCTGGGCAATCGCTTTCGCGGTCAATGGATTATCTCCCGTAACCATGACGACACGCAATCCCATGGCACGAAGGCGAGCAAATCGATCCTGAATGCCCACTTTGAGCGTGTCGGAAAGAGCGACTGCACCGAGGATTTTACGGTTCTCCATAATGACCAGCGGCGTGCTTCCGCGACACGCTATACTCTCTACGATGGGAGAAAGGTCACTAGGAATAAATTCCGCTTGTGAAATCACCGCATCGTATGCTCCTTTACGATACTCATATCCCTCGAAATCAATGCCGGACAAACGGGTCTGAGCCGAAAATTCGATGATCCTGCCCGATCTGTTACTAATGGGCGACTTCTCTTTCAAACGTTTTTTCCCTAATTCGAGAATGGACTTTCCCTCGGAAGTAGCATCACCAAAGCTGGCTTGCATGGAAGCGATCATAAGTTCTTCCGTTGTCACGCCATTTACCGGATAAAATTCACTTGCTTGTCGGTTTCCAACGGTGATCGTCCCAGTTTTATCCAGAAGAAGAGTATCGATATCACCAGCCAATTCAACCGCTTTTCCGCTTTTGGCCATTACGTTAGCGGCCAGTGCCCGATCCATTCCCGCTAAACCAATCGCCGCCAAAAGGGCTCCAATGGTTGTCGGGATCAAGCAAACCAATAGGGCTATCAGCGTCGGCAAAGGGATGACAACATCAAAATAACAGGCAATTGGATAGAGAGTTGCCGCGACCAAAAGAAAACCGAGCGTCAAACCGGCAAGTGTCACCGTTAATGCCAATTCATTCGGAGTTTTCTGCCGGACGGCGCCTTCCACCAAACCGATCATTCGGTCGAGAAACGATTCTCCCGCTTCTGCCGTTATCCGAACTTTTATCTCGTCGGAAAGGACTTTTGTTCCGCCGGTAACGCCGGAAAAATCAGTTCCCGCTTCTCGAACGACCGGAGCCGATTCCCCGGTAATGGCCGATTCGTCGACACTGGCGATTCCTTCAATGACTTCACCATCGCCGGGAATCATTTCTCCAGCCAAAACCAAAACGACATCTCCCGCTTTTAGTTCATCAGAACTGATGGAATGAACTTCTCCAGAAGGGGAAACCAAGTGAGTCGGAGTCGTCTTACGACTTTCTTTTAAGCTGTCGGCCTGGGCCTTTCCACGAGCTTCGGCCAACGCCTCCGCAAAATTCGCAAAGAGCAACGTTGCCCACAAAATCAAGGAAACGGCCCCATTGTAAAAACTAAAACGCTCCGCCAGCCATACGAATGTTGTCAATATCGCACCCATTTCGGTAACGAACATGACCGGATTACGAGCCATCCTTACCGGATTGAGCATGATAAAGGATTGTCGTAAAGCCACACGCATTAAAGCAGGATCGAAAATGGTTGTCTTTCGACTTTTTTTTCGAGACATTTTACTTTTACTCACGACTTTCACCATCCTATCAAACCAAAGTGCTCGGCGATTGGGCCCAATACCGCGACGGGCAAAAAGAGCAATGCGCCGATAAAAACTAACGTTCCCATCAAAACAACGCCAAAGAGGGGGGTATCGGTTTTCAAGGTTCCGATCGTTTCGGGTACCTCTTTTTTGGCAAAAAGGCTGCCCGCGATCGCCAAAGAAATTAAAATGGGAATGAATCGTCCCAGCAACATGACGATTCCCGTGGCGATATTCCAAGGAACTGTATTGTCGCCAAGACCTTCAAAACCGGACCCATTGTTGGCAGAAGCGCTTGTAAATTCATAAAGTATTTCCGTAAAACCATGCGGTCCAGAATTCAAAACGGTATCACGTCCCCAGGAAGGAATGACGCAGAAAATCGCAACGCCTAACAGAATACACAGCGGATGCAATAGCAGCATGGGAATCGCCATTTTCATTTCCCGAGTTTCCACCTTTTTACCAAGATACTCAGGCGTGCGTCCCACCATCATACCCGAAATAAAAACGGCAACAACGATATAGGCAAACAATCCGAGAAATCCAACGCCTATTCCACCGAACGTTGTATTCAGCCACATCCCAGCCAAAGGAATGAGACTGGTCAATGGATTCAGACTCGAATGCATACTGTTGACCGAACCATTGCTGGTGCATGTTGTGAAAGTGGCCCATAGGGGACTTTGCACTGCGCCAAAACGTAGCTCTTTTCCTTCGAGATTGGCGTTTTGAGTAACCGCCAGTCCTTCAAGAGCCGGTGTCGGAGCTTGTTCCCAATAGACGGCTAATCCGAGTTTTACCACTAAAAAAGCAAGCATGACACTAAAAATGATTCGCACGTGGGCTTTTCGGTTCGTAATGTATCCAAAAAGCCATACGCATGCCATGGGAATGATTATCATGGAAAGGGTTTCGACCAGATTGCTGTAGAAATTAACGTTTTCCAACGGATGGGTCGAATTGGGTCCAAAAAAACCGCCTCCGTTCGTTCCAAGCTGCTTGATCGACACAAAAGCAGCAACGGGACCTCTGGCAATGGTTTGGGTAACACCCTCTAATGTTTGGATAACCGCCGCTCCTTCGAAGGTCATTGGAATACCGCATAATACCAATAACAAAGCAACTATCGTCGCTAGTGGCAGCAAAATACCAAAGGTCGCGCGTCCAAGATCACAATAAAAATTGTTCGGGAATTTTGTGTTGCCAAGCCATCTGGCAACCGCTGTAACGGTAGCCAATCCCGTCGCCGCGCTAACAAACTGAAGCCACATTAGACCAAATATTTGCGAGCAATAACTCAAGGTCGATTCCCCCGAGTAATGTTGCAGGTTCGTATTGGTCGTGAACGAAGCGACCGTATTGTATATCAGATCGGACGATATCCCTTCTTGACCATCCGGATTGAGTGGTAAATCATGCTGCAAAGACAACACCATCCAGACAAAAGTAAACATCAACAAATTGAATAGCATTAGGGCAAGGCCGTATTGCTTCCAATTTTGGTCCTTTTGTGAGTATTTTCCAATCGTCTTTTGAAGTAATTTCTCAAAACGTGTTTCTTGGGAAGGACACATGACGTAAAACATCCAGCGTCCCAAGGGAATGGAAATTGCGACGGCAATCCCAATAACCCCAACACATAATAGGATATTCATGAACTGACCTCAAAATTTTTCTGGTCTAGCAATCACGTAACACAAGTAAACGGCGCAAAAAAGCGTCGTTACTGACGCAATTAATAACATAATTTTTCTCCCGTAGTTAGGGGGATGGTAAAGGTCATGATGGTTCCTTCATTTTCTTGACTTTGCACTTTGACATCGCCGCCATGGACAGTAACAATCTCTTTGACAATGGAAAGCCCGAGACCAACACCGCTGATCGACTCTTGACCTGGACCTCTGTAAAATGGCTCAAAGATATGTTTTATAACCTCCTCCGACATTCCACTTCCGGAATCGGCAACAGAAAATTCGACAACATGATTTTTGTTCACCGCGGACAAAACGATCTTACCTCCCGGCGATGTAAAACGAATTGCGTTTGCTATTAAATTGTCGAAAACATATTCGATTCGGTTTCGAACCACCGATACTATGGTAGCGGTCGGATCAGGAACCGTTTCGATCTGTATAGAACGCGATTGACATTCGGCAGAAAATCGGTCAGCCGCATCGGAAATCAACTCGTTCACCCCTTTCGTTTCATAGGGCAAATTGCCCAAGCTGGAAGCTTGGTTCAAATCAAGCAGGTCGCCGATGATATCAGTCAGACGCTGACTTTCTTCTCGCATCGTCAGAAGTAAATCGACCTGCTCCGGCGTGAGTGAACCGCATTTTTCTTCCAAAAGTAAATAGATGGACATTTGGAGACTGGTAAGAGGCGTTTTCAACTGATGGGAAACCGTGGAAATAACACTTTTTTTCAGTTCCATCTGCTCGTGGGCCATCGTCACATCTCGTAAAATGATTCCTACCGCTATGATTTGTTCGGGCGTTCCTCCTGGTGGTATGGGAATCACCGTTGGTTGGAAAAAGTATTCCCGTCCGTCGATAAATTTTTGTATCATGTCGTCTTGGCCGTTCGCCTCATAAATAACGCCCGTTTCCCGCACTTTTTTAACATAACGATGAAACCATTCGCTAGAAATATCTTCGATTTTTTTCCCCTCTGTAAATCCAAAATATTGTGCCGCTTTTTGAGTCGTCACATCTACCGTTTCCGTTTGAAGATCAATAACGGTTATGGGTGCGGGAAGTTTATCGAAGACATCTTTGTTCATTCGTTTGGAACAATACAATTTTTGCATCAGTTGTCGTTTGGCGTCACGAAGAGCAATCGTCATCGTATTGAATGAACGAGCAAGCTGCCCAATTTCATCGTTGGATATCGAATCAAGCGAAAGGTCGTAGTTTCCTTCCGCAATTTCATTGGTCATATGGATCAGTTTCTTCAATGGATTTTGAATCCAGTTTATTAAAATCATGGAAAAACATAAAATAAACAGGGCGGAGGCGACCAACAGTACAATCCCTTGCCAATGAAGCCGGTAGGCTTTCGACCTCGCTAAATTGTTTGCTTGTGCCATATTCTCCTGATTGATTTCAAGAATCCCTCCCACTTCTTTTTTAAGCTCCAGAAAGAGCGGATACACCTTTTTTCGATATTCAAGACTTCTCGTCTCCTTCGTAATGGAAGTATCCGTTACCAAGGAAACAAGGTTAAGATATTCCTTTAAAAGTGTTTGGACTTTTTCCGTTCGTTCTGCTTCAGTCGGCACTGTGATATTATTCATTTCCAATGTCCACTGATTATGGATAATCGCTATTTGATTCGTAAAGAAATCTTCCTCAAAATGTTTGTCGTCGGTCAACAAAAAAAGAATTCCGCTGTCGATTCGCTCAAGAGCCTCGTTGACCTTTTGGCAAATGATGACACTTTGATAGTTTTCTTTTAAAGTGACATCAACCGTTCGGCCAAGTTTTCCGACTTGATTCAACATGAAGGCTCCGACAACACTTACGGCAATCACCAGAAAGGCAAAACCAATTAAAAATTTTTGTCTGATATTCATGACCATTCCTTTCTGTAGAGTCTTAATGCAAAAGACGTGCCAAATCGAAAAAACACCGAATTAAACCCCATTAGGCTCGAATTTCTTGCATTTGGCATCAAAAAGTTTCGACCTATTGCATTTTACAATTCGTACAATTTTCTTTTTCGCCATAGTGTTGCCTGATCAATCCCCAGTCTTTGCGACGCTTCCTGAAAGGAAGAGGCGTTTTCAAGTATCTTTTTTATATGTCGTTTTTCCATGGCCGCCAGCGATTCATCCTTGTCGTCCTCATCAGGAATGGAAATGTCGTCACCTTGATAAAGCGATTCCGGCAAACAGTTTCTGCCAATTTCCTGACCTTTTGAGAGAATCACCCCCCGCTCCACCACGTTGCGAAGTTCCCGAAGGTTTCCAGGCCAGGTATAATTCCGAAAAACACGTCGCGTCTCTTCCGCCAAACGGACCATCTTTTTATGGTAGATCCGAGCAAAAAAGGCAAGTATTCCATCTGCCAACGCGTCTATATCCTCCAAACGACTGCGCAGTGGCGGAAGCGTCAGCGGAAAGACATTGAGTCGAAAATACAAGTCTTCTCGAAATCGTTTTTCTCCAACGGCTTTTTCCAAATCAACGTTCGTTGCGGCAATAATTCGAACATCTGCCCGACGTGTTTCCGTCTCACCCACACGTTCATATTCTTTCTCTTGTAGAAAACGAAGCAATTTCGGCTGAATTTCCATCGGAAGATCACCGATTTCGTCTAAAAAAAGGGTCCCGTGGTCACACGCCTCAATACGTCCCTGTTGACTTTGAACGGCTCCTGTAAAAGCGCCCCGCACATGTCCGAATAACTCACTGGATAACAATTCAGGAGAAAGAGAGGGGGCTGAAACTACTCCGAAAGGAGCCTTTGCCCGATGACTCCACTGATGAATAGCCCTAGCAAGTACCGTTTTTCCTGTTCCGCTTTCGTCTCGCAAAAGGACTATCGCCTCCGTTTCGGCCACCTGACGTGCCATCTCCAGAAGAGAACACATTCCCGGATTCCGAGAATGAAAAATCGAATTTGGTTGTTGTGACTTTAAATCAGAATCAAGTGTGGAAAGCCGGTTTTCCATCTGCCGGATTTTTTCGATTTTTTCAAGAATGAAATCAATTTGGGCCGGTTTGAATGGTTTGGCAATGTAGTCAAAGGCCCCTAATTTCATCGCTTCAACGGCGGTATCAACGGAAGAATAGGCTGTCATAATCACAATTTTCAGATCGTCTTGTTTGTCAAGCAACGGCGTAATAATATTCAGACCATTATCAACACCGAGGCGTAAATCGAGAAACGCCGCGTCAAAACGATCTTTTTGGGCACAGGAAATCGCCTCGTCCGCCGTAGCGGCCATGACGCACGAATGTTTTGCCGATTTCAAGTATAGCCCAACCGTTTTACGAATGTTTGCTTCGTCATCCACGATTAAAATATTCACTTCATCTATCTCCGTTCAAGGCAGGTGCTCCAAACAATGACTATGTTAATATAGACATCATCTATCAACCAATTGATTTATTTGCGAAGTATTGCATATTGCAATGATTATGTTTATTATATACATGCAATATGCAACACAGGAGGTGAGTTGCATCCGCATTTAAGGTTATTTTACGGCAAGCAATCCTTGGGGGCTTCTTGAGAAACAAGCTCTCACGACAAGGGTCGACCGATCCGCAAAGGGGATACGATGAATCTGACGGACAAAGCGAGCGTTTATCTTGATTTTCTCCGTAATCGGATTCCTAGGATATGTTCACATATAATTATACAGTAAAAGCCGATAGCCAAGAATGAAATGACTCAATCGGAACGGTTTATGTCGGTTGGTATTGAAGTTTGTATGTCTAGTAAAAAGTTTTACGAAAAAGCATTTTCGCTGGAAATGTACAAACTTTTTTGAATTTTTTACCTGACACTGGTGCCGCCTACCTAACGCTTGTACAGCCGGTTGGTCTAATAGATATGTAACTTACGTGAACACGCCCTAATCTACAGTCAACTTCATGAATGCAGATGAACTTGACCGAATCAAGGGGATTCTTTATGGTACGCTCGCCTTAGGAGTTAGATACTCTCTTTGATTCCTTGAATTTTGCGTTGGCACATGGCCGTGTTGGTGTTTTTATTGGCAAATGTGGATAATTCCATTCCAATCTGTCCTATTTTTCACGAAATTTATATCCACTGGAAAAAACTTTCATGATGACGCTTTCGTTCGCGGCAATTTTGGGTAGTCTGCTCGTCCTGGCCTGGAGCGCAGATCGTTTCGTGGATAGTGCGGCGGCATTGGCGCGATTATTAGGCGTCGCACCACTAATCGTCGGAATGATCATTGTGGGATTAGGAACCTCCGCACCCGAACTAATTGTTTCCACTCTAGCTTCGTTAGAAAAAAATTCCGGCATCGCGTTAGGCAATGCTTACGGATCGAACATTGCAAACATTGCCGTGATTCTGGGTGTCACCGCGATCATGACTCCGATCACAGTCAGTTCACGCATCATCATTCGCGAGCTACCGATTTTAATAGTTGTGACGTTGCTGTCGTTGAGCTTATTCATTGATGGTGAGTGCAGTCGATGGGATGCTGCGATTCTATTGGCCGCGTTTTCCGCTTTGCTATTTTGGATGGTTCGAGAATCTTATCGTCATCGTGGTGATCCATTAGAACAGGATCACGAACAAAATCGATCGTCACAGCCGCAGTCCACCGTGGGCCGATCGGTGATGTGGATCGTTATCGGACTGGTCGCGATGATCATCAGCTCGCGATTTCTCGTTTGGGGTGCGGTCAATATCGCTCAACAGCTGGGAGTAAGCGATCTGATTATCGGATTGACCGTCATCGCATTGGGCACGTCGCTTCCGGAATTTGCCTCGTCAATTGCCGCCGCACGAAAGCACCAAAACGATTTGGTATTGGGCAATATCATCGGATCAAACTTATTTAACGCACTCGCGGTCGTCGGTGTCTCGGGACTGATCTACCCGTTTACGGTCAGCCGGGAATTTCTCTACCGTGATGGCGTCATGGTCACTGTAGTCACCCTGCTTCTTTTTGGTGTTTGTTGGCCATTTTTGTACCAATTTCGCCATCGTATCGCACGCGAAAATCTCTCCAACGATCCAAATGGAAACGCGGTTCATGGTACGATTCAACGTTGGGAAGGTTGGATACTTGTGATCAGCTATGTCGCGTACATCCTGTGGATCATTTGGAAACCAATGGAAACGGCTTAACGGAAATGCCTACCGAACGATCACACCCCACGAAATTCACCAACAAACATCGGACAGGTTTTCTCCCAAACGGTTTCACCGAGCGATGGGCACCTGCAACGGCAACGTATCGTGGGTAAGCGGGGTCCGCCCTTCAATCCGCTGTGGTCCCAACTCCAAAGTGTGCTGGCCTCGAATATTTTCGTCCTATGGTAATCTTGGGGAACCGCCCCTGTGAGAAATAGGATTATTTGATAAAATGGAGGTGTGGGTTCTGTTCTAACGGAGACGGTATTTGAGAAAGCCGAATCGGTTGAGCCGTATATGGGGTGTTTCCGGACACAGAAGTGTCCCCGAACACCATGAGTCCCACAACATGTTCCAAGCTCACAAAATCCAAATGGAATAGCATAGACAAGGAGAATTGCGGTGAGTGATCTGTTCAAAGTAGCTCTGGTGGGTGGTGACGGTACAGGCCCGGAAGTGGTCGCGGAAGGTGCGAAAGTACTCAACGCAATCGCCAAGCTCGAAGGCATTAACGTCGAGACGCAAGATTTCGATATCGGTGGTGAGCGTTACCTCAAGACGGGCGAATGCTTTCTGCCAGGAGAACTCGACGAACTCGCCAAATACAACGCGATTCTTCTCGGTGCCATTGGTCACCCGAAAGTCCAGCCGGGCGTGCTCGAACGCGGTATCCTGCTCGCGATGCGTTTTCGTTACGACCAGTACATCAATCTGCGTCCTGTCAAACTGTTCCCAGGTGTCGATTCACCACTCAAAGACAAAACACCGGATGATCTCGACTTCGTCGTCGTCCGCGAAAATACCGAGGATATGTACGGTGGTATCGGTGGTTGGATGCACAAAGGCACTCCGATGGAAGTAGCTACGCAGACGGCGGTCTACACCCGTAAAGGGACGGAACGCTGCATTCGTTGGGCGTTCGAATACACCCGTCGCCGCAATAAGAAAAAACGCTTGACGCTCGTCGCCAAGACGAATGTTCTGACCTATGGCCACGATTTGTGGTGGCGGACATTCCAAGAGGTCGGCGCGGAATATCCCGACATTGAACTCGATTACAACCACGTAGACGCTTGCTGCATGTGGATGGTCAAGAATCCGGAGCATTACGATGTGATTGTCACGACCAATATGTTTGGCGATATCATCACTGACTTGGCGGGTATTCTGCAAGGTGGTATGGGCGTTGCGGCGGGCGGCAATATCAATCCAGAGGGCGGTGTGAGCATGTTTGAGCCGATGGGTGGTTCCGCGCCGAAATACACTGGTCTGAACGTGATCAATCCGATCGCCACGATCGCGGGTGTCGCCATGATGCTCGATAACGCCGGCTACACGAAGGCGGCCGGGCGTGTGATGAAATCAATCATGACCGTCACGGGCACGAAGATGAAGAGCCAAGCGGCTGGCAAAATGGGTTACGGAACTCGTGAAGTCGGTGATCTCGTTTGCGAAAATCTGTAATATGAACCCGGTACCAGTGCTGAGCCGATGGTACCGGCCTCAACCGTCAGCGGACCGCCATTACGGGGTCTGAACCATCAGCTGTAAAGCGATGGCAGGGATTCGGCAACGGGGCATTCACGATGGGATGAACCCGAGCCGGTTCAACATCCGGACCGGTTTTGGGCACCTAATTTGCGGTCTTCAAACTAGTGTGGTCCGTTTCGGGAGGGTCGATCCATGAACTTCTATTGGTTACTTGGAGCGATTCTCCTCACCACCATGTTGACGATGATTGGTCACTGTGCCACGTGGTTTCGTGTCATTAACTGCCTCCATGCGACAACGTGGAGCCATTGTTTGACGCATCGTTTGACCTATCTCGTTTTTGTGATTCTAGGCGTGATGCCGCTTCTGTTATTCATCCACACGTATGATACGCTTCGAGCGATTCCGACTCTGGTTCAGTGTGCCACCATAGGAAACGAACCGTTCAGTGCATGGGAATGTGTCTGCTTGGGGTGTATTTGCCAAATATTTCCACCGTTGCTTACTTTTCTTGATATTCCAACTCTCGGCGGAGAGCTGGCCTCACCGTGGCTGGGTTACTACTGGGGTGTGATGTGTTCGTTAGGCATCACCGCAATCTTCGTCTGGTTAATTCGACCACGGTTATGGCGTTGCCGCAATCGACAAATTTGGCGAGAAATCGTCCGCGAACACAATCGGTGTTCGAATACACAGTCTATTCGAGCGAGCGGCTCTTTTTGGCTGCGTTTTCCCGGTTGTCAATCGTTACAACTCGATTTTATCCAGCGTCAGATCGGCCCCCCTGCCCTTCCGACATCCGTTCATTCGGCTTTCTTCCCTTCTTCGCGTTCCGCGTCTGAGCCGCGATCATCGTCGCAAGGGGCGGCACGTTCATTACGATTGTTACATCTGACCGATTTTCATTTCGGTGGCGGTGTCCCGGAGGCGTATTACGAGTGGGCGTTATCGACGATCATGGAACGTGTTCAGGGGGAGTTGAATCCGGATTTGATTCTGTTGACGGGCGATTTTCTGGATCACGACGATTGGCGAGTGGTGTTATCGCGACAACTGCGCCGGCTCGCGGCTCCGCACGGCGTTTGGTTCGTGCTCGGAAACCACGATTTTCGTGTCGATACGGCGGCGCTGCGGCTCGCTTTGACGGAAGAATGCGGCTTCACGGCACTAGGCGGGAAAACACAACAGCTTACCCTACCCGCGGCGAACACCACGCAACGTCCTTGGCAAATCGAACTCATTGGCGATGAAAAGCCATGGGGTAATGAACCCGAAAGATGGAAAAATTCCCAGACTTTCCCGATTGCCGCCGATGACAAATCGCTCGATCTGCGGATCGTACTGACCCACACGCCGGATCAATTCCGCGTTTGGGCCAAACGTTTTCAAACACTCGAAACTCAACCGGCTTCCGCCACACTCGGCGATTCATTTGCCATTCGACAACTGGTACTGGCCGGACATACACATGGTGGACAAATGTGCATTCCTGGTATCGGCCCCGCGTTAACGCCATGTTATCACGGTGTCACCTTTGCGGATGGCATGTTCCAAAAAGGTTCGACGCTGCTGCATGTGCCCCACGGCATTGCGGCGCAAAATCCACTTCGATTGTTTTGTCCACCGGAAGCGGTGCTCTTAGAATGGCGATGTCCGGAACCGCAGGGTACGAGTGAAATCGTCCATGCTCGTGAGTAATGGGTGAAACACCGACAAATTTTTATGGCGGCGGCCCCTTGTCAGAACGCGATGAAACGGTTATCATTTCACCGGAGTGGGGCGATTAGCTCAGTTGGTTAGAGCGTCTGGTTTACACCCAGAAGGTCGATGGTTCGAGCCCATTATCGCCCATGGTTGGCCCTCTTGGATCTTTCCAAAAAGGGCCTTTTTTATTGGAAGCGACCTCTCTTTGATTGAAACAGCTATCTCTCTTTATGGAGCAGAGGTCTCTAATTGGACGAAAATCGGTCGGTGATCGGACGCTCCCGCTTCCTCCACGACGCAATGTTTCATAAGCGTCCATGAGGCTGGGAGATTCGCTCCCAAAATGTAATCAATCCGAATCTCCGGCACATCCGCTGGAAAAGTCATACCGTCTGAGCTGAGTATTTTCCAGCTTTTCTGAAGTTCGATGATCGGTGCCTCGGTCGGTTCACAATTCAAATCCCCCGCGAGAAAAACCGCTTTTTGCGGATATTTCGCTAGTTCGTCCGCAATGATCCTCACACTCGCGAGACGATCTTCCGCGGTAAGCGAGAAATGCGTGCAGAAGAAAACGTATTCCGGAAATTCCGCTATCAGTAAAACACGCTTTTCTTCCCGTCCGGGCAATGGAACTGTCCGTGTGGCAAGCGGTTTCTCCTTCGAAAGAATGCCCACGCCATACTGCCCTCCCTGATACTCAATCGCCGCTCCATACGACGGTACCAACCCCGTACGCTGTGCCAGTTCCGCTAGCCGATCGTCACCCCCACTCCGCCTCGTCTTGCAATCCAGCTCCTGGATGGCAATCAGATCTGGCTGCGCATCACGCATCACCTGAGCCGTGCGATCGTAATCGGTGACGTTATCTAACCCACTGGCATTGCGAATGTTGTAACAGAGCATTCGAAGCGTTGTCGGCTCTTCCGCATAAGCGAACGCGGCGAAAATAATCATACTCATCGAACTGATCAAACTGATTTTACGAATCAATGACATTCTATCCCCATTTTTGTATCGATTGTGAGTGGAACTTGTTTTTGCCATTTGGCTCCATTATAACCAAACGGAGGAAGTGATGGCTACCACGGAATTGAAATAATCCCATCGAAATATAGGGAGAATCGGATGCGATACGCGACTTATGGCCCACGCCTATGCGGAATGATTTTGAGTGGAATTTTCCTCCTAAGCGGAACTGGTGGCGAGAAATCTTACGCCACAGACGCAAGTACTGGCGAGGCTGAAACGCCGCGTATTGTAACGGTTCAACTTTCTGCCGATTCGGCAAATGACGGTTATGAACCATGGCGTGCGATGGATGGAAATCGTGAAACGATGTGGCATACGCAATTCTCCACGCCACCGTCTGGGAAAAATTCCAATCCAATTCCAATCAGTTGTGGTTATGGTTACGGCTGCAATCGTGAGCATCCCCAACCCGTCGCCACGCCGGGAACGAACCGCGAAAATAACGTGCCACCACCCCATGCGCTCACGGTTGATCTGACCGAACCGTTTTGTCTCACGGGGTTCGTCTACAAGCCACGTATCGGCGGATCGAATGGTACCATCGGAAAGTATGAGTTTTATCTCTCTGATTGCACGGAAGATTGGGGGGAACCGGTAGCCTCTGGTCTATTTGCCGAACGGGACGCGGCGAATCAAGTCGAATTTGCGACACCCAAAACAGGACGCTTCGTTCGCTTTGTCGGCTTGTCGGAAGTGAATGGACAACCATTCACATCCGTTGCGGAGCTGGAACTCCTCTGCAAAACGGCTGCCGATGGGCCGGTAACCTTCGTGGCAGATCGTGGCGATGGTATGATAGCGGCCCCATTGATCAAGCCCATTTCGGAAGAGGTGGCCAAAAAAGTCTTCGAGGTCGCCGAGAACGAAACGCTTGACGTTTACCAACGCGATTTACTTTCGCAATATAACGTGCTGGCAGCGGAAATCTCGTATAAATCGGCGTTTTACAAAGCGATTGACAGTGAGATCATTTCAGAAGAAGCGAAAATCCTGCCCACCGATCGCACGCCATGCGATATCGTGTGGCGACGTGTGAACGCATTATCCCGGAAAATACAATCCGATTCGGAATTTTCGGTCCCCCTACCATCGCTCGAATCAGCCAGCGAGGAAATGATATTCCACCGCTTTGTAGAACTCTGTAAAATACGTCGTGCAATGATGTTCAAAAATCCATTGCTCGATTTTGACGAGCTCCTGTTCGTCAAGAAACATCGCTCGGAATTCAACCATATTTGTGACCAATTTTACGGTCGTTCAGCGGTCGCCGGCGGTGGACTGTTCGCCGCTCGAAATCTATTCGATCCCCAAAAATACGCTCCAGAAGCTCGCAATATTCTCGAACATTCGACAGTCGAGGGCGATTCGCGATTGGCGGGTCAAACCTTGTCAAACGGTTCATTCCTCTCGCCCGATCTTTCGTTCGACGGCCAAAAAATCGCCTTTGCCTTCTGCGAATGTACCGGCGATCCCTCCCATATCGACCATCTCGATCTGAGTCGCGGACATACCCAAGCGGGTCGTTGTTACCATATTTTTACATGCAACGCGGATGGAAGTGACTTGCGAATGATCTCGGACGGTACGTGGAACGATTTCGATCCATGTTATCTGCCCAATGGCCGCATGGCGTTCATCTCCGAACGACGCGGTGGATATCTTCGCTGCGGTCGCGATTGTCCCAACTACACGCTCTTCGATATGAATCCAGACGGTTCAAAAATCCGATGCCTAAGTTACCACGAAACCAATGAGTGGAATCCATCCGTTACCAATGATGGCAAAATCATCTGGACACGATGGGATTATATCGATCGATTCGGCTGTATCGTCCACCATCCGTGGTTGACGTCGCTCGACGGCCGTGACCCACGGTCGGTCCACGGTAACTGGTCGCCGCGTCATTTGCGAGCCGATTCCGAACTGGATGTTCGTGCGGTCCCAGATTCGCCGAAGTATGTCGCGACCGGCGGTCCCCACCATGGACAATCGTATGGTTCGCTCATTTTGATTGATCCGCAGGTCAAAGATGATGATCGCATGGGACCGGTAAAACGGCTGACGCCAGATGTCGGCTTCCCTGAAAGCCAGGGCGGCGCACAGGTGTGGGGAATGCCGTGGGCACTTTCGGAAGATTTGTACATTGCTGTGGCCGATTACTCGATGCAACCTGGCATATCGCAACAGGGTGGTGCCGTTGTACGCGGCGATTATGGAATTTATCTACTCGACTCATTTGGAAATCGTGAACTTTTGTACCGGGATCCGGAGATTGGTTGTGCGACCCCGATTCCGTTGCGAACGAGAAAAATGCCCGTCGCCACTCCGACGCTTGTGCCGAATGATGTGATTGTTGATCAGCCATTCGTCACGCTACCGGCATTCGAGGGTGAACGCCCGACGGCGGAGATGCTCGTGCAAAATGTATACGATAGTCTGCTTCCATGGCCGAAAAATGCGGACGGAACGGAGACGAAAATCACCGCACTGCGTATCGTTCAGGTTTACTGCATGAGCGTTCCGTCTGGTTATCACCCACACGAAACGGGATATCGTGAACGTTCGTCGCAAGATTCGGTCAATTTAGCGCGGAGCGTGTGGGGGACGGTTCCCGTCGAGGCAGATGGTTCCGCCCATTTTACCGTTCCCGCAAATGCGGAAATCTATTTTCAGGCGTTGGACGAAAATGGGGTGGCGGTCCAAACGATGCGAAGTGGTACCTACGCTCAGCCGAATGATAAAATTAGTTGTACCGGTTGCCACGAACCACGCCAGCAGGCACCCGCGACGATCACCTCCACACCACTGGCGTTTCAACGGCCCGCATCCGAACCTGTTCGTGATGTTGTCGGTTCACGTCCGATGAGTTACGCTCAACTCGTTCAGCCCGTACTTGACGCGAAATGTGTCGAATGCCACGCGAAACCGGAGAGTATCGCGGCGGGTGCCATGTCGCTTGGACGAGAACCGATCGAGCGGAATTTTTACGCCTCGTACAACCATCTCGTGGGAGATCGGTATACGCCGGGAGGCTATGCGTTTTACGACTATGGCGACCCACTTCGTTCGACGCCTGGCCACGTCGGAGCGCGATCGTCAAAGCTGTACAAAATTCTCAAATCAGGACATTATGACGTCGAATTGACCGCTGAAGAGATGCATCGGATCACGTTGTGGCTCGATTTGTTATCGAATTTTTACGGCGTATATGAGAAACAGGGCGGCGAAGCTCAGTTGCGAGGCGAAACGGCATATCCGACGCTCGAATAGGACGGCGACAAACGGCAACGCTTTTTACCATCAATGGTTATTCCAACCTAGGGCCTGTTCACACAAATGTCGTACCGTTTTACCGATGTTGCCACTCGTACTTACGGTGAAAAGTTTTGAGGGGAAACCTGGAGGAACTTTTGCTAGGGCGTGTTCACATATAATCACATAGTAAAAACCGATAGCCAGGAATGAAATGACCGCAATCGGGGTGGTTTACGCCGGTTGATATTGAGGTTTGTGCGTCTAGTAAAATGTTTTGGAAAGGGTGTTTGAGGGGAAACTTTTTGCAAAAAGGTTCCTCTCATTGGTTTGTCGCTTCAAAAAAGTTTTACAAAAAAGCATTTTCGCAGAAAATGCGCAAACTTTTTTGAACTTTTTACCTGACACTGGCACAGTCGTCGCACCCAGATTTTGGTAGCAACTTGTGTGAACACGCCCTAGATGGTTGTAATTTCATCTCTCACCAAATTTACACCCCCACTAACGGGTGGAGAGTTCCCTCTCCATATCCATCTTGTCTGTTTAAAAATTTTTACCCACAGTACGTTCAAGCTGTAAACATAGAATCAGTGGGTTGACGCAATAGTGTTGATGTCGAATTTTAGGGTACAATATTTCCAATACAAATGCGCTATATCGCGTAAACATCCTATACACATCAAATTTTTAGTGTGAACACGCCTTAGCAAAAAGTATCAACGTAGTAGGAGCGGTCATTCCGCGGATCAATATAAACAGTGACTTCACTTCCGAGTGGTGGACAAATGCGAACTTCTTCGCTACGGAAATATCGAGGAGTCGCAGTCGGACTCGCCTGCCAAACACATTCGAGAAAATATGGATGCGTTCCATTCCATTTGACCCATCTGTTTTCATGTATTCGGATCATTTTGGCTCGCACCACGTTTCCATAACGCATGAGCCACATTCGACGGCGTTCCTTTTGAATGACGTAGATGAGAAATCCCAGTCCCACAAGAAAATCAAAACCGCCCAGTCCGAAAAGAATCAGAGGAAGCAGCATCCCCGCGAAACCGGTGATCTGGATTTTCGACGGATCTTGCGGAGCGTACTCAATCTCAATTATGTCGCCACACGCCATGCTGGAATGGTAATAACCGAGTGGAATTTTCTCATAACGCATGCCGTCAATTTCATAATCGACATACACATTTGTTCCTCGACCGGAAGAATTTCTCGAAAGAGAAGTGATGACAGCGGTCGTTTTTTGGGCAGTTTTGTGGAATTCCGCCGCACGTATCGTCACCATCAAACCGATCATGAAAAGTACCAAACCACCTCCACCCAGCAGTACGGTCAACAGCAAATATTTCGGATATCGTGTTAAACAAGTGGATTGCGTCCGCATTTTTTTGATGTTCCCGCATTGGACGAAAAATCCGTTCGTAAGCGTTGCCGGGGTATTCGCATGGAATTTTCGTGAGATTTCCAGATTTTTGTCGAAAAGAAATTCCGATTACAGCCCCGCGTTCGCCAGTATACCGCTAGTCAGCACGAAATGCAAACTTTTGGGGATCATGGGTACTTTTCGGTTTTGCGCTGTTGGGTTATAATGTCGCTTCTCTCTAGTGGATGATGGAACAAGTAGAGAGAAGTTGATTCCAAGGAATGGATGATTTTTGACAACGTGTGGTTGGAATCCCTTAAGAGAAATGGGCAAATAGTGTTTCCCGTGATGGGAACGGAAATGGTTCGAGGTCGATGAATCCGTTAAATTTACGTAACATTGGTATTTCTGCACACATTGACTCAGGGAAGACGACGCTGAGTGAGCGGATTTTGTATTACGCGGGTCGTATTCACCGGATGAACGAGGTTCGCGGTGACGGCGATGGTGCGACCATGGATCATATGGACCTTGAGCGTGAACGTGGTATTACGATCACCTCTGCCGCGACGACGGTCAAATGGAAAGATACAAAGATCAATTTGATCGATACTCCGGGACACGTCGATTTTACGATCGAGGTGGAACGTAGCCTGCGTGTTCTTGACGGTGCGGTTCTCGTGCTGTGTGCGGTCGGAGGCGTTCAATCGCAATCGTTGACCATCGACCGTCAGATGCGCCGTTACGGCGTGTCCCGTTTGGCATTCATCAACAAGATGGACCGCACAGGAGCGGATCCGCATAAAGTGGTCAAACAGCTCCACGATAAGCTGATGTGTGATGCCATTCTGATGCAGTTGCCGATCGGTAAAGAAGCCAGTTTCCATGGTGTAATTGATCTGATTACGCAAGAAGCGGTTTATTTTGATGGTCGTGAGGGCGAAAAGCTGCGTCGTGACGAGATTCCAGCCTCAATGGTCGAGGAAGTTCAAACGGCACGTCAAACGATGCTCGAATCGTTGTCGATGTACGATGACGATCTTCTCGAAAAGATGCTCGGTGAAGAGGAAATTCCGGAAGAGATGATCCACGCGGTCGTTTGTAAGGCGGTACGTGCGAATCAGATTACACCGGTCTAGTTGGGTTCTGCGTACAAAAACAAAGGCGTCCAGCTGTTGCTCGACGCAATCGTTCGTTACCTGCCGGGTCCGGAGGACCACGAAATTTCGGCCATTCCACATGGTGGTTCGAACGAAGATGAAAAAATCAAACTCTTACCCGATCCAGAAAAGCCAATGGTCGGTATGGCGTTCAAGATTGTGGAAGATCCGTATGGTGCCTTGACATTCTTCCGTGTTTATCAAGGTCGAATTCGCAAAGGCGAAACCTATTACAATCAGCGTAATGGTAAAAAAGAGCGATTTAGTCGTATTTTGCGCATGCACGCGGATGAACGTGAGGAAATCGAAGCTGCGGAGGCGGGGGATATCGTTGCCGTACTCGGTATTGACGCGATTAGTGGTGACACCTATTGCAGCGAATATCCGTATTGTACACTCGAAGGAATGCACGTTCCGGAACCAGTGTTGAAGATGGCGATTGCACCCGCGGAACGAGCGGGTGCGGACAAACTGGGCAGGGCATTGGCGAAATACCGTCGCGAAGATCCGACGCTTCAAATTTCTTCAGACGATGAGACGGGTGAGACGATTATTGCCGGTATGGGTGAACTCCATCTAGAAATTTATGTAGAGCGTCTGCGTCGTGAACATAAACTGGATGTGATCGTAGGTGCACCAAAGGTGAATTACCGTGAGGCTCCGACGCAAGCGGCTCCGTTCAATGTGAAACACCGTAAGCAAAGTGGTGGTTCTGGACAGTATGCTCACATTGTCGGTCGATTCGAACTGCTACCGGATAACGCAGAGGAAGCGTTCCAGTTTGAGGAGAAAATCGTGGGTGGTCGTATCCCGAAGAACTATCTGCCCGCAGTCGAAAAGGGATTCCGCAACGCGATCGTAAAGGGACCCGTCGCGGGGTTCCCTGTGGTCGGTCTCCACGTGATCGTCGAGGATGGTTCGTATCACGAAGTGGATAGTTCTGATTTAGCGTTCCAAATTTGTGCTCAAACGACGATGCGTGAACATTTTTGCGATACGAAACCGGCGTTGTTGGAACCGATCATGAAAGTGGAAATTGAGTGTCCGGATTCGTTCCAGGGGAGCGTGGTGGGCGATTTGACTTCGCGACGTGGTCTAGTCAGCTCGACGGAAACGGAAGGTCCGCACTGCCGTATCGAGGGCGAGGTGCCGCTGGCCGAAACATTCGGTTACATGACCAATCTGCGAAGTATGACGCAAGGACAGGGAACTTTTACGATGGAGTTTGCGCGATATCGCCGATTGCCAGCTTCTGTGGAACGTGAGGTGATCGCAGAACGTCGAGAGCTGCTGAACAAGAAGTCATAAAAAGGACTTTCATCTAACCCAATCGGAGGTAGCGATTTTTCGCTACCTTTCTTTTTTGGACAAAACGGCTAGAATCGTAAGGAGTTCCAAAGGCCACGTCGGTTAGATATTGGTTGGACCATATCGAGACGTTGTGACGGGACCCGCGTACACAATCATCGTTAAAAAGTCCGGTAGAAACGGGAATGCGAGAATGGGTTCCTTGTTTGAGGTCGATGGAAAACCTTCGGGTGGCCCCACACTTTTAGCAAGTTCGAATCCATTGCATGTTCCACCAGAATCCATATAGCAATTCGGAAGGGGACTCGTATGAATCAACAAGAAGCCTTGTCAGCGATTCAAATCGCTGTAAATGCGGGCAAAATCATCCGTTCGACAGCGGACAATCTCCACAAATGGTTGACCGAACCGCCCTACCAAGAGTTCGTGCCGACGATTCTCGAACATGTTTCAGCGGAAAATTGGAAGCAGTTGGATGAGGTCTTCTGGACGGTGGTCCCATTTGGTACGGGGGGACGCCGTGGGAAACTTTACCCCATCGGGTCCAACGCGATCAATCGACGTACCATCGGCGAAAGTGCACAAGGCCTGGCCGATTATTTTATTAAATATGCTGTTGTGGAAGGGTATACCGGCGAGGATCTGCGCTGTGCCATTGCGTACGACACACGGCATGGCTCCCGAGAGTTTGCCGAATTATGTGCCGGAATTATGGTCGCCGCGGGCTATCAAGTGTTTTTTCTCGATGGTGTTCGCAGTACGCCCGAGATTTCGTTCCTCGTACGTTATAAACGCTGTGTGTGCGGGCTGATGATCACGGCTAGCCATAACCCGCCTAGCGATAACGCGGTCAAAGTGTACGGTCCAAGTGGTGGTCAGCTTCTTCCACCACACGACACGGGCGTGGTTAAATGTGTGAACGCGGTGGAAGAAATTCATTGTGCCGCATTTGGAGCGGCGGTGGACGCGGGCAAAATTGTGATCTGTCAGACGGAAGTGGATCGTGCGTTTACGGCCGCGGTCGCACAACAAAGTCGGCCCGGTCCAAGAGAGCTGAAGATTTTGTATTCACCGTTGCATGGCGTGGGAGCAACGGCGGTCGTACCCGCATTGTTGGCCGCCGGTTTCCGCGATTTCTCCGTCTATGGGCCACATTCGATGCCAGATCCCGATTTTACTTATGTTCCCGAACATGTGGCAAATCCTGAACGTCCCGTCGTTTTTGAATCAATGATTCATGATTTCGGGAAAGATACCGATCTGATCATCGCGACGGATCCGGACAGCGATCGTATGGGAATCGCCGCGCCTAAATCGACTGAACCGAACGCTCCTTGGATCTGCCTGACCGGAAATCAGACCGCCGCACTGCTGGCCGAAAGTTTGCTCTCCTCGCGTGCGGCCAATTGCGAACTTACGTCTGAAAATTACCTCGTCAAAACGGTGGTCACGACCGAGCTGCTAACGAAAATCGCCGAAAAATACGGCGTGCGAGCGGTGCGAAACCTGCTCGTCGGTTTCAAATATATCGGCGGTACCATCGAAACGCTCGGCGAATCGGGTTTCCTCTTTGGTGCGGAAGAATCATATGGATATCTCATTGGTGCCCATGCACGTGACAAAGACGCCGCAGTCGCCGCAGTCGTGATCGCCGAGTTGGCCGCTCGAGTGAAAGCCGATGGTGGAACGCTGTATACGAAACTACTCGAACTGTACCGAACGTATGGGGTGTTTGCTGAATCGCAATTCCGAATTGTGTTGCCAGGTGCGACGGGTATGCAGCAGATGAAAGAACTAATGCGGAAATTCCGCGAAACACCGCCTGAAACACTGCACGGCATGCGTGTGGTCGATACGATCGATTATCAGCATTTGCTAGGTCCGCTCGATGGAGACGATCTGCCGCTTTCCGCAACGCCTGGCGATGTGGTGATTCTCCATCTCGAAAAGAGCGGTAACTACGCCGCTGTACGTCCATCGGGTACCGAGCCGTTGATTAAGGTATACACCTTCGCGCACGCTCCCGTCGGAACTTTCGAGCCGGAACAAGTCGAGGCACAATATGGGCTACTCCAACAACAATTGGAACAGATCGCTTCGGATCTCAAACGTTTTTCCGGAGTGTAATGTGATTCGCAGCCCGTTGCCACGAGTTGGGGGAATCATTGCAAGCGATCAACAAAATGGATTCGATGGTGGCCTCGCAATTTTTCGTTATCACCGGTATACTTTGCTGAGCGAAGTGGCGTATCGTATGCCCGTTCGTAGGAAAAACGGTACAGTAAATATTGTTTTCATATGGTCGAATCCCAACAAAAACAGCACGGTTTAGAACTAATTCACGTGGGCGAGGTATCAAGTGAGTGCGGAATATCGCGGTATGGGTGTGGCGTTTCTTTTTCCGGAAAATTGGCAGCTGGATCAGGAACCGTCGTTCGGAAATGGGCGGGGTGTAACGGTCTATTCACCAGAGGGCGGATTTTGGTCATTGAGCATTTATCCACGTGAAACCGACCCCGAACAACTGGCCAGCACCGCCGCCGCCGCGATTGATCAGGAATATGGCGACGCGGAAATCGAAACGATAACCGAAACAATCGCCCAACGAGAATTGATTGGACGCGACGTTGATTTTTTCTACCTGGATCTGCCGATTCGTGCCACTATTCGATGCGTTCGTGCGGATCATGCCGTGCTGGTCATTTTTACTCAGATGGAAGATCGTGAATTTTCGCTCCATGGCGAGGTCTTCCGTGCGATGACCGCCAGCTTACTCGATCGTTTGCCAAATTTGCGAGCGGATCTGGGATCACTGTTCCCACAGGGTGGGTTGTATGTAAACGATTCCGCTGTTCCATCGGACATAGCCGCTGATACGGAATCTCCGCGTCAATTCCACGAAACACCTCTCGACGCTCCTCCACCGGAGGAAATTGATCCTTCCTCATGGACCGATATACCGCGAGAATGATACGCATCCGAAAATGACTAATGCCATCGGAATCACCACACCAGGAGAAGCATCGTCGATTGGGTGGAATACGGTGATAGAATACGGTATGGCGTTGTTGTGTACCGCCAGCGCATTGTCGATGTGTTCACGATTTGCGTCGTGGGCGGTCGGAAAGTAAAAAAACGGGTCAGAACCACCGCAGAGGGTCGTCGATCTACGGTCTTCATCTCCATTTTAGTGACGAGTCGTCTTTTTGAAACCAGTAACCAAAGGGGTATCACATGTATTGTCGTGGAGTCCGTGGTGCGACCACAGTGGAAGAAAATACCAGCGATGCGATTTTACAAGGCACGTTGGAATTATTGGCATTGCTCATTCGGCGCAATGATATTCAACCGGAAGATGTCGCGTCGGTGGTTTTTACGACTACCCACGATCTCAATGCCGCGTTTCCCGCCATCGCCGCTCGGCAGCTCGGATGGTCGAACGTCGCGCTCATGTGTGGCAATGAACTCGACGTACCAGGTTCTTTACCCAAATGTATTCGTGTTCTGCTCCATTGGAACACAGAGAAGAAATCGGACGAAATTGTCCACGTTTACATTAAGGGCGCGTCGCACTTGCGGCCAGACATCGGCTCGTTACCGGCGGTCGATTGGGTCGCGTTGGAACGCTGGATCGCCGAACATTTTGACGCTTCGGTCAAGGTGCCTAATCGTCCGTAATCCACGATGC
>JAQVKF010000237.1 GCA_028694795.1 Thermoguttaceae bacterium | reverse complement strand
AAATTTATGGCGTTAATTGATCGTGAGGCCGAAGTTTCAACACCGGATCGTCCGGGACGTATTTTGGCGAAAATGAATTCGCTCGAAGACCCCGGCATCATCGCGTCACTCTATCGCGCCAGCTGCGCGGGAGTCAAAATTTCGCTCAATATCCGTGGTATTTGCTGTTTACGACCAGGCGTTCCGGGCGTTTCGGAGAATATCGAAGTACGTTCGATTGTCGATCGCTATCTCGAACATTCGCGAATTTTCTTCTTTGGCAACGCGGGACACGAAGAGCTGTATTTGGCAAGTTCCGACTGGATGGTTCGTAATCTCGAAAAGCGATTCGAAATACTTT
The DNA here is from genome assembly GCA_028694795.1 of Thermoguttaceae bacterium. GTDB lineage: Bacteria > Planctomycetota > Planctomycetia > Pirellulales > Thermoguttaceae > JAQVKF01. The sequence goes on along the minus strand of JAQVKF010000237.1, from coordinate 5,099 downwards.
TCCCCATTATCGACCCAGCGATTCGCAAGCGGATTCTCGGTATGCTCAAAATTTATTTCGACGATAACGTCAAAGCGCGTGTGCTTCAATCGGATGGAAGTTGGCTGCCGGTGGCGGGTGTTGGACCCTCTGGCACCGACCAAATGATCGCAGAAATGGCGGCGGAAATGACGACGAATCAAACGGAGATGGCAACGATGAATAGCATGGCCCTGATCACGGGCAATGCGACGCTGGCCGAACTTATGGAAGGCGTTCCGCCGCTCGCAATGTCGAATGGCAATACTCCGACTCCAATACGTGCTCAGGAACGGCTTTATCGGGAAGCGGTCGAGGCGGCTCAGCAAATTCGACAGACGATGCCGCGTTTCCAACCGCTCCACTCCAAAGAGAGTTGAGCGTTCACAACGTGGAACGTAACCCCTGCCCCAATTTCTTGGGGCAACCTCGTTTTCCGGTGGAAATATAGTCCCAAAGAATAGACGTTTTATGGTATTTCGTATTCCATTCCTATCCAAAATGCTCCATCGTTCGCCATCGGAATCGCCCACTGGAACCACGGAAGTTCGGTTCGCGGGATGCGTCGTGGACGATGCCTGCCACGCGATTCATGCGGTCATGTTGGCAACGAGCGGAACGGGAATCGAACTCAAATGTGATATTGTCGCGGCGATTCGTATGAATTTACCACCCGAAATTGCCCAAATGGTCCAGCTGCTTCGGGAACAAAACAACCTCTATCGGCATTCCCCGTATCGCGATGCGACAAAATATTGTGAGGCAAAAGACACGGACGATCACGTTCCGTCTCCATCCGCTGAATTGACTTCTGGCCAACCAGCTGAGCACGCGGCAATTCCAACGGCGATGATACTAGGCCGACGACTTGCCGAATTCGAAGACGCCACCCTACGTCGTCTGCTGCAAAAAGCACGCATGCCGGTCGAACGCCTTCTCGCCGTCGGAGTGTGGTCACCAGGCATGTGGCACACGGCCGATGGGGAACGTTTTTTTCAGCCGTTTGCCGATTCTGCCGCCTTTGCGGAACTTTCGGGGGTGAACGTCATCGACGACTTTCCATCGCGAGACCTAGCGGTCGGCGGACTGGGCGGCCCGCTCACACCATTGGCCGATTGGATCTTGCTCCATCATGAATTGCGAAATCGGCTCGTCATCGAACTCGGGCCGACGTTGCGTTTGGCATGGTTCCCCAAACCACGTTCTCTGCGTGTTCATCGCTCCATTCTCGCGGGAGATATCGCCCCTGGTCTCTCGTTATGCGATGCGATGCGACGTCGAACGCCAACCCCAATCCAGTTTACACCGCCATCGAATTTTCGCTTAAACGACTCAAATGTTCAAAATAACAGTGATGAAAATTCGTTTATCCATGCGTTGCTCGCCCAATGGTCCACGCCACCGCTCTTCTCGCCCACCTTACCGTGCTGGTCGCCGGATGGAATTTCTCCAGAACCATGGCTGAACGTTTGTTCATCGGCTTCCGAATTTTCTCCACCAACAGAGCCATTCCAAATCATGGCGTCCTGTGCCGTACCATTTTTCGCCGCGGCGATTCGCCACGCGGTCCACACGATGGTTCCGAAAGATATCCCTATCGACGAACTGATTCTGGATGTACCAATGGAGAGATATCATGGCGGCTATGGTCGGTCGGGAGACCCCGAAGCAGTGGCCGTCGCCCAAGAATGTGAACGTTCACTCACCACCCAACTAGCCGATGTTTTTCCCGGGATTCCGTGTTATTCGATCCAATCGCTCGGCGTGTCCTCAGAATGGCGATCCCCCGCCTCGGTCGCCCTGCTTGCTAGATTTTTTATCGATCGCACCCCCTCTTCATTCCCCGCCTCGACCGGCGCGAACGCTCCACGTGTCCTCGGTCGCCTAACACCCGGTGCCGCCGCCGCATTCGAACGGCTCATCCGCTGGATGAATGGAGAACATCTCGCCGCTCGAACACTTCGTAGCACAGGACTGTAAATCTGTTCACCAATTTTAAGACTCGCATATCACGGAAAAATTTTTGTTTCATCCTTCGATAATCGGGTGCATTCCGTTTGAGATGGAAATTTGCTACTCGATGGGCAATTCAGCAATACGCATTCGGCGAAATTCGATATCCGTCGTGGGGTCGTGTCCCTGTAAAATAATCGAACCGCCGCGCAATCGTAGCCCATTACGCGGATTGTCGTCCGGTTTACGGGTATCGGTCCAGCACGTAGCTGGATATCCGTTCACCCATGTACAAATATTCACCTCATCGGCAAGAATGGAAAGCGTAAACCATTGGCGATCTTTGGCCACGATTCGTCGCGCACTTTGCCGACGATAAATCGCTCCCGTACCGGCGTCCTGAGGTGTGTTGGGATCGTTATTCTTCATTCCATTTTGAATTTGACATTCGTATCCCATCATCCAATCGCCGGGAATACAACGGAAAAACACGCCGGAATTTAACGCGTCTCCATGCACACACACCTCGGTTTGGAAACAGAAATCTTCCGCCAGCAATTTGGATTCCAATTGGCCGGCACCATTCGTCACACGTAACACGGGGCTACGATACGACAAATCTCCGAAAGAGATGATACTGTTATTTTGAACACTTTGTCTATTTTGAATACTACTATTTTTTGGAACATTCTGAGCAATGGCCACGTCGTCTACATTTTGACGATCGCCAAGGGAATCAGATTCGCGAAAAGGAATTTCCTCTTGACGTTCGATAACCCATACGCTCTTGTTTTTTGCGGAAATCGTCCAATCGGTTTCCAACGCGTCATGGAGCATGGCCTCACCACCAAGTGGTAATATTCGAACGTTGCGAATTGATGCCGTTTGAGCGTAATGATTCCAAACAATCGCACGTCTTTTCGAATCGACCATTTCATTCAAAAATTGATTCCCATTCAGAAACGCGGTCAACATACCATCTTTCACCACAAAAGTCAGCCGATTCCACTCGCGTTCCGGAAGCATTAACAAACCATATTTGTCCACCTTGAACATAAAACCACTTGCACAAGTATTCATCGACGTTTCGCCAGCCACGAGAACTTTCGTAGTCGATTCGGTCATCCAATCCGATAAAACGGAAATATCATCGACCGAGTTCGTGGGAAACTCGATTCCAATCATTCCACCTGTTTCGCCGCGAATTTCGCATTCCAAACGAAAATTGCCCCATCGACTAAAACTCCGTAACGGAAACGTATTCTCAGGATTTTTGACGCAAATCGTACCATCGACAACACGCCACGTTTGACATTCATCTCCGGTCAACGAGTCCTTCTCGACGCCTTCAGACCACCCATACAACGTTTCCCCATCGAACAGCGAAAGCCATCCAGTGGCAATTTGTCCATCGGTTAATTGATTCGCATGATCTGAGTCACCAGGCATTTCCTCGATTTTCACGCTCTCGGAATTGGTGGTATCAGACGACGACATCGCCTCGGTCGCTTCCTCCATGGACATTCCATTCGACAGCATTTTCCCCATTTTTTGCATATCGTCGAGGGAAATTCTAGACGTTCCGGTAAACTCCATGGCGGGTATCGCCTGTAATTCGCTCGGAGGTGGAGAAACCGTTTGAGACGCGGTAGAAGATCCGTCCGACGCCGGTACTTGGGACGATAAAGTTTCACCCGTATCCGCAAACGAGCTGTTTATCACGGCACACAGGAACACACCAACCATAATCCATTGGAAAAAAAATCTTTTGGAGAAACCTGGTCGAATCCCACGGGAAAGAACGGAAAAAAACGGACTCCGCGGTTGCCGATAATCCACTGAACACGGCGTGGAACGAAAAGAATCCGCATATATAACGAATGAATCACGATCCATAGTTAGTCAATCTCTCCAATCTCTAAACGTCATTCCTTACTTTCGAATCATACCGATTCCGATCAAAAATACGTCTGACCGCAGCTTAGTCCGGAGCGATCCCGCAACGAAAATCACGCTCATCACACCCACGAATCTGAAAAGTATCGTCTCCATTGTGCCCGATTTGCCTCCATAAAAAAAGGGGCTATCCCGAAAATCGGCATAGTCCCTTAGCGAGAAAGGAGCTTTTCGTTTAACACAGACTTCCAATCACCTCCATCCGCTGGAAATGTGATTGATTCGAACTCAGCCAAAAGCGATTTCTCAACGAAAAATCGCGAATGAATGTACAAAATCAGACGGAGGAAGTATCCATCTCGTGGCAAACGAATCGTCACGATGGGTTAATCATGTACACGTGTATAGAAGTTGGTCATGTTACCAGCGACGTCAAACAGCGCATTGTACGGATTCTGAAGCGCTTCACACGAGCCGCGACCCGGGTACCATGTCAGTTGCATTCCCAGTCCCCACGCGTTATTTCGGACGTTCGAGTCACTCGTTTTTTCATCCGGGAACAGTCCATAACATTGCGTACTGATCGCCAAACGTTCCGAAAGCGGCGCGGTGAGCGAACTTCCGACGAAGCCGTCTCCAAATCGGCTCGCACCACCGTTAATTCGAGCGTTCGCCCCATTATCGAAGGTCCATCGCAGAAACGCCGTATGGAGGGTAGCCAATTCATATTCGCCTTCGTTCGAACCATCGACCAAAATCACCGACTTACCGGTATTGAATACTCCATAGTATCCCGCGTCAAAACGCGGCTGGAATCGGAACGAAAGTTCACCACGAATGGATTGCATCGTTTCGGAGAAATAATAGGAATCTCTCATGTAGTCATAAACAACACCACCTTGGAATCCACGGAACGGATTCCGACGGAACATACCTCCGGTAAGGAATAATTGGGAACGATCCCCATCATCGAGATCGAAGTTCGGATCATTATTACCGCCGAAATTTCCTTGGAATCCCGCGATACCCATTTGGTAACCGAAGCCAAGCGCGCCGCCCATCGATCCGCTCAGATTGAAGGCCTCACGAACACCAATATACCCTTGACGGTTCCCATCGACCGGACTACGGAATGCTTCTGAACCGACCGAAAGACTCGCCACACAGGGCAGCCCATGGAGCGGATTCAACATGCTCAGGCCCGGATCATAACCGTTGGCTCCATAACCATT
>JAQVKF010000037.1 GCA_028694795.1 Thermoguttaceae bacterium | reverse complement strand
GGACAAAACCTTACACGGGCTACAGCCAACTCCCCTAAAAGCGGGTGAAGGGAATCGAACCCTCGTGACCAGCTTGGAAGGCTGGAGCTCTACCATTGAGCTACACCCGCTTGTTTCTCATCCACTAAAAAATTGAGCAACAGTAAACTACCCAGCCTTAACCAGCATTCTCAGCAAATGGGGAGAGCAGGATTCGAACCTGCGAAAGCACTGCTGACAGATTTACAGTCTGTTCCCTTTGACCGCTCGGGAATCCCCCCGTCATATCGCATAGCACGCTACACACCAACCGACGCCTTACACGCAAGTCTAAACGAACGAGTAAAATTCTACCCGATTTTCGGAAAAGTTGCTACCCCTCTTCCAAATTCTTTCAAAATATCTTTCACTTATCCGCCCAAAAGCTGACAGCGGGAATCGAACCCGCAACCTGCGGATTACAAATCCGCCGCTCTGCCGATTGAGCCACGTCAGCATACGGCTTCTTGACCACCCCACAGCAGTTTCGCGTCCGCTCCACCACCGCAAAATCGCCTCATCACCGAATGAACGCCTAAAAAAACACACCTGCACGGCGAATGAAAACGTCCAACGATGATCGGCATAGTATACCGCCTTTCCCGATCTTTGCAAGCGGTATTTTTATTTTCCCTCAATTTTTCCCCCCTTTTAACCGCAAGACACAAAACCTCAAACTCAATACCTAGTCAAACTCAAGCGATCAAAATTTCGGGAAAACGACCAAAATCGGGGACAATGACAATACTACCGCGCAAAAAAAAACACCGGATTTACTCGGTGTTTTCACAGCACTTGGGCAAATGACCCGAACGGGAGTCGAACCCGTGTCGCGGGCGTGAAAGGCCCGTGTCCTAGGCCTCTAGACGATCGGGCCGTCATAACGCCCCGTGTGCCGCACTCCACTCTTACAGGATACCCGTCAGAGCGAAGTGGTGGTTATTATCCCAAGAATTCTCTTTTCGTCAAGGGGGCGTCCACGCTTTCTTTAAAACTTTTTATCTCCGACTAGACTCTTTTCGACTTGGAATCCGCCTAACAAGGAATCTACACCATTATTATACCCCAATTGTACCCAATATTTTTGTTTCTTCTATGTCAATTCTTGACACCCTCACCAACTTTTGCGGATCAATTTAATATAATCCACCGAAGTTCAAGGTGTTCATGTTTACATCTACATAAAGGAGTGATCAATATGTCAGTACCGCATTCTGGGAATCTCCAAAATCAGGCAGAGTCACCCGTCCCAAAAAATACTCGCAAATCGACCCGGCGTTCTTTTCTAACTAAGAGTTTAGCAACAACCGTGATTGTCGGTGGCGGACTCTATTGCGCGGGTAGCCAAACGGGTCTCAATGAACGCATGCAAGGCGGAGAATTTAATTCGGCAAGTGGAGGATTAACCTCTTTTTTCAAAGATATACTCTTGTTTCTAGGCACGGTCACGGGATGGTTTTCCTACATGGAACGTAAAAGAGAAAAGCTATATGGTCACTATATCCGTATTGTCTTTTACCATAGCACACCCGCAGAATCAGTTCCCAACCTTCGGAAACATTTCGCCTTTTTCGCGAAGCAGTATGAACCTGCGAAGTGGGACGATTTGGTGGGCATGATTAGCGGTGAACGCCCTTGGACTAAAAAGAAACCGGGAATATTAATCTCGTTTGACGATGGATTTTCGTCCAACTTCGAGTATGCCCGCCCCCTCCTGAAAGAGTTCGGTTTAACGGGAATCTTTTTGGTCCCGCCTGGATTGATCGACAAACACCACACCAATCAGGAGATTCTATTAGCCAAAACACCCGAAAAAAATCAAGTTGTAATGACTTGGGAACAGATAAAAGTCCTAATGTCCGAAAACCACCAAATCGCGGCTCATACCTATTCTCATCACCATTTTAGAATCGAAGATAGTCCCGCCGTATTACACCACGAAATTACGGAATGTAAAAAAGTTTTAGAAACACGGTTAGCTCATTCTGTAACAACATTCAGCTTTGCCTTTGGATCAGATGATGTCTATCAGGCTACCGCATACCAAGAAATACGAGCCGCCGGATACCAGTATGTCCTGACCACATTAAGTGGTGTCAATCAATTTGGAACGAATCCATTCCTATTACGTCGAACTGGTTTAGTAACAGATATGTCCATCGCTAGGTTACGACTCAACTTGTTGCCCTTTGCCCGATACGACCCACTCGGTGATAACCGAGCCGAGTACATAGCGAAGCGAGCAAAATTGAAGTAGGAACGGAATTCTTACGGGTAGGCTTACCGCAACCGATGCGATTAGTCACAAATAAAAAACGTGTTCCTTTGTGACCAGTCCGCCCCTGTCCCGAATCTCATGCTTACCCATAGAACTTGTATTCTGTCGTCGGTTGCGGTTGCGACGGTTGCGTCACGGTCTCGGGGGAAGACGCGGGTTCCGTCAGCTGCGGTAGCGGCTGCATTTCTCGCGGCATCACAGGGCGATCCGAACGCTCACCTCCCCGCGAAACCACCGGCGTCGATGGCGTCGCCAATGCGGACTCCACGGGAGCAACGCTTCCATTAATTTGCGGCGGCATCCCACCTACGGGCGATTGCGGCTCTGTGGCCCCCGCCTGGCCCGACTTCAATCGTTCAGATGGCCCCTCACTCGTCACTCCTGCCTTCAAACCACCGATCATCGGACCTGTCAACGCAGGCAACACAGGCGGATCTGGCAAAACGGAGGATGCTGGTACCGCATTCCCCGAAGCCGGCGGTACAGCCAACCCTGAATCAGCCACCTCCTGGGAGGGCGATTCAGAGGCAATCGGTACTGGCGATTGTCTCGTCGATTGGGTGGGGATCGGCATTTCGTTCGACGTTGCGGGTCGCCCTGGTTGCGGTACCGTGCCATGTGCGGCTGCCGGGGTCACGCGATTCCTCGGAACTGCCACAGCACTCGAATCGCCATAGAACCGAGTGGTGCCCTGACGTGCAACCTGCAAGCCATCGCTCGCCGAATAAACGTCAAATTTCCACAGTCGGTTGCCAGACGTTTTCGCTCGCGTATTAACTTTAAGCGTCACCGTTTGATTCGGCGCAATCGTTGGAATCGCGTCAAACCGAATCTTATTACCCTGCAAACTGAACTTTGCTCCCTCTGCCGATTCGGGCTGTACCCCTTCGCCAAACTCGCCCGACACTTCCACATTTTTCGCCTCAGCGGAACCACCATTGCGAATCGTCAAGGTATATTCCGCCTGATTTTCGATAAATACTGGTCGCGCCGGTTCATCCACATTGAGTGAAAGTGTTGCGACAGCTTCGATCACGCTCGGCAATTGGGCGGTCGTACTCAGATTTCCCGCCGCCACCGCTTTCACTTCCGCGACGCAAGGACCTGGTGTCAGCGATTCCACCCCGATCACACAACTCCGCTCATCGTTCGGCTCGAGATTCGGAAGCGTCCAGGTAAGCAAATGTCCGCGATTCGTAATCGTCACATCGGGCTGTTCCGTAATCCATCTCGCGTTTTCCGGTAATTCCGACGTCAATACGACATTCTCGGCGGTGGCGTTGCCACGGTTACGCACCGCGAATCGATAGTTGACGCAACCACCCACGTATTGCAGTCCTGGACCTTCAAGTGATACGGCAATCTCCGGCTTACAGACTTCGACCGTGGTCGCCGTCTCAGCAAGCTGACCGAGCGATTCGTTCTGCGCAACCACTTTCACCTGAAGCTGACCAGCTCGACGAGCTGTCAAACGAACATCCAGCTGTTGGGGTTCACCCGGTGGAATCGTGCCAATCGGATGAGGTATCGTAATCTCTTTATCCTGTCCACTCGCTAAAGTCGTCAATACAATATTCACATTATCCGCGTCGCCGGTACCAGAGTTCTGCAGTACCAGACGAAATACTTCGCTCCGATCGGCCAAAAGTCGCGGCGGCCCCTGGATCGCCAACGTCAATTTAGGTTCCAGCACCTCGAACGTCGTCTGATCATTCAGTGTCGGAATGGTCGCATGGACAGCCAAATCAAACGGCTGAGCCACACGTGGAATGCCGACAACCGTTAACGTCGCTCGCCCAAAAGGATCCAATTTTTCCAATGTCCAGTCCCATTTACCGGATTGATTCTGCACCGTTCCGATATCGGGAGTCACGTTGCTCGTTTCCAATTCCGACGGAATATCGACCGAAACCAGCAACGATTGAATCCCCACATTGCTCGGATTGCGCACGACCACCTCATACGTCGATTCTCGACCTAACGCAACGCTTGATGTGCCAACCGTTTCGATCAGTATCGATGGACTTTGCTGTGAACTGAGAATCTGACGATCCGTACCCGCATTCGGCGAAGGGGAACGACTCCGGGCCATTTCGCCCACCGGTGGCGTCGGATTGGCTTTCGGAGCCGTGTCATCGGACGATTCCACCGCGGGTGCCGCCGGAGCGGGGGACGGAGGTACCGGATTCGAGGCTGCCGATGTTGCTGGTGGCCCCCCAGCTACCGGTGGCTGAGCTGGGGCCGATTCATTCGCTGCCGCTACCGATTCGCTGTCCGCTGGAACTGCTGGGACTCCCGGAGTTACTGGTGCCGCAGTTGCTGGTGGTGCCACGGGGGACGCAGGAGTCGCCAATTCCGTTTCAATCGGTGCGATGCCCGGGGCGGGAACCGCTGGGGGCGACGTTTGCGAAACATCAGCGGAGGTCGTCACAACGGATGCCTCCCCCGACATATTCCATGCCATCGCACCCGAAGCGGAATGCCCCTTGGAGGCGTCCAACGTCGCTGGATTCGTGGATGATTCGGTATGATTTGTGGATGGATCGAAATCCGAAATCGGCATCGTCGCCGAAACCGGTCGTACCCCACTCGAATTTTCAGTAGTTTGGATAAACGACGCCGTGGTGAGCTGATCAGACGCGATCGCTGGCTCATTCGATACGCTGGTGGCTCGCACGATCTGCGGCTCATTCGGACTAGAACTCGGAATCACTTCCGTATGAAATCGAGAATTCCCCTCATCCGACGAAGACTCCGTCTTAGCTTCCGCCGGAGAAATTGACTCCAGCGCGGGCGACGTCACCGGAACTAGTCCGCCTGACCGCGAAGCCTCGTTCGCCGTATCCGCTGGCAATACGGCTGATACTTGCCGAACCGATGATCCGGAAGTGGACTTCGACGAAATCGTGGAGGTCGGCATCTGAGCAATCGGAACGGCTGGGGCTGGAGACGCTGGCTCGCCCATTGGAGATGAACCTGACGATGAAATCGATGGCTTAGAATCTGATCGCGTGGAAAATGGAGATTTTGCCGTATCCGCAAGTCGTTGATAATACGGAACTTGCGACGAATTCCCTTCTTCCGCTCGAACGCCGCCACGCATTACGAGAAGTCCACCTCCCACCCCAAGACCGACGAATAGGAGGGCCACACCATACCATCTTCCATATTTACGCATGATACCAGTTCCACTTGAATGGGTACTTTTTACCGATCTCGACCGAATGATACGGATTCAAAATGAAAAAAACGGGGAAACGCGGCTTCTTCTAGCGAACCGCTAACGGATGCTCTCCAGGTTCGAAAACCATTCCAGCAGGATGAATTTTCCAATTGGGTTCGTATGGACACTCGATTTCTCAGCAAAAATCGCTTTGGCAATGTTTGAATCAGTCACACATTTCCAACGAGAGCGGTTCACACCACCTCTGTCAATGTGGCTATAACAAAGATTGTGGGGGCTGTAAACCCCACTTTCGTGGGTCAGACATTTTTTCACTTTTTTCGCGGTACATCGCCGTATCCGCCCCTCGGAGCATCTGCTCTAAAAGCCGTTCCGGCGCACTATGACAACCACTATTTTGGACTATTTCACCCATTTTTTCAAAATCCTCAATCACACTCAATCCCCCTATGTTATCTTGTGCGACTATCTCATCCCGATAAAAACTGTCTATCCGTTGATCCATTTCCGCTTGAGGACTAACCTTCTCGCAATCAACAGTCGGTGTGGCGAGAAATGTCGAGACGTTCGAACTCGGCGGCTTCGCGTCCCAACGAGGCAGCGGCGCAATGCCCAGACTCACCGAAAGCGGGATTTCCCGTCCATCGAAAACCACGGGACGAGTCCACTCTTTCCGCATACGTTCGGCCCATCGGTGCGCGTCATCCTCGTCTGTATTGGGCAAAAAATAGACAAATTCATCGCCGCCCCACCGGGCATAGAAGTCACTTTTTCGCGAATATCGCCGCAATCGCCCCGCAAACTCCCGTAACAACACATCTCCAACGGCATGCTGATACCGGTCGTTGATGTGTTTGAATTGGTCCAAATCAACCATCGCCACACAGCAAGGCGTACGCATTCGGATGGCCGCCGCAATCGCATGCGTCACGGCCATCTCAAACGCTCGTCGTGTTGGCAATCCCGTCAAAAAATCGACCGTCGCCGCTCGCTTCAGTCGTAACAGCATCTGCTCCCGATGAAGGGTCGCGACCAGACGATGACACATTTCGTCCCCTTCCATAGGGGGATTCCACACGTCCACGGCGCCCTTTTCCAATAATTTTGCCATCTCGTTCCGATTTTTCGCCCCGTCCTTTTCCGAGACCCACAAAATGGTACGAAAAGTCCGGAATATCCGTCCAGAAATATCGTTAAAATCTTCGCAACCATCCCATTCACCGAATATTTGCCGTCCGAATGTGGTTATCCCCTCTGGATTCCCCTCACAGAGAAGGTAGTGCCCTACGCTACTTTCGGTATAATCAGCAAAACCCACACATTCGCTTTCTTTTACCCAGTCAATCCAATCAACATCCTGAAGCGGTACGATTTCGAGAGTCGGCTTGTTCATCGCGGTAATGGTCTGGGTCCAATCCGTGACCCATTCGGGATTACGGTGGAAAAACACCATCTTTGACGTTTCTGACCGTCGTAAATTCATCCGTATCTCCTGTCGTTAGGCCACGAAAAGCGTGTAAAAAATTCCGATTATTCAAAATAGCGAAGATTTTCTGGATATACCACAGACTACCATCATTCATCAAGGGGAGATTGTAACTATCCCGATGAAAGAAGCACTTCTAACGATCATTTTGATTTTAGTGTTCGTATGGTGAAAGCCGGATAGAACACAAATTGAAAATGATGTCCGTCTCCTGATCGAGACGGACCTGATGGGGCGAGGGACGTTCCATCATCGGCGGAGAGGATCCACGGCGTATTGGCAGTGGATTTCATCGAGAAAAACACGGATGTTTTCCTGCCTAGTTCCCAAAATGCCGGCAGAATTGGAGATTTTAGATTTCATTTTGATTGAAACGGGACACATGAACGTGCTCCGGGACGCTTCCACGCGAAAACATGTGGGCATCCCCCCTTAATCCGATGAAATCAGTACTGAATCTTCAATGTCGCGGTTCGAGGAATCCCATGGCAGGGCTAACCTGATTGGTATTATTCCATGAAATCGATACGATTATTCCCTGAAAGACGTCTGAGTCGAACATCGTCTTGTGGAAACATGATGTATCCAGAGCAACAGACGTCACGTTTGATACACGTGGACCGATCCCGAGCGGCGATGGTTCTCACCGATCGTGCCGCTCATCAGCAATGGCAAGGCAGCGTTTGCAGAACGTTTTTGTCAGGAGTGCATCACATGGCACCCAAAATCGAGAATCGCACGATTCCGTACTGTGTACTTGCGTTGGCAATGTTGTTCTGGGTACCCGCGTTTCCCATGGTGAAAAACCATGTGATCGCGGCTTCGGCACAGCGCCGCACGCCGGAAGTGGAAGCGATTGCGCGATGTCGAGACGCAGTCGTCAATCTTCGTGGTGAAAAGCTCGAAACGCCAAGCGAGGGCGACTCAGAGCGACACATCGGGATGGGTACAGGGATTCTAATTGATTCACGGGGTTATATTCTTACGAATTACCACGTGGTGAGCGATATTCGTGAAATTCAGGTCGGGACGAGTACAAACGAGTGGTTCCCAGCCAAGATTGTTTCTCGCGATCCGGAAACCGACCTAGCGATTTTGAAAATTGATGCCCCCAAACCGTGCGCGGTGATTCCAATCGGGACTTCTTGTGACCTGATGCAGGGCGAGCGTGTAATCGCGCTTGGCAACGCCTACGGTTACGAGCATACCGCGACCTTCGGTTATATCAGCGCGGTACAGCGACCGGTCCAGATCAACGGAGCGCAGTTTTACGAAGATCTGATCCAAACCGACGCGAGTATCAATCCGGGTAATTCCGGTGGTCCGCTTCTGAACATTGATGGCGAGCTGATCGGCGTGAATGTCGCGGTCCGTGAGAATGCCCAGGGAATTGGTTTCGCGATTCCAGTCGATCGAGCGATGAGTGTGGCATCGCGATTGCTACTCCAGATGGGAGAACGCACCGCGCAGCACGGTATGGCACTCGAACCAGAAACCGGGCGAGTCGTGTCGGTCACACCGGGATCTGCGGCGGAACACGCGGGTATTCAGACGGGCGATCAGATTGTACAGATCGACGATCAGAAAATTGAACGTAAATTAGATTCCGAACGTGCGTTACTCGAACGCACGGCGGGAGAAACACTCCAGCTGTCGGTCAAACGAACGCCGGGAGAAATGCAATCAATCGCCATGACGCTCACACGTCCCAGCGTGGCCTATGCGGATCAAAACGATCCACAGAATGATGAGGTGCGAGTCGTGACCGCTCGGCTTCCCGCAGACAGCGATCCGACTTGGGATCAGTTCGGTATGTCGCTCACTCCGGCCTCTGAACAGGAGGTGAAGCAGCAATCGAACGGTTTCTACACTGGTGGACTCAAGGTCGTAGCGGTGCGTCCGGGTTCACCCGCCGCCAATCAATCCGTGCAAGCGGGCGACATGCTCGTCGGACTGCACCGTTGGAAGACGCTCAAGCTCAGCGATATTCCTGAAATTCTCGGACGTATCCCGCCGGAAGAAAAGAATATTAAATTTTATATTCTTCGCAATGGCACCACGCTGTCCGGTACATTTTAGCAAGGCCCATCACAGGGGTACCGTGAAGCAGCGGTCAACGGAGAAACAGCGGTCAACGTCGCGTAAAAAGCTTTTGGAGGGGGTGGGACAAACTTTCATCGGAAAGTGCCTCATCCCTCTGTTCTTTTATCAGTCCTGTCCTCATTTCCTCAAAGATTCTTTCCTTATCCGCTAATAGACGGCCATGTTTGCACTTCCGGACAGTGAATAACCCCTTGGGCGATAAACCGTCAGCCATGACACTCAATATGGTTACGGGTGGCCCCGTGTTGCGGCGTCAGAATCCATCGGATCCGCGGTTTCAGTTCAGAGACGGTCCAACGGTCCAAAGGCGGTTCAATACTGCCGGCGTTGACGTGAACTGGGAATTTTCATTTCCTCACGATATTTGGTGATCGTGCGTCGTGACACCGACACACCCTGTTTCTCCAATTCCAAACGTAAATCGTCATCACTAAGCGGATGTTTTTTATTTTCGCGTTCGACGATTTCCTGCAATTTGACGCGCACAACGTCCCACGAAATCGCTTCACCATCCGCATCTCGCGTTCCACCGGTAAAAAATCGACGCAACGGGAGTATACCTTGCGGCGTTTCGATCCATTTTTCATCCACCGTTCGACTAACGGTCGCCACATGCACGCCCACCTGATTCGCAATATCTTCCATACGCAACGGTTCAATCGCGCTCACGCCACGCTCCAAAAACGCCTGTTGATGATCGATAATCGCCTGGGCAATTTTCAAAAGAGTGGAATTTCGCATCTCAAGCGATTCAATAAAACCTTCCGCCTGACGCAAATGTTCCTGCAAATAGGTTCGCGTCTGCTCTTCCGTATGCGGATCATGAATCAGCTGACGATACGGTTCATGAATTCCCAACGCTGGCATCCGTCCACGTCGTAAGCGAATCCGAAATCGTCGTGGTTTTCGAGAAGTGCGAGCCGCCGAGTCACACACCGCACGATCCGTCACCCCCACATCCGGCGGAATCGGAGACGTACATTCCGAATCGGACGCCTCTTCGCACGATTCCACAATCAGATCCGCCACCACGACCGGTGACGCTTCGTGATGAAAATCTTCACACGGATGCAACTTCAGTTGTCGCAGTTGTTTCACCGCCCCATTCAGCGATTCGAGCGAAAGTTTCGTATTTTTGGCAATCTGCGGAAGGCGATTATGCTGGAGATCGTCAAAATGATCCGTCAAAATCACTCGCAACTCGGTGGCATAGGGCGTATCATCGTTAATTTGGAGTAGCAGACATTCACGCAAATCACGTGCACCCACACCGGGCGGATCCATTTTTTGAACAAGAGCCAGAGCCTCGGTCGCCACACTCAGCTGGCGTGTTCGCTCCTCGCGTGTCGCGGTCAGATCGCACAGATTCTGGAGCGAAATCAGCAATCGTCCATCTTCATCCAATTCATCGATAATCCGTAAGGCGAAATTTTGAAGCTCCTCGGATGGATTACTCCAAGCGAGCTGTTCATGAAGCGATTCGACCAACGTCGGGTGGGGAACCTGCGCAAGGTTGGCCATTTGATCGGTATAACGATCCGAAAGCGTTTGCAGATGACTCCGCGAAGGATGGGATTCATCCTCAAACGTGTCGGGATATTCCTCCTGAACACGATCAAGTCGTTCAAAATCTTTCGCCTCCCCATCGCCCACCAAAAAAGCCTTTTCGTCTTCCGTTGGCAGATCGTGCGCAACGGGTTCTGATGGCGTGGTCAGGTCTGTCGCCATTCCGGTTTCCGATTCTAACGAGATGTCTTCCGAAGGATGTTCAACCGTATCGGCTTCATTCGGCGTTCGCTCATCAAGCAATTCGAGTACCGGATTTTTCTCCAATTCCTCCGAGATGCGTTCCTCGATCGCGGTCAGTGGAAGCTGAAGCAGTTCCATCGTTTGAATCATTCGTGGCGTGAGCTTCTGTGTCTGTCGTTGATCTTGAACGAGTTGCACATCTTGCCGCATAGAAAGACGCATGACGATACCTCCACCCTCAATAGCCGCTTCCAAAGAAACGACCATAGATACCTATGTCATAATACAAATTCGGTTAAAACAGGACTTATTGAAACTCGACTCAAGACGGTTGCGCGGTAAAAATTGGGCCGCAAACACAAAACTGGGATGAAAATCATTCCCTCGTGAAAAGTCAAACAGCACACCCGTTCTCAAGCCTCTTAACCATCGCAAACTCCACACTCTATTTTACCAGCGGGTCATCCTATCGACCAGTATCCCAAAGGGTTTACGATCCATCGGAGAACCGCCCATCCAAGGAAACCAACCCCATGGAACAACCGAAACAGTCCAAAAGCACCTTTCGAAACAGACAAAGGGGCTAAGCGAACCTCGCCAGCCCCTAGCGAATCATGGAGGAACGCGACGGAAAGTAAAAACGAATCCGGCCACCATCAACGGCGACCGTCACGACGAAAAATGGAATTTTGTGCCCACGATCACCAAAAATCCATTCATCCATCCGTTTTCACAACATCCGCCCATCGGTCGGTCTAAAGATCCTTCATCAGCGGCGTCAGATATTCCACCGTGCTGTTCATGCTAATCAATTTGGGATAATCCGTTTCCGGAACCTGCACTCTATAACGTTTGCGCAATTCCATCACGATATCTAGGAAGTCCATACTATCGAGTTCGATCTGTTCACGAAACGCGACCGCCGGATCAAGCGTGGTCATATCTTCGTCTGGCGCGATATCGGACAGAATCTGCTGGACGGCTTGTTGAATTTCTGCAGGTGTCATAAGGACAATCTCCGTTACCTATTCATCAATATTATCAAGGGTTACTGCAAACAGCATCCATGTTTTCACAAGAACGCCCTATAATGTTTCCAATCGAACGAAATACGCCCGTTGTTTTGGCCAAAAACACAGTCTTCGCTAAAAAACACCGTCTGAAACGCAATCTTCGTTCAGAACACAGTACGCACACGCACGATCTGGACAAGCACAAATCTCTATTATACACGTTTTACGATCACAACGGAATTGATTCCGAGCATTCCGAATGACATATTTAGAATGTTTCGAATTCCGTCCGTCTGTCGCGGCGTATTGGCCACCAGCCCCGCAAGTTCGCACTTCGGATCCAGATGGTCGAGATTGATGGTGGGGTGAACCACCCTATCCTGGAACGATGGTAAATTTCCCGCCAATTCCAGCGCCCCGCTCGCTCCCATCGCATGGCCGATAAAACTCTTCGTATTGTTCACGTAGACCTTTGGATTATCGCCAAAAACGCTCCGAATCGCGACGGCTTCCTGAATATCACCACTTGGCGTGGCGGTCGCGTGCGTGCTGACCAGATCAATCTCCTCCGGTCGAAGTCCCGCGCGTTCAATCGCCATCCGAATACATTCCGCCTGACGCGGGGCGTAGGGCAAAACTGGGTCACGCGCATCGCTGTTGATCGCGTAACCAATAATTTCACCATAGATTTTCGCACCACGAGCCTTCGCGTCACTCAACCGTTCCAGCGTATACAGACAGCCGCCCTCAGAAATAACGATACCATTACGGTCCAGATCGAATGGCCGCGACGCTTTCGTAGGGTCTTCGTGATGAGCCAAAGCGTTCTGACTGGCAAAAGCGGCAAAAATCCCAAAAGTTCCCGGGCTTTCCGAAATGCCGCCCGCAAAGGCGAGATCACATTCGCCAAGCAACAGCTGTTGAACCCCCTGAATGATTCCCGCATTGCCGCCGGCACACGCCGCACCAATGGTATAATGAGCCCCGGTGATCCCCATATTGATCGTCACCTCACCCGCCGGATTATTGGCGACCGTCCGCGGATTATGATGATGTGTCCAATATTGGCAATCGTAATCGTACTGTTTAATGTTGTAGACTTCGTTTTCCGTTTCGACATTGCCATGTTCCGTCACACCAATGTAAACGCCCACACGGCTGCGATCAGGCATTCCGGTCTGCCATGCGGTCTCGGTATCCTCGTCGCCCGCGTTCCAAAAGAAACCGGCATCCGCCAGCGCCTCATGGGCACACCAGATGGAAATCGAACCCGCTCGGGTACCACGCCGACGTTCTTTGCGCTTTTGGTACCGAAATTCGTCAAAATCACACAAACCCGCCACCGTTTTGCCAAAATAACGAATCTCGTAATCGGTAATACCGCTTTTTCCGGCCAAAAGTGCGGTACGAAAATCACTCAAACTGTTGCCATTCGGCGCAGTTAAACCGATGCCAGTAATCACCACTCGTTGTGAATCTGATCTATTTATCATGGAAAGCCTATATAAGTGGAAAGTCTATATAAATGGAAAGCCTACGCGAAATAGCCATCCCCACAGACGTCTAGCCAACCGAGTCACCGATATACGGAACATTTCCCGACAAACACAACGCCCAACGAACAGCACTTACCATAAGCCGGATTTCGAATGATCGCCCACTGAAAATCGTCAAACCATATGGCCCCGGCCCGGAAGTAACAGGTTACCCGCTTATCCACCAAATTGCAACCCTCTTTCGCAAAATCGAGACCTTGTCACGCCGAAATTCTGTGATATACTGATGGCTTCTTGTTCGAAGGTGTTTGAACAATGGGTTACCGGCGCATAGTCGGGGTGATCGGGAACGGGCGGCGAACGGCGGATCTGGAAGTGCCTTTGAAGTCGTTTGCCACGAACATCGCGAGATGGCCTTTTTCCACAGAGTGAAGTGAAGGTTTAAGTATGTACGCAATTTTTGCAGATGGTGCGCGACAGTACAAAGTCGAGCAGGGCGAAACGATTCTGATTGACTACCGAGAAGGCGAAGAAGCGGGCACAGAGCTTACGTTTGATGTCGTTTACGTGGTCCGTAAAAGTGATGATGAAGTCGTCATCGGTCAGCCGGTTGTGGCCGGCGCGGTCGTGAAAGCGACCGTGGTTGGCGAGGAAAAGGGACCGAAGTTGGTCGTTCAGAAGGCTCGCCGTCGTAAAACATTCCGTAAGAAAACGGGACATCGCCAAAAATACACCTCGGTGAAGATCACCGCGATCGAGTGCAACTAAGCCGTGTAACTTCCCAAAAAGTTTCGCGGATGAAATCTCGAAAAATAAAAAACGGTCGCTTAGTGGCCGTTTTTTTGTGTTTATCTTGCTTCGTTTCTCGACCACGATTTTGTTATAGACCATTATCAGCACATCATACGAATCGAGCGAAACAAATCTCTCTATCGCTCGTGCGTTTTCTATCCCCCCGATTTTTGGTGCCGCTGTGGATCGGAGTCGGTATGACCAATGCCGCGGCTTGTGTACTTGTGCCAACACGACTTGGCATACACTCGCCCCATCCGCGTCATGACTTTTCATCAACCTTGGATTGATTACGCTGCATCCCTCGAAATATTTTTTCACTTTTTGTTAAGCTGCCAAGGTTTTCCTGTCGATTAGCTATGGCATCGGCGCTGTCGTTTGTGGCTCCACAAAAAGGCTACTGATTTAGTAGTTTTTCAAAATTGCCAATGGGAATGAGCAATTTCGGATTGAATACGGTTCGCATTAAAATCCGCGACCTAGCACTAAAGAGAAAGGAATCACTATGTGCAGTCAACTTCGGTCATATTGGAAGCTAGTTTTTCTTACAGTATTGTTCCACACAGAAGTACTTCTTGCTCAAGAACCGGTGGTACCACCAGCGGCTCCACCACTGCCATTCCACACGATTGAGGGAGTTGGTGGTGGGGCGATCACACCAATGGCTTATCTTGTTAATCCGGGGCAGCCAGGAGAAATTTTTGGGAAACCATCCGTAGCAATGAGTTACGTTTACCTTGGTTCAAAAAGTCTAGACGCATTAACCGTAACTGAAACACTTTTTGAACGTGTCGAGTTAGGTTATGGTTTGAATCGTTTTGATATGGGATCTTTACCGCATAACATTTATCAGGCCACGGGAGTGGATATTGAAGAAAATGATGTTTGGTTGCATCATTTTAATATTCGTGGTCTTTTATTAAAAGAACAAGATTGGCGTCCCTCGCTGACGGCGGGAATTCACTTCAAATACAACAACGACATTGAAGATATTAATGAGAGACTGGGCGGAGCGATGGAAGGTATAGGTTATGCGAAGAATTCCGGTATCGGCTATACGATGACGTTCTCTAAAATGTTTACATCCAAAATGATAGAAGGTCCGGTCATTATCTCTGCCGGTATGCGTGGCAGCGAGGCCGCAAACTTAGGAATCCTTGGTTTTAGCGATCAATATAAATTGACTTTCGAAGGAAACGTCGCGATCATGCCGATTCAAAAATTTCTGGTCGCATATGAATTTCGCCAGAAAGCGAATGTATACGGTGAAGGAATACCGGGATTAATCAACCCGGAGGATAACTGGAACGCATTTGACGTGGCGTTCGTTCCAAATGAAAATTCTACGATCGTTGTCGGTTATGGTATCTTCGGTGACCTTGCGGACGAAAAAAGAAATGACGCACTGTGGACACAAATTAAGTACGAGTTTTAGCAGCGTACGAACATGAATGTCCATTGCTTGTCACACGCCTAACTAGCAGACAGGGGAAATAGCAGAAATTCTATAACGATCCACAGGTGCGATGTGTGAGTCTGCAGTACCACCGTCCAGGGCGTGTTGACACGATGACGGTGGTAAATTTCACGCGGCGCACCGGCGGACGTCACCAAGTTTTTCGTCGGTCAATGATACTTCCGCTCCACGGGTTTTTCCGGACCTAGCGTTATCCAATGACAACATCTCCTTATTGTCCGATGTCGGATTTTTCATCCCGAGGGAGAAATAAAATCATCGCGAATCGCGACATTTCCGGGCATCGGAGAAGTTGCACAAGGAAAACAAAGGTTCGAGGTATAGGTAAATTCCGTTGTCCAGCGACAATAGACTGTCCGGCGGCGTTACTGCCTTTGCGTCAATACGCCCAGACAGTGGACTTGATTCAGTGGGGGCTAATTCCAACTTGGTTAAGAGCACAGAGTACATCCCGATCCGACGGTCGGGCTTTGACGGGCACTACTTGCAGCGAACCTCTTTGCGGAAGCAGTCGAGTAGCTTCTTCGTGATCGGACCGGGCCTACCATCACCGATCGTTCGTCCGTCCAGCTTGGTAATCGGCACCGCCTCCGCCGCCGTACCGGTTAGGAAACATTCGTCCGCCACATACATATCGTATTTTGTGAGCGGCACTTCGCAAACCTCAACACCTTCGCGTTTAGCCAATTCAATGACGAAGTTTCGTGTCACGCCCTCGAGAATTCCCGCATCCACCGGCGGAGTCAGCAGACGCCCGCGTTTCACGATAAAAATGTTATCACCCGTGCATTCCGCGACTTCGCCACGAACATTCGTCATCAACGCTTCCACACAGCCCGCCTTCAAACCTTCGAGCTTGGCCATGATATTATTCAGATAATTCAACGATTTCACACGCGGACTGATCGACATCGGATGAATACGAACCGTACTGGCCGTCACCAATTCCATACCATCTTCGTAGTATTCCGTGGGATACAGCTGAATTTTGTCTGTGATGATGATCACGGACGGCGTTTTGCAGTTCATCGGATTCAAACCGAGGTCACCCACGCCACGCGTCACGACCAAGCGAATATACGCATCGGTAAAATTATTTTGCTTCAGCGTCGCGTAAATAGCATCACCCATCGCCTCTTTCGTCATTGGAATCTCAATCGCGATTGCCTTGGCCGAATCCCACAAACGATCCAGGTGCTCCTTCATCCGAAAAACCGTGCCGCAGTAGCTACGAATACCTTCGAAAACGCCATCCCCATACAACAGCCCGTGATCGTACACACTGATTTTCGCTTCTTCTTTCGCATAGAATTCACCGTCAATATAAACTTGAATGCTCATCTGTCTGACGCGGCTTTTCGGCTCGCGACCCTATAACTGATTCCAATAAAATAACGCAACGCCTCTCCATGCGGGCATTAGCAGTCACCACATCCATCCAATCATATAACGCACATGAGGAATACCGCCCATCCGGTTCGGGCCATCGCACACACCTACTAAAAGTACGGGCTTACGGTTCCCCCCCGCTCACCGTATATGATACCAATATTCGGAAGGGAATACCACCACCGAAAGCCAAGTTTCTCGTGTTCCCCCTAAATTTATATGCGATCTACCTGATTTTAATCGCACGTTCGACTTTTACCGCGGATATTTTGGCTATCTCGACAAGTCGCACAAAGGGGTGTAACACATATTCAACAAAAACCGCACCCATAATGAGTGCGTTTTTCCACCTTTGAACCGTTTTACACGACACGGACCCGCCATAAACAGTTGGCTTGATACGAAGTCTTCCACCCCACAACCAATTCAACCGACAAACCAGCAGTTGGCCGTCAACGTGCTTCCGACCCTCATCGTAGGCGGACCCATCTTACAGACTACCACGGCTCTTACAGGCCACCCGAACTCGCGGTCAACGCGCTTTCGACCTTGCCGCCACCACACGTGCCGCCTGCGGTCCACACGTTCTGGTCAACTGTTTCAGAAACGAAACGGACACTCGCGTCACACATGGCAGTGTTCACACCACCCGTATGAGCACTGCTCGCCGGATTGATCATCGAGGCCGTCAAACCCGTGGTATCACCCGCTGTATAACCGGAAACCATCCAACATGGAGCGTTCGGCGGCATCAGGTGGTTATACCACGTGTACTCCGGCGAACCCACGGTCCAATTCGAACCTCGACTCGTAAACACAGGCGTCATCGCCGTCACCGACGCATTCAAGTTGGTACGAGCCGTATTCCAAGCCGCACCAATATCGTTACTGCTCACAGTGACCGCACTGGCGGAACCCGTGTAACAATCCGCGTTCTCTAACGCTGTACCACCACCGGTTCCTGAACCCGTCTGCACTTCGCAGAACATGACAGTATTGGAAAGACCATCGGTAATCGCCGCCAATTTACGGGCCGGAGCCTGTTGGATCGCCACGCCACCCACAGTCAACGGTTGGTCGTAACCAAATGGACCATCCCACGCACCAAACGTACCCGCTGGCATCGTGCGTTGAACGAAACTCCATGAACCACTGTTGGCGTGGTAGTTCGTCCAACCGACACTCCCAGTCTGCCCGACCGCGGGGTCACTTGGACAAAGCATGAACTCGACCTGCACCGAAGCCACTTGGACGTTTTGCGTGTTCGCGTCATAAGGGCTCGCGTCCTTATTGATACGGTCATACAACGGTTTGGCATCCATATACGGCAAAAGCGCGACGATCGGCGAAAAACGCGCACCATAAGTGTATATTTTACTGCCCGTTTTACCATCTAGCGTATAGGCACCCCAGTTCGCACCAGCGGGCAACTTTTCCTTCGACGCGGTAGAGAAGTTCTGAGCCGCAAGAGCAAATTGACGAATATTGTTCGAACACGTCGTGCGGCGTCCCGCTTCACGCGCCATCTGTACGGCTGGCAGTAACAACGCCGCCAATGTACCGATAATCGAAATCACCACCAACAACTCGACTAGCGTAAAACCCGCCAATCGGGAACGCTTTGAAAAATTACGCATCGATGTATTGAGCATCGTACCGCCTCCTTTTGAGGACAAGAAGTATGAATGATTTTCCTTTTGAGGAAATTTTACCTTCGTTCGCCAAATAACCAACACCGGAAAACCGGCATCCTAGAACCACCTGCCACGCACCAGCAACCTACTCCACAAAAAACAAGTTGCCGCTCCGCCCCAGTATACGCCTTTTATTTTCACGAAACCAGCCCGATCAAACCTTTTTACCATAAAAATTCCCTCACCTCTTCATTTTTGGCGAAAATCAAGAGAAAGTCAACGGAGTATTGCCCAAAAGCGTCTTTTTTTCAGAAGTATCTATCCATAAAATCCAGTGGATACCGGACATTTTCCCTATTTATTAAATAAGCCGTTTCGATGGGCTAACAGAACCGTGATTTTTCCACATCCATAAAACTCACTCGGTAGACGATCACGCTGGAAACCCAGAGAAAATCGGAAAAAATTCATTCGGCGTTCACTCTTCCGAACCATGCAAGAAAAAAATCACTTTGATTTTTTTGGCCTCTACCGTTACGATATTTCGTGAAGTCTGTATAAATTTGGAATAAATAAGCGACAATTCACCTTCATCCAAACGGCTGTATCGGGTAAAATTGAGAGATTCTTTCCGCTCACTACACAGGGTTACTCCCAACGCGAGACGTCCCACCAGATCCACTCGCGTTCGGATCGTCACCCGATAGTCCATTCGTTTTCGCGTCAGTTCGAGGAGTTTGCTCCACTTATGGGTACATCGTCTCCATCTCCCAAAAAACGTTCCATCACTCCCGATAGCTCGTCTACCGATAAGTCTCGTCGTCCGTCCCGCAAAAAATCAACCGCTAAACACAAAACGCCCCCAAAAGCTGGCGAAAACGCCTCGCCCGCCCCTGCCCTACCGAACAAGATCGAAACTCACAGCCATCATCCCAACGAAATCGCGATTCATGGGGCGCGTGAGCACAACTTGCAGGATGTTCGGCTGACACTTCCACGAGAACAACTCATCTGCCTGACCGGCGTGAGTGGTAGTGGAAAAAGCTCGCTCGCTTTCGACACACTGTACGCCGAGGGACAGCGGCGTTATATCGAATCGCTCTCCGGTTTCGCGCGACAGTTCATCGGACAAATGCCCAAACCGGATGTCGATGCCATTGACGGATTGAGTCCCGCAATTTCGATCGCTCAAAAAACAGCCGGCTCGAATCCTCGTTCCACGGTCGGAACGATCACCGAAATTCACGACTATCTGCGTGTTCTGTACGCTCGAACAGGTACTGGGTACTGTCCGCAGTGCGGGCGCCGCATTACCTCGCAAACTCGCCAACAGATTGTCGATCGAATCCAACAACTTCCGAATGAGGGAATCACGTCCATTCAGGTTCTCGCTCCGCTCATTCGCGGACAAAAAGGCGCGTTTGCCGATCTATTCCGAAATTTACTCAAACAGGGATTTGTCCGCGCGCGGTTGGATGGCGAAATCATCCGGCTCGACGATCAATCGCTCCAACTGGATCGACAGATGCGACACTTCGTCGATGTCGTGATTGACCGCGTGACACTCAGCGCGGCGAATCATTCACGACTTGCCAGCGCGGTTGAACTCGCGCTCAAACTCGGCAATGGCAATATGCTGATCACGTTCGAAGAACCACACACACAAGAAATCGTGGACCCTGCGCAAACCGCGACACTTGCGTCCCATCTTCCCACGAAAGCCGCGTCACCCTCGATCGCGTCGTCTTCCGCAATGGATGAAGATGAGGCGGATGGGGATACGAACGTGAACGAAGAGATGGATGCGATGGAGACGAGCGGGTTGGCCCATCTTCAGCGGGTGGTGTCCACCTCCGCGAAAGAGATTGCTTTTTCGGCCAGTTACGCCTGTACGCATTGCAATCAGAGTTTCGAGCCGCCATCGCCGCAAATGTTCAGCTTTAACAGCCCGCAGGGAATGTGTCCGAAATGCGTGGGCTTGGGCGAGGTGTATGGATTCGATCTCGAACGTCTTATTCCCGATACGAGCCGTTCGTTCCAACAGGGGGCGTTGGAACTGATTGGTAATTGGAAAGATATGGGACGTTGGAAACGCCATATTTTTCGGGGCGTTGCGGAATACATTGAGGAAAAATATGAGTTGTCCTCCGGTACGCTGTTGGAAACGGCGTGGGAAGAGGTGCCGGAAGCCGCGAGAAACGAATTGCTTTGGGGTACCGGTAACGCGCATATTACCTACACCTGGCGTGGAGGAACGAGTGGTTACAAATGGGGCGGTACGTTCGAGGGAATTTTGCCGCAAATGCTCGAGCAGTATCGAACGACGAAAAGTGCCATGCAGCGGCGTGCGTTTGAAAAATATATGAGCGTCGTGACCTGTGGTGAATGCCATGGCGAACGGCTCAACGCTCAGGCTCGCGCGGTCCGATTGCGTACTGCTTCCCACGATTTCGGCGACGAAGAACCCCTTCGTGAAAAAACGTTGCCCGAAGTCTCCCATCTAACGATTACCGAGGCGATTCATTTTTTCCAAAATCTGGAGCAAGACGCCTCGGAACGTCGTATCGCCGAGGAAGCGCTTAAGGAAATTCGTGGACGATTGGGCTTCCTCAAAGATGTCGGTTTGGAATATCTGACGCTCGATCGGACGGCTCCCACGCTTTCTGGTGGTGAAATGCAGCGCATTCGACTCGCGTCGCAGATCGGCTGCGGACTCACCGGCGTATTGTACGTACTCGACGAACCGTCCATCGGACTCCATCCACGAGATAATACGCGATTGATCCGCACGCTTCGAACGCTCCGTGATCAGGGCAATACGGTCGTAGTCGTGGAACATGACGAAGATACCATGCGAGCGGCCGATTGGATTGTCGATTTCGGTCCAGGGCCAGGTGTGCGTGGCGGACGTGTCGTCGCGGAAGGCCCACTCGAAAACCTCCTCGAAAGTCCTGAAAGTCAAACAGGCGATTTTCTGGCGGGTCGTCGATCCATCGCCATCCCGAAATATCGCCGTCCGGTGGTCGCCGATTGGTGCGATACCATCCCCCATCATCCTACCTCCGATACGGACTCCTCAAAAATCCATTCCAAAGCGGTCAACGCCGCCATATCCGATGTGCCCACCGTCCATCTAACGAACGATGCGGCAAGTATTTCGTCCGACGATACAGCCCATTCCACCCCATTGACTTCGCTACTGACGATTTACGGCGCGAAACACAATAATCTGAAAGATATTGATGTTCGGATTCCGCTGGGACGCTTTGTTTGCGTCACCGGGGTGTCGGGATCGGGCAAAAGCTCGCTCGTAACCGATATCCTCACCGAAGTGCTCAACCGCGAATTAAACCACGGATTGGGCCAACCGGGTGCTTATGATCGGATCGAAGGTCTGTCGGCTCTCGACAAAATGATCTCGATTGATCAATCGCCCATCGGTCGAACCCCTCGTTCGAATCCCGCAACGTATATCAAGCTGATGGACGAAATTCGGACGCTTTATACGCAATTACCCGAATCGAAAATGCGTGGTTACGCCCCGGGTCGTTTCAGTTTTAACGTGACGGGCGGCCGTTGCGAGGCGTGTGAAGGAAACGGGGCGACGAAGCTCGAAATGGATTTTCTCGCCGATATCTGGGTACCGTGTCCTGTTTGTGGGGGAAAACGTTTCAATCATGAAACATTGCAAGTCCTTTTCAAAGGGAAATCCATCGCAGACGTTCTCGAAATGGACGTGCAGGAAGCGATGGACCATTTCGCCAATGTACCGTCCGTCTTCCACAAACTGGAAACGCTCCACGATGTCGGTCTCGATTACATCCAGCTCGGTCAGCCGTCACCCACGCTTTCCGGCGGTGAGGCACAACGTGTGAAGTTAGCTCGTGAATTGGCAAAAATCCAAACCGGTCGCACATTTTACATTCTCGACGAACCGACGACTGGTCTCCATTTTGCCGACGTCGAAATGTTGCTCAAAGTGCTTCACCGGCTCGTCGATGCGGGTAATACGGTCCTCGTCGTGGAACATAACCTCGAAGTGGTCAAAACGGCGGACTGGGTCATTGATCTCGGACCGGAAGGCGGCGTCGGTGGTGGACAAATTATCGCTGAAGGAACACCTGAACAAATTGCTAGATGCAAAACATCGTACACGGGTCAAGCATTACGTGAATTTCTCGAACATGAGCAAAGACTGAAAGAGGAATACGCCGAATCGCTGGCCCATCCGGAGCGCAAAAAAACGGTCTCTCAAAGAACCACTGCCAAAGATGCGAACATTTGCGAGTGCCGTCACCATGAGCCAAAATCAATTATCGTACAAGGCGCGTGCCAGCACAATTTGAAAGGGGTAAATTTAACGATTCCGGGCGAACAGATGACGGTCTGTTGTGGTCCGAGTGGTTCAGGCAAAAGTTCGCTGGCGATGGACACCATCTATGCGGAAGGTCAGCGAAGATATGTTGAATCGTTGTCGGCCTACGCACGGCAATTCGTCGGTCAGATGGAAAAACCGAAACTCGATCACATCGAGGGTTTGTCGCCAGCGATTGCGATCGAACAGAAACACGCCTCCAATACGCCGCGTTCCACGGTCGGAACGGTCACCGAAATCCACGATTATTTACGAATTTTGCTATCGCGGCTCGGTACGCAATACTGTCCAGATTGCGGCATTCCTGCTGGTACGCAAACGTCGGATGAGATTACCGCGAAAATCATGGCCATGCAGGAAGGCGCAAAAATTTACATTACCGCTCCACTGGAGGTCGAAGTGGGGCAAAAATACGAAACGCTCTGGGACGATCTGCGTAATCGTGGATATCAACGTGTACGAATTGATGGAGAAACATACACGCTCGACACGCCGCCGAAGATTGATCGCAAGCGGCGACATGATGTCGAAGTGATTGTGGACCGCGCGATGGTGCGGTCGGATGCTCGTGGACGTATCGCCGAAAGCGTTGAGTCGGCGTTGTCGTTAGGTCGCGGTGTATTGCGGGTCGTGACACAAGAAGAGGGGCGTAACGAAAAATTATGGTGTAGTGAGACCCAAAGCGTCCATTTCGTTTGTTCGCAATGTGGTCGAAGTTTTCAACATCTTTTGCCTCAGAATTTTAGTTTTAACAGTCCGCTCGGCTGGTGTCCCTCGTGTGAGGGGCTAGGGGTTCAAACGGGCGCGACCTCTGACATTTTTCTGGAAAACGCCCACATTTCGCTGCTCGAAGGAGCGATTCGCCTTTTCCCCGGTCCCGATTCACCATTGCAGCGTCCGATGTTGGAAGCGTTCTCACGCGAGACCGGCGTACCGCTCGATGTGCCATACGACCAACTCGGTGCGCG
>JAQVKF010000236.1 GCA_028694795.1 Thermoguttaceae bacterium | reverse complement strand
CCGCGTTAATCAGAAAGCGTTATGGTGAATACGCGTGGGCACGAAACGATTCGGTGGTGTCGGCTGTTCGGCGGCGTATCCCACAACATCCAGTGCGTGCGGTACAATATGTTCCGGCAAATTGAGCAATGTTTTGAATCCCGCGACTCGTTCGGGTCGCGGATAGACCGCCGTCCAGACAGAACCCACCCCGAGTGCATGCGCGGCGAGCATGATATTCTGAACCGCCGCCGCACAGTCCACGACCCAATATCCCGACGGATGCTCCCGTTGCAGATCACCACACACAAGAATTGAAAGCGGGGCCTGCAGTGCCATCGCCGCGTGCGGATTGATCTTCGGGATTTCGCTTACAATCGCGGGGTCGTCTAAGATGATAAATTCCCACGGCTGGCAATTACACGCACTTGGCGCGTACATCCCCGCCTTCAAAATCTTTTCGAGCGTCTCTTCCGCAATCGGCGTCTTTTCAAAACGACGCACACTGCGTCGCGTTAACAAATTTTCATAAGCGTCCATGTTCGACTCCTTTGTGATCCCATCGCTCCCAAGTCGGGTTAAATATCGAGATTTCGCACCTCGAGCGCGTGTTTCTCGATGAAGTCACGACGCGGTTCGACTTTTTCGCCCATCAGGATACGGAACAAGTCGTCCGCCGCGCCCGCGTCCTCCATCTGGACACGTACAAGCGTTCGATTTTCCGGATTAAGCGTGGTTTCTCGCAGCTCTTCCGCGTCCATTTCGCCCAATCCTTTGAACCGTGCAATCTTCAAACCACGGCTTCCTGATTCACGAATCGCCGGCAAAAGTCCGCGTAAATCGCTCAATCCAGTCACCTGATCCTCATGTTTTAGGAGGTAACGCGGCGTTTCCAAACCGGTACGTTCAACCGAAAATAACGCGTCGATACCAAAGCCCAATTGCCGCAATTCCGCCAATCTCGCGTTGATCGAACGGACTTCATGCATCTCCACAAAATGAACCTGATGTTCCGTGTCGATATTCGCTTCAGGATGATCGAGCGCGGCGAGCGCGGAATCAGTCGCGTCTGTTACATCTGTCGCTGGTAACCCATCCTGTACCTCAGCCGCGGCGGAAGCCGAATGGGCCGCGATGAAAGCATCCAACTCTTGGCGGGTCGTACACCACTTTTCTTCACGTCCGTATTCCACGTGATACACGGGCAACTTTCCATTTTCCGGATCCATTAGACTGGCATGTGAGCGAAGATTCACACCGCGACGTTCCAACGCAATCAGCGAGGTTTCGAGCGAACTCAAAATGCGACTCAATTGTATCATTTGTTCACCCTCGATCAGACGACCGTCGCCCGGATCGAACGCCGCCCCCTGCAAACCGGATTCGAGAAGCTGTTCCTTCATCTCTTCCTCCGTTTGAACGTAGTATCGTTTCTTCTTCTGGGTTACGCGGAACAGTGGTGGCTGCGCGATATAAACCATGCCCGCTTTGATCAGATCGTACATCTGTCGATAGAAAAACGTTAGCAATAAGGTTCGGATATGCGAACCATCGACATCAGCATCTGTCATAATGACAATACGACCGTAACGCCGTTTTGAAAGGTCCATTTCCGTACCGAATCCCGCTCCGATCGCGGAAATCATGCTCCGGACCTCTTCATTCGCAAGCACTTTGTCGTCACGAGATTTATAAGCGTTGATCACCTTACCACGTAGCGGCAAAATCGCTTGAAACTCACGCATACGTCCACCTTCCGCAGAACCGCCAGCCGAATTACCCTCGACCAGATACAACTCGCTGCGTTCCATATCGTGTGTCGTACAGTCGCGAAGTTTACCAGGCAACCCCCCCCCGTTCAGAACGCCCTTTCGTTCACGAACTAGCGCACGTGCTCGCCGGGCACTCTCACGCGCCTCTGCCGCGACCAGTCCCTTTTGGACCATCGTTCGCGCTACCTTCGGATTCTCCTCCAAAAACTTCGTCAAAAAATCACCCACTGCTGAGTTGACGATTCCCTCCACCTCGCTGTTACCGAGTTTCGTTTTCGTCTGCCCTTCGAACTGTGGATGGGGTACACGCATGGAAATGACCGCCGTAAGTCCCTCACGGAAATCGTCTCCGTTCGGTACCAAATCTTTGAAGAGATTTTCCTGCTTACCGTAATTGTTGAGCGTTCGCGTCAATGCCGTGCGAAAACCGGAAAGATGCGTACCACCTTCCGTCGTATTGATATTGTTGACGAATGTATGGACGTTTTCCGTATATTCGCCCGTATATTGCATCGCGATCTCAACATCGACGTCCTGTTCACTCGTACGGATATAGACGACTTCCGGATGGATTGGTTCCGCAGAACGGTTCAGATAACGCACGAAATCCCGCAAACCATCTTCGTAATGGAACGTTTCCACCACCGCGTCCGTTTCACGTTCGTCCACAAAAATGATACGCACGCCCTGATTCAAAAACGCTAATTCCTGAATTCGTTTTTGCAGCACATTTTTGGTGTATTCAGTGATTTTGAAAATGGAAGAATCGGCTTTGAAAGTGGTCTTCGTGCCCGTTCGCGTCGTGTTGCCGATCTGTCGCACATCGCCCGTCGCCACGCCCTGCTCGTATTCCTGACGCCAAATGTGACCGTCACGACAGACTTCCACCTCGCACCATTCCGATAGGAAATTGACCACCGTCACGCCCACGCCGTGTAAACCGCCGGAGGTCTGGTACGCGCCTTTTTGGAATTTTCCGCCAAATTTCAGAACGGTCATCACCCCTTGCAGCGTCGAAAAACCAAGGTCCGGATGCGTCTCGATCGGAATACCACGCCCATCGTCTTCCACGGTGACGGAATTGTCCGGATGGATTACCACCCGGATATGCGTCGCGTAACCGGCCATTGCCTCGTCAATTGAATTATCCAGCACCTCGTACACCAAATGGTGTAGACCGCGGGCACTGATATCGCCGATATACATGGCTGGACGTTGACGCACATGCTCGATGTCCGTCAGGTGTTGCATTTGTTCGGCACCGTATTCGCCCTCGACTTTCGCGTGAGCCGGAGTGGATTCACCCCTTGGAAGTGATCCCTGGGGCACATTATCATCGGAAGAAGGCATATCGGAAGCACTCATACCAATCTCACCTCAAAAAAAGCACGTTATTTCGGTAGGAAAGCTACGAAAATACGCTAGCAAAATACGGAAAAATCCATTCCATTCATTATAACCGCCAATGTCCAGGAACACAAGTTCCGTTTCCCCCCGGAGGTAAAAAGATGCGGCGATTTCCCATGACGATTGTGAACGAACAGCTCGGTACGGCGGACGATGAACGGTGGCTTGACGCGGCGGAAAAGTCGGAAAAACCGCAGGAATCCATTCGTTTTCGTGAGTCGCCGCAGCTTGAAGTGGTACTCGGACGCAGTGGATCGCTCGAAGCGGAATTGGATGCCGCGGCATGTGAGCGAGACGGCGTACCCATTGTACGACGCTCAAGCGGTGGCGGAACAGTGTTGTTAGGTCCGGGGTGTCTTGTTTATGCCATGATTCTGGATCGTACGCGACGTTTGGAATGGGCTAATATCGAATCCATTCATCATGAGGTGCTCGAGCGAATGATCGCCGCGTTAGCTCCACTGGTGCGTTCGACCGGCTGGATGGTACGAGCGGCGGGAACATGCGACTTGGTACTGCAGGCCATTGGTCAAAATGGTGCCATGAACCGAAATCAAACCGTAGGCCAGAATGCAGAAAATAAACCATCGTCGGAATACGGCCAAACGGTAGAACAGAAACGCATAGCAGTGTCGGAACAACCGACAGAATCTTGCCCATTTTCCGATTGCCGAAAATTTTCCGGAAACGCGGTCCGATTGCGACGTCGAGCGATTTTGTATCACGGAACGATTTTGTATGATTTTCCACTCGCTCGGATGTCGCGGTATCTGAAATCGCCGCCACGCCAACCCGCTTATCGGAACGGTCGATCACATACCGAATTTGTGGTCAATTTTCCCGTCTCCCGCGATGCCATTCTCGACGCTGTTTCCCTCGCTTTTGATGCCAAAAATAACGAAAATGGGGAAGGATACTAGGACGCGTTCACATAAGTTGCCCACAATCCGGGATCGACCGGTTGGAATTGGGAAGGTAAACCAGCGATGCGGCTATACCAATGTCGGATGAAAAGTTCAAAAAGTTGGTACATTTCTCGCGGAAATGCTTTTTAGTCAAACTTTTTTGAGGCGAAATAAAATCAACAAGAGGAAACTTTTTGCAAAAAGTTTTCCTCCAAACCTCCTTTTCAAAACTTTTTACTATACACACGAGCTATAATGTGGGTCAACATGGTACGACGTTTACGTGAACACGTCCTAGATGCACAAACTTCAATATCAACCAGCATAAACCACCCCGATTGCTGTTATCTCATTCTTGGCATGGTTTTTTACCACGTGATTGTATGTGGACACGCCCTAGAAATCGGATGGAATCTCGGCGGGAACAATCGTCGATGGCCGCTGGCCAAGGGGGACGAGAATCGGGAAGTGATCACAGGACCGGCCATGGCGGATTGACGGGCAGATATTTTTCGAATGCGTCCACCAGTTCCTGCTGGTACGCTGAGTCAAATGTACCATGGAGAAAGCGGTCGATTCCCTCGTTGAAGAAACGTTGCCAACTTTTTTCCTCATCACCCGGATTGATCGGAAAGAAGAGAACTTGGTTGGCCATAGCCGCTTTGTAGTCGCCCGGAGCATCGCCAAGCATGAGCGAATGGCCTTTCGGATATTCGGTCGATTTCTGTAACATTTCTTTTTTTGTTCCGAATTCTTGGCCACCGATCATCGTGACGTAGGAGGCAATGCCATGTTCCTCCCATTCTCGCACGAGAGCCTCTTGAGGCGTGGCGGAAACGACGGCGACATCGGCGAGTCCCTGTAATTTCTCCAATGACTCACGAACGAATGGAAACGGTGGTACGCCTTTAACCATTTCGGCGACCGCGTGATTGACCGCCTCAGACCATTCCAAGCAGGCTGCCAATTCCGGATCCTGTGTCGCCTTGACCTCTTTTTTGAGCGCGTCGTTACCGAGTTTTTTCTCTCGGTGTATCCATTCGGTCACCCGCGGCAATTCGGGCACTTGAATTCCACGAGCCACCACTTGGGGACGCCGACGCAACCAGTTGAGCGTCTCGACGAGGGCTGGAAAACGATTAATTCCGCGGCTTTTCGAGTATAAATTGACGAATTCTTCCGCCTCACGAGTATATTTACTCACTCCCTGAAGACCGTAATGTTTAATCGTGCATGGAATGAAGCACTCTTTTTGCTTGAGTTCCATCGTGTCAAACGCACACCCGTCGGAATCGATTCCCACGAAGAAATCCGTTTTTTTCTCGAAATTTAGCACTGAGGGAGTCTCCTGATGATCCATGGTGATATTGATATACGTATTTCCATTGAGATAGATTTCCGTTCACATAC
>JAQVKF010000036.1 GCA_028694795.1 Thermoguttaceae bacterium | reverse complement strand
AGGGCGTGTTCACATCATTCGGCTTAGCCATTCGCCGGTGATGGCTAGGAGAACGAAAGCGAGATACATGATATCCAGTTTATCATCACGGGTAAAACGCGACGAGGCGTCAGAACCGTCTACGAAAACTTTTTACCTGGCGCTGGTGCTGCCAACTCGGTAAAATGGCCGCCGATGCGGTCACTCCGTTCCCGGCATTCGTCGATCCATGGCTTTTTTACCTGACGCTGGTGCTGCCAACTCGGTAAAATGGCCGCCGATGCGGTCACTCCGTTCCCGGTATTCGTCGGTTTATAAGATTTTTACCTGACATTGGTGCTGCCAATTCACACGGTGTCCCTGCGGGCCATCGTTCAGATGGCCTTTCGACAACATCAACGCAACCGGAAGCGTGTCATTTGCGACGATCACATGGAGTTTGATGTTTTCACCCCACGTGTTTTATCGATCAAGTGTCTTCCGTTTTTTTAAGGCGCCGCTGCCATCAGGATGGACTTTCATACAGCGACTGTCGAGTGACAACGCGGAGGTGTCCACATGGAGCTTCAGCTCATTTTGCAGAGCCTCAAAAAGATGGAATAAGACGCCATTTTCGGCCCATCGACACATGCGCATGTACACTGTGTGCCAGTTGCCAAATTCCTCCGGCAACGCACGCCATTTGCAACCGTTTTCCACCACGTAGAGCAGGTTTTTGCCGGTCCTGGCCGACATCCACTTACGCTCGTGATTTTCGTTGCAAAATCGCTCTACTCCTAGGCCCCGATCCGAACCATTGCCGACGTTGATGAACATTTCATCGTAAAATGATCAATCTGTACACTACCCCGAGACTCAGGGAAAACGTGTTTGATTTTTTCAAATGGTTGTTTTGTAATCTTCATACCGATATCATCGGCTAGTTGGTAATTTTTCTATAATTATTATGTGAACAGACCCTAGACGCGTAAACTTCAATATTAACCGATATAAATCACCCCGATTACAATTATTTTATTCTTGGCCATCGGTTTTTACCATGTGATTATATGTGAACAGACCCTAGACGCGTAAACTGCAACGTGGGTCAACATGGTACGACGTTGACGTGAACACACCCTAAAAGATTCAGATCATCCAGAATTACCGCGGGTGTATCTAACCCAGGGAAAAATAGAACCGTTTGTGGTAAATAAATTTTGGAACGTTGCGCCGGAGTTTTTCGTAAAAATTGTTCCGGACTCTGTTCAAATCACTTCTCTGATCCACTAGAATGGTAACGTACCTTGTATCAGAGGGTTATTTTGAACTTTACGTTCGGAGACGTTGGGTATCTCTGGTAGATTCCAGAAGGGTTCTGATCGAGTGTATGTAAGCGTATGGGTATTGTTTGCATATCATGTTTTAGTAAATCATCACATCCAAGGAGAATGATCATGCGTTGGAATCGACGAAATTTTTTGACCACCACCGCGGCAGCTACAGGACTTGCTTTGGTGGGGAACCTTCGGAACTTTGTGCGAGCCGATGAGCCGACATTCCAGACGAAATTGTTGCGTTCCTGGATGGGGGGCGTGGATGAAAAACAGTATGCCGAGGTGGCGGAAGCGGGTTTCGATGGGATCGAAACCACCACGTGGGATATTAGCCCGGCGGAAGCGGAAAAAACACGTAAAATGGCCGATAAACTCGGTTTACGTATTCACTCCGTACTACGTGGCTGGACGAATTTCAATACTGATTCGTTTGATGCCGATGTGAAATCGGTCGAACGTTCTCTCGAAGCGGCTGCGGGATTCGGTGCCGATGCCGTGTTGCTGGTGCCTTGCCGTACGGGTGTGGCGGGACCGGCTCCTGGTGATTTCGATATTGAATGCGACGCTAGGGGAAACGCCATTCGCGTTGTCAGAGGGGATAACGCTCC
This sequence comes from Thermoguttaceae bacterium, assembly GCA_028694795.1. GTDB lineage: Bacteria > Planctomycetota > Planctomycetia > Pirellulales > Thermoguttaceae > JAQVKF01. The sequence goes on along the minus strand of JAQVKF010000036.1, from coordinate 22,190 downwards.
GTTCGCCGATTATATCAAGGCGCAGAACGAGGCGAACGAGGCGACACGCCGCGCGATGGAACTGCTCATTCCGGTGGCAGAACGTACGGGGGTCATCATCGCGTTGGAAAACGTCTGGAATAATCTGTGGTGCAAACCGAATATTGCGGCGAAATTTATTCGCTCGATCGATAATCCATGGGTCAAAAGCTACTTCGACATCGGTAACCACGTCAAATACGCAAAGCCTGAACTTTGGATTGAAGAGCTTGGCGATCTGATCGTCAAAGTGCACATCAAAGATTTCAAACTTGATGCGACGGAACACAACGGCGAATTTGTCCACCCGCGTGACGGCAGTGTGGATTGGCCCGTGGTACGTACCGCACTCGATAAAATCGGTTACAATGGTTGGTTGACCATCGAAGATGGCGGTTTGCCACTGGTCGAATTCCGTGAACGACTCGACCTGATCGTGGCGGGCAAGTAATCTTTGCGATAAGTTATCGGAACATCGTCTCTTTGCGCACAACCACACAGACGTATTCATCGTGTCTTGTTAGTGATTGTGCGCAATTTTGTGTCCATCCGTGAATTGGTACGGATGATGGCAGGCATGATAGGATCTGTGACTCAAGCGGCCGATTCCGATTCTCGACGGGACGCAAGTGTGTCATGATCGGCTGGTATTTTCGACTAGAATCTGTATAATCAAAAACCTGTATTGGCGGGATACTTAGAGGCAAAATAGTCACCCAATTCCGGAGTGCGAATATGACCCCCACCGGCGATGAAACGGTATTGATTCTCGATTTTGGTTCGCAATTTGCGCAGCTGATCGCGCGGCGAGTGCGTGAAGCTCGGGTTTACTGTCGGATTGTGCGGCATTCGATCACGCCGGAACGGATTAAAGAGCTCGCGCCGAAGGCATTGATTCTTTCGGGCGGTCCTTCGAGTGCGTACGAAAAGGCGGCTCCTAAATGCGACCCGGCAATCTTTGAGCTGGGTATTCCTGTACTGGGTATCTGCTATGGAATGCAGATGTTTTGCGATCAATTTGGCGGCAAAGTCCAAAATGTGCCCAGCCGCGAATATGGTCGTGCGATGGCAAAATTGACCGGTTGTTCGCCGCTGTTTGAGAATGTGGTCACAGCTTCTGATGAGGCGTTCCAGGTTTGGATGAGCCACGGCGATCAGGTGTCTATGGTTTCGGACGAGTTCGAAACATTGGCTCGAACGAACACCTGTCCGATCGCGGCGGTTCGACATCGCACGAAACCGCTGTATGGTTTGCAATTCCATCCAGAAGTGACGCATACGACGGGCGGTTCGACCATTTTGCAAAATTTCCTGTATAAAATCGCTGGTTGCCATGGAACGTGGAAGCTGGAAGATTATGCCGATTTGATGATTCGTCAGATTCGCGAACAGGTGGGCGACAAAGGTCGTGTGGTCTGTGGTCTTTCGGGCGGAGTCGATTCGGCGGTCACGGCGGCGTTGGTCTCAAAAGCGATTGGAAATCGGTTGACCTGTATCTTAGTCGATCACGGGCTGATGCGTAAGAACGAAACGGCGGAGGTAGTCGCGGCGTTCACAGGGCGATTCGACGCGGAGTTGCGAGCGATTGATGCGGAATCGTTATTCTTAGGCAAATTAGTAGGCGTGACAGATCCTCAGGAAAAACGCAAAGTGATCGGACATACGTTTATTGATGTTTTTGCCGACGAAGCGAGAAAAATCGAGAATGCCCGTTTTTTGGCCCAAGGAACGATTTATCCAGACGTGATCGAGAGCGGTGGTACGGAAGATTCGCCCGCCGCGACGATCAAATACCATCACAATGTGGGAGGTTTGCCGCCTGACCTGAAAGAGCGTTTCGAGTTGGTCGAGCCGCTTCGTGATCTGTTTAAGGATGAGGTTCGCAAACTTGGTTTGGCGTTGGGCTTGCCGGAAGCACTCGTTTGGCGTCAACCGTTCCCCGGTCCAGGTCTCGGTGTGCGTTGTTTGGGCGAATTGACGAAAGAGAAACTCGATACGCTTCGAGAAGCGGACGCGATTGTGCGCGAGGAGAGTGCGGCGGCGGGATACGATCGAGACGCCGCTCAGACGTTTGCGGTGTTACTTCCGGTGAAAAGTGTCGGCGTGATGGGCGACGCGAGAACGTATGCAAACGCGATTGCGATCCGTAGCGTCGATACGCAAGATTTTATGACCGCCGATTGGACTCGTTTCCCGTATGAATTGCTCGCCAGAATGTCCACTCGTATCATTAACGAGGTTAAGGGTGTCAATCGTGTCGTTTATGACATCAGCAGTAAGCCGCCGGCCACGATTGAGTGGGAATGAAATCGACCACTTTGAACCTACCGAGGGACAGTTAAACTTGCGGAGTGGCGAGGAATTCAAAAAAGTTTGTAAGTTTCCCCGAAAAATGCTTTTTAATCAAACTTTTTCGAATTGCAAAAGCGGGAAAGAGTGGGAAGAAACTTTGGTAAAAGTTTCCCCCACCCCCTTCAAAACTTTTTGACATGAAGGCGGTCGCTTTGCTCCTGGCCTTTGGTAAAAAAATTGTAAACGTAAATTTAATTGTTCCCAGGCACAAGGGCTATGCGTTAGATACGTTTGAGTCGTCCGCAGTTGAGCCATAAGCGTTTGGACAGTATGGAGAAGTTGCATGCGTATCGTAGTGTTGGACGGTTTTACCGCGAATCCCGGTGATTTGGACGATTCGGATCTGCGAGGATTGGTCGCGGATTGCCGGATTTATGAACGGACTTCCCCAGCGGAGATTGTGCGACGAGCGGCGCATGCCGAGATACTGCTGACGAATAAAACCATGTTGGATGCGGCGGTGCTTGCCCAACTGCCGGAGTGTCGCTATATCGGCGTGTTGGCGACTGGTTACAACGTTGTCGATCTTGTGGCGGCACGACGTCATGGGATCACCGTCACGAATATTCCTGCGTACAGTACCGATTCCGTGGCTCAGGCGGTTTTCGCCCACCTCTTGGAACATACGCATCGCGTGGCCGCTCACACACGTTGGGCTGTGGAACACTGGAGCAACCATCGCGATTTTTCTTATACGGATGGCGCAATCACCGAATTGGCCGGACTCACGATGGGTTTGGTCGGTTTTGGAGCGATTGGCCACGCTGTCGCGCGGATTGCGGCGGCCTTCGGAATGCGGCTGCTTGTCTCGACACGTACCGTGCCATCGGAGCTTCCGACGGATATCTTGCCAGGTGGTCTATCGGCAACCGAGGCGGCAAAGTGGCTACGATTCGTCGATTTGGACACACTTTTCCGCGAAAGCGACGTCATTTCGCTGCACTGTCCGCTAACACCCTCAACCGAACGGTTGATTTCGGCAGAACGATTGGCGATGATGCGACGTACCGCCATTCTAATCAATACCGGTCGCGGCGGTCTGGTGGATGAGCCGGCATTGGCTGCGGCGTTGCGAAATGGACAAATTGCGGGGGCTGGGCTGGATGTGCTGTCAAGTGAGCCGCCGCAGTCGGATCATCCGCTTTTGTCGGCGCCGCACTGCACGATCACACCGCATTATGCGTGGGCAACGGCGGCGGCAAGACGGCGGTTATTGGAAATAGCGACGGGGAATGTTCGCGACTTCTTGAACGGTCATCCACAAAACGTGGTCTCTTAATGCACGATTTGGAATAGCCGACTTTGGAGGACAACCTATCTGGTTATTTCTGACGCAGACATTCACGAATGTTCATCCAACTCCAATCGTGATCATGATATCGATTTTCCACAGCAAACAATAGATATACAAAAAAGAACGAATCCCCAGTGGGAATCCGTTCTCGCGTCACACTAGCCATTCAACTGGCGATTAATTGTTTTCAAACGCGGCTCGAATCTTCGGATTCAAGTTCGGGAATTGAGCGAGGAAGGCAACACGCTGCAGATCCAATTTCGCCTGTAAGGCATCAAACTCTTCCGTTCGGAACAATTTTTCCGGATGGAACAGAATCGAGTCAACACTACGTACCGCACTGGGAATCGTCAGCTTGGTGCGCGGCGAGTATTCCCAATCATCTAATCCACCACGAATGGCCGAGTCGAGAATTCCCATCGTATCGTTTAACCGGATATCATGGAACGTTTTGGAACCTTCTTCGCCCACCCAACCAGTATTCAAAAGGTAACACTGAATGTTCGGATTCGCACGGAGCAAATCGTAGAACAGGTTCGCGTGTTCACTTTTGTCACCCGCAATGAACGGGTCGTAGAAGAAAACGTTCTTAATCTTTCCTGCCTGGGTCGGATCGCCAGCAGACGATTCCATTGATTGCCCGAGGACCATGAACGCCGCCGCCTGCTCTTGCGTTAATTTTGCCAACGCAGGAATCGTACTGCCGCGTGTAATGATAAAGATATTATCCACACGATCAGTATTGATATCGCGTCCGCAGTGCATGAAGTCGCGGCGTTCGATGATGGCACGACCATTGCTCGTACGCTGCGCATCATAAAAATCGACGTCGCCATCTTCCGTCACCGCGATGTCCAAAAAGAACGTATCACGCTGTAAGCAGCCATAATACGCTTCAATCTGATCGCCAGGGTTCAACGCGTCGGTCTTCACAAACAGACCGCCCGCTTCAAAACCACGGAATCGACCATCACGGTACAAAATACCACCATCATCTTGGATCAACCACGACTGTTCGCGTCCTTTACGAGCCAAAACACGGCAAGTCGTACTCGTTTTGCCATTCGCCGATAACGCGACGAACAGTGAAACGGTTTCCTTGTATCCACCGTGAGCCGTTTCCAGAACGTCACGGCGACACCCCGCATGGAGGAAAATCGCGTCGCCATTTTGCTTTGCTCGCCAATCTTCTCCCGCGAAAATACCCTTCTTCCATTCACCAAAATAGTTCGAGTTGCGAACGATTTTGACCATTTGTCCATCTTCGCCATAGGCTAAACGAATGGTGATATCCTTGTCTGGAAGTTTTTTCGAGATATTGGCTTCAAAAGCGTCGTCTGTGAAGAAAATAACCGTATAAGTCGGGTTTTCGACTTCCGCGGATCGGAACAATTTGAGGCCAGCGTAAGCAATATGAGCGAAAGACTTCGGCACGATCAATCGTGCGGTCACGTTTTCGCTTCCATCGCCGACGATACAATCAATGGCGACCAGTTGTTCTTTGGCAAGCAGTACTTCCGTCTGCTCCAATAGTTTGAGTTCTGCGTCACCGAACGTGTTGTCGATATTATTTTTGGTAAATTTGACAGCACGTGATTGCGGTTCTGACTCGGCGGCGAGCGATCCGTATTTCGTCTCGATCACGCCCGGTTCCTCTTTGGCAAGCTGCCGCAAGATTTCCCGATCAGGATTGTAAATCAGGCGATTCTGGCTCTTAGCGGAATCAAAAATCCGCTGTGCAGTCTGACGAAACGCTTCAAACATCGGTTTTCTCCATATATTCATCCCATCGAAAGAAACACCTTGTTTCAAAAAATGAGACGATCTACCTTGTTGATTTCGACACCATTATTTCTTTAACGAATGAATTCGTAAAGTGTAAGTCATAATTTAATGATTTCAGAATATTCGTCAAGTACACCCCCTCTAGATAGTTGTAAAAACATATAAATTTTTTATTATTATATTTTAAGACCAATGATTGGATTCTGTTTTTATTTTCGTTTATAATATCCGATCAGACTTTACTTCACAAAATTTTCAATCACGCTTTTCCTTTTCTGATCATTGGATAGGATGAATGATGGTACACTCCGATCATTTTCGAGAGTGACGAATATCGGTGAAAAATCTGATGTGAGGCGAGGTTGTCGTTTACTATTGCGCTTTTTCCATGTGGTTCGTGTAACGTGTACCGTTTGAGCCTATGTCGTTTGGTTTTAAATCCTTTATTGACGGAGGTGCGATATGAATAATCCTGTTCAACCTGAAGAAGAAAATGTTTCTGATTGCAAAATAACCTTTAGTGACGTTGAATCCGCAGAAGAATCGGCTCGTAAACCGGTGCCGATTGCTCGAACATTAATGGTCGTGGTCACGCTTTTACTAGCATTATATGGCGGATGGTATATGGTGCAATTGGAAAATCGCACTCAAAAAATTGAACCACCGGTACTGGAGGTCAACGATTTAGGACCGCTCATGCGGAGTCACCGTGCGCCGCCCATCCAAATTACTCCTATCGGAGACGCCCCAGCGCATACGCAGGACGATTTGGCCGGTAAAATCGTTTTGTTAAATTTTTGGGGAACGTGGTGCGGCCCTTGCCAGATAGAAATGCCGCGATTGGATCGACTTTATATGAATTGTAAAGAGGATCCCGATATCCGCATTCTTTCGATATCTTATCCGCTTAACGAGGGAATTCCTGAGGATGTCTTGATGACAACGACCCAAACGTATGCGAAAGATCAGGGATTTACCATGCCTTTCTATACCGATCCTTCGTTAAAAACAGCAAGATTGTACAACTTGGCGGAATTTCCAACCAATGTTATTATCGATGCCAATGGAATGGTCGCGTATCAGAGTACGGGATGTTCGGATGAAGAGTGGCAAAAGATGATGGATGTCATGGCGAAACTTCACCAGGAGCTGAAAGAAACCAATGAAGTGACCGAGATGTTAGCTCCCATCGAAACCGCTTCGAAATCGGACACACAGCCCGCAGAATCCACTACGGCGGAACCGAAAGCCACGGAACCCGCTACTGTTGAAGCTGTGCCAGATTCAACGCCTGCGGATTCCAAAGATTCGGCGGATTCCAAAAATTCAACAGCCACGGTAGCCGTTTTGCTGGTGGAACCGGTTTTACCTACGGAGTCTCCCGCCGAACAGGCCACAGAACCAGCCGCCACAAAACCCATCGAGACTGAATCGTCCAACACGCCCCAATAGGGTGCTTACACGGCAGCGATTGGGTTAAATGCTAAATCGGATGAAGAGGACATCGTCGGGCTGCACAAGATAATCTTTTGGTTCCTGACGGACTTTGTGTGCGGCTTTGACTTCGCGTTCGCTTCCGAGTTCCACGAGATCGGTGACGGTCATGATTTCCGCGCGGATGAATCCGCGAGCGATATCGGTATGGATTGCCTCGGCGGCTTCGAGTGCGGTTCCATTTTTACGCATCATCCAGGTGCGTACTTCCTTATCGCCAGCAGTAAGGAAGAGTTGTTGACCGGAGACATCCATCATCGTGCGAATCAAACCGTCGCGATCAGCCCCGCCGCTCACGCCCATTTCGGCGATAAATTCAGCACGTTCTTCCGGAGACATATTGCCCAGATCAAGTTCCAGATGTACCGGAATGGCGAACGCGGAGAGGGCTTTGGGAATTTTGGCCAAAAAACGTTCCGGATCCGCTTCATCGTCGGTCGTATTGATGACGACAAGCCGAGGTTTAGCCGTCATCAGCTGGAACGCTTTGAGACTTTTCAGCTGTTCTTCGTTCATATCGCTTTCATGGAGCGGTTGTCCGGATTCCAATCCGGTAAGCACCATTGCCAGCGTAGACAGTTCGAATTCTAATTCGTCGCGTAATTGTTTTTGAATCGGTTTCTTCAGCTGTTCTTCGATTTTAGCGATACGTTTCGAGACAATTTCCATATCGGCGAGTATTAAATCTTCTTCGAAACTTTTTAGATCCGCGATCGGATCCTCACGATCGTATCCTGGAACGACGAGAACGAGACAGCCGCATTCACGCAATTGCGAGAGTTTCGGAGCGTTGCCATCCGAATCCCGCGACAATCCCGGCGTATCGACGATTTCCAACGAGGCGAGCGTAATTTTCTTCGGAACGTACAACTTGCAGAGCGGTTCCACACGTGATTCGGGAACCACGCACATCGCACTCTGGAGCGTATGAGCCAAAGAGGGATCGGACTCGCGGCCCGTCAACCATTGAAATAACGTACTTTTTCCCGCGCCCTGATAACCCACCAAGCCAATTTTCATATCCGTTCACCGAGATTCTATTTGGAAAGATCCGATTGGGTAAAATACACGATATCATTACGAACGAAATCCACTCAAAAAACGCACGTCCGTATCGAAATTTTCGCAAAACGTTCCATAAAAATAACACCGCTTCTATCTGATTTGAATTCGCGGCATTCCACTCGTTGTTTAAGGAATGCACGCCCTGTTAGAGAATCCATACCACCGGAGGATCGCAAACACATCCCACGAAGCCTCCTTCCCGCAGCGCCACCGGTAGAATGATTGTCCCACTGGAACTTTCTCTACGGTATTTCTTCGGAACGTATCTTGAAATCATTTCGATACGAATCAGTATACAATGAAAACAGAAATATGAAAAGTTATATCGTGTTGGGACGATTTCCCATTTCGTTAGAATTGTCCCCATACCTCGTCGATCAGCTGGTGTCGCAATGGCAACTCGCCTTCTTCGGACATTCTCGTTTTACGGGTAGTCGCTGTATCCGTGGCAAGCGTCAAGAACGACGCCGTTTGGCTCTCGATTTCGGCGGGCGACACGGAAGCAACCGAACTTAACAGCGTTGTATCGGACGAAAACACACGGATCGAACTCCCATGGCGCAACACATTCAACCAAGCGGAAAGGTCGGTCTCCGATTGGAGTACGGATGCCGGCAGACAGGGATAAAGATCGCTAGTCGCTTTGCTCCATGCGGAAGAAGGCGTCGAGACAAATGATTTCGAGGTATTGGATTCGGGACCAGTTGTGTTGACCGTATTGTCCGTATTGGTATCGTCCGTGGTAGTATTGCCCGATGTCGTTTCGTTTTCGGACGTTTCACCACCGCTAACAGCCAGAGAGGGGGAAGACGCATGGATTTTCATCCAATACGTTCCGCTCATGACACCGTCTGGCGAAGTCACCTTGATCAACGCTTCGCCGGAATAATTGGAAGTCCAGACAATTTTAGACGCTTTGTTGGACAGACTTTTGTCATCATTCCGTACCAGCAGCGTCCCATCCGCGGTGTAAAGTTCGATTTTCGAGTCACGTAATGTACCAAGAATCGTTTCCAAGGTGTACGTTTTACCCGCTTCGAGCGTCATTCGCCACGTCGAGGTTCCACCACGCGCAACCGTACTGTAAACGGTACGTCCGGGCGTCACACGCAGCAACGGACCATTCTTATTGCCCATCTTCTCATCCGAATGTACCGTAATGGAGGTCCGAACCGCGACACTTTCCACGCCGACCGAATTGGTCACTTGTCCAAAGAGCAAAAAAGTCCGATTGCCCGAAAGGGTGACCGATAACGTGGCCTGCGAACCGATGACATTCGCCGTACCCAAGAGCGAATCACCGGAATCAAGCTGGCCGTTCATGTTGGTATCGGCGTACACTTTGACTGTCGCGTTTCCACCACCAGGCACAATAACGTCTTTAACTGTTACGGTGAACGCGTCGTCCGAATTGACCGTTGCCGCATTGGTGGTGATTGATCCCGCTTCTGGTGCCGCATACTGTTCCACGCCCAACAATTCGAGCGTTCGCACCGCGTTGACATGTCCACCGGAAGCGACCACGCCCGCTAATGTTTCCGTGGTCGTCACCCCGTGAATGATCGCTTGACGTACTTGTTGGACGGTCGCATCTGGCCTAAAACTCCATGCCAACGCCGCAACCGACGCTACATGCGGTACCGCCATACTCGTTCCCGAATAGATAAACCACGTCGAGTTAAGCCCCGTACTGTAGATTCCCGATCCAGGAGCGGCCACATCGACCGAGTTGACGCCATAATTGCTATAACTGGCCAAATCCCCCTGATCAGTGACCGCGCCAACCGTCAAAATATTGGACGCCGCATCCGATGCGGGATAAACGCCCGTATCGTCGATATCTTTACCTGCGTTTCCCGCCGCTGTGACGATCAGGATCCCCGCATTACCTGCGTCTTCGATTGCGTCGTGCAACGCACTGCTATCGACCGCCGAGGCCCACGAACAGGTGATCACCCGCAAATTAACGCCACTTTCCTTTAGCTGAATTGCATAACGAATCGCCTTCACCGCGTTCGAGACCAACCCTGTACCGTCACTCGATAAGAATTTAAGTGAAACCAATTGCACATTGGGAGAACCCAACGCGACAATGCCCGCCACGTGGGTACCGTGCCGATGATCGTCGGTCGGATTGCTGTCATTATTCGCGAAATCCCAACCGCAAACATCGTCTACATAACCGTTTCCGTCGTTATCGATACCATCCCCGGCAAGTTCTCCCGGATTGGTCCACGCAAATGATTCGAGGTATCCGTGCGAAAAATCAATCCCGGTGTCCAAAACGCCCACAACCACGGTTTGCGGGTTGCTGCCTAACATTTGAGCCGTAAAAGCTCCGGTTCCGACACCCGTATCGCCCAGATTCCAGAACGCCGATGGATCTGGTGCCGACGAACCCGTCGCGGCGACGGCAACCTCCCCATCCGTGGACTCTTCTGCAGATGAGCCAGACGATGCAGTGGTGGAATCGTCCAAGGTGCTCACTTCCGTGGTGCCGCCATCGGTCATACTCGCGGTGAGGACGACATCTTGTTCGACAGCGGTCAAATCGGTGTCCGCGCAGAGCGTAGTCCGAATCGACTCGAGCGTTCCGCCGACGCTGCGAATCTGTGCCCAACCATCACCCAAATCCTGGAACCATTCAAATCGAACGCCATCCATTGCGTCGACATAAGCCGCCATTAACGACGTGTCGCTCTGGCATTGTGTCTGAATTTCCGGTGTGAAACAGATATTCCAAAGGTGTTCCTGAGCAAGTTCCGTTGATTCGATCATTCCCAACGGTCGAGCGGGGTTGGACGCATCCTCGGTCAAAAGAATTGCCTCGTCACCATCCGGCGGCAAAACGGTGGAAGCGTCTGACGGAACCGTCACCATCTGTTCAAACAGGGTATCCGTCGCCTGTTCGCCTGTTGTTACGGGAGATTCTGTTGGCGTACTTTCGGAAAAACTCAAATCGTCATCGAATTCGCATAAGTACTCTGATTCGGCGTCGGAAAAATCAGAGACGAGCGACGCCGCAGAGTATACCGTGGAAGGAACGGACTCCTCGAACGTCTGCGTCAGAACGTTGACCGTGAGTAAAATACGATTTTCGAGTATTTCAAACCCACGTTTTCGACTTTTTCCAATCGGATTTCGAAAATAGCGATCTCGCATAAAATATCCCTTCCCTGATGCTCCCCATGGCTTGCATCTCGCATAACGCCACCACACCACGCATGATGTGAAACTAAATCCTTTTGGTTTCACAAAAAACGGAACTGTTGACCGTAGGAATAAAGCGGTTGTGATGAATATAGCGGTTGTATCGACTGTACTGATATATTATGAGTAGGGGGCCGAGTGAAGGCAAGAGAACTTTAGTAAAAAAAACGATTTTGCAAGGTTTTTTTCTCGTTTTTGTGTCATTTGAATCCACAATTTGGAGAGGATCGGCTTTCCGGAGAAAAGGGGAGATTTTATCTTTTACCAAGATTAACGTGAGATTTTTCCACCATGTGATAACGTCATCATAAGTTGCGTAATGGGAGACAATATTTCACCGATACTGAGTGGAGAAACTAGGGCATGTTCACACAAGTTGCCACCTCAATCGGAGCAACTGACTGTGCCAGCGTCAGGTAAAAAGTTGAAAAAAGGTTGCGCATTTTCCACGAAAATGTTTTTTTCGTAAAACTTTTTTGGGGCGAAGAACCAATAAGAGGCTATTTTTTGCGAAAAGTTTCCCCTCAAACTCCCCTTCCAAAACTTTTTACTAGACGCACGAACTTCAATATCAACCAACCTAAACCGCCCCGATGGCGGTTATTTCATCCTTGGCCATGTTTTTTTACCATGTGATTATATGTGAGCACACCCTAACATTTCTGTAATGCGAGTGTTTGAAGTGACCAACAAAGCCTATGAGGAACGGAGATGCAAAACGTTGTCATTGTTGGGCATTAAATTGGTTAGAATTAGATGCGGGTATCCGCCCATGGAGCTACGTGGTTGGGAAACAGGTGCGTGAGTATTTTTCGGGTGGATATGGGCTATTTTGTTGTAAAAATAGTGAAGGCCAATACAAATTCAGACAGAATGGGTATAATGGAGGCGTATAGATGCCAGAATACCGGAAGCATGCGACGGCAAATGATCGCTACCGCGATGTTGGTAAAAAATCGTTCGGACGGACGTTGCGTTTTCGGCCCTCACTGCTCGAATGTCCATTCAATATTCCACCCCAAACCGACCGCTTGCGCAGTAAGTGGTCGGCTGATGGCAACCGCACCACGCGGCCCGACTGCCTGCGAGGCTGGCCAAGAGAATACTAAACCGTTTTGTCGTAAGTTGAACTGTATTGCGACATGAGGAGAATATGACTATGCGTTGTCCTTATTGCGATGTGGATAATGATCGTGTACTGGATTCCCGTGCAAGTGAGGATGGCGGAGCCATTCGTCGGCGTCGGGAATGTCTTTCCTGTCACGAACGATATACCACTTACGAACGTGTGGAACGCAGTGCACCGCGTGTGATCAAAAAAGATGGTACTCGCGTGCCGTTTGATCGAATGAAAATCCAACAGGGCATTGAGCGTGCGTGCTGGAAACTTCCCGTCGATGAATCGCAGGTGGACACGATTGTCCGTGAAATCGAAGTTGTGTTGGAGAATCGAAATGATCCTGAAATCACCAGTCAAGAGATCGGTGAATTGGTCATGGAGTATTTGCGAGAATTGAATCAGGTCGCTTATATTCGATTTGCGAGTGTCTATCGAGCCTATCGGAATATTCGCGATTTCGTACAGGAACTCCAACCGATGTTGGAAGAATTCAAATCCGATTCCACCATTGCTCCACATCCGCCAACGAGCTATCGAAAATAGCCCCCAAAATTCATGCTGTGACAGATTCCGACCATGTCACGAAACCGTTTTTAGAAATATCACCGGATTTCTAAGACCATCGAAGAAGCAACACCTTGACCAGTCGACTGCCAGATTCCAGCCAAAATGAAAACGCAGACCTCATGATCTGCGTTCGTCGATTCATCTACGATATCATCAAGCAATTACAGAGCGGCAATCTTCTTGATGAGGTCGACCGTACGGCAGGAATAACCCCATTCGTTGTCGTACCACGACAACACTTTGAGGAGGTTGCCGCCCATGACCATCGTCTGGGCCGCAGCAAAGATTGAGCTGTGCGAGTCGTGAATGATGTCGCTCGAGACAATCGGATCTTCCGTGTACTCGAGAATACCCTTGAGCTCGTTTTCCGCAGCGGCTTTGATCGCGGCATTGACTTCTTCCTTCGTGACATCTTTCGCCATTTCAGCGACGAGGTCCACGCAAGAACCGGTCGGCGTCGGAACACGCAGCGAAATACCGGTCATCTTACCAGCCAAGGCCGGAACGACCAAACCAACCGCCTTTGCAGCACCGGTCGAGGTCGGGATGATGTTGTTAGCCGCCGCACGGGTGCGGTACGGATCGGAGTGCGGCATATCGAGAACACGCTGGTCATTCGTGTAAGCGTGAACGGTCGTCATCAAACCCTTGACGATACCGAATTTCTCGTGCAACACTTTGGCGAACGGCGCAAGGCAGTTCGTCGTGCAGCTGGCGTTCGAGATGCACTTCATGCTGGCGTTGAGCTGGCAATCGTTGACACCCATCACGCAGGTCAAGTCTGCGCCATCTTTCGCCGGAGCGGAAAGAACCACTCGCCTGGCACCCGCGTCCAAGTGCGAGTCGTAGCCACCCTTCGTCTCACTCTTACGCGAGGTGAAGATACCCGTACTTTCAACAACGACGTCTGCACCCAACTTACCCCATGGCAAATCGGCGGGGTTACGAACGGCGGTCACCGGAATGTGCTTGCCATTCACGATCAGGCCCTTGTCGTCATATTCGACGGTGCCCGGGAAACGACGGTGCGTACTGTCGTACTTCGTCAGAACCCACAGCGTCTTGATGTCGGTAATATCGTTGATACCGACGATCTCAAAATCCGCACCCATCTCGAACATACGACGGAAGACCAGACGACCGATACGACCGAAACCATTGATACCTACTTTAATCGCCACAGCATCTCTCCTGAATTCTGACTACTACTGTTATAACCACGTACCACCAAATGGCACTTTTTCGTTTTCCTCTCGATCACTTCACGCCGATATATCTTGCCACCTTACGCAACCTGCCACTTCACGACAACTCACCACCTGTGGCAACACCCATCGGCCAGCCTATCTGACATGGTATTATAAATCATCCGTCCAGTCTGCAAAGCCCCCCCGCTTTGCTTCTTCGGTCAATTCCCGTTCGCACCACGCATAAGCCGGTCAAAATCATCGAAAAAAGTGGGCCATGTTTTCGCAACGCAGCCCGGATCCGCAATGCGCACTCCGGGAATTCGCAGCCCGGCTAACGCAAAACTCATCGCCATCCGATGATCACGATAAGTCTTGATCGTCACTGGTTGAGCCGTTGGCGTAGCATACTTCCACCCATAAGGCGTACGTCGTGGTTGTAGCGGTTCGATTCGAAGTCCATCATCAAACTCCTCGACCACGACACCGAGACGTCGAAGTTCCGTCGTTACCGCCGCAATGCGATCCGTTTCTTTATATCGCATATTACGCACACCGGTAATCTGGGTCGGGGAATCCGCGAAAATCGCTACTACCGCCAACGTTTGCGCTGTATCACTAATGTCACGCATATCGATTGTCACGCCATGCAATCGCGGTTCACAGGGATCATTTTGCTTATATGGCTCATTTTGCCATAATGAGGAAGATGACCAACCAGGGCCACAGAGACGAATCCGATCAGCTCGCCAATCGACCTGGCATCCCATCTGTTCGAGAGCGTCGCAAAATCGTACATCCCCCTGCAGGCTTTGGGATGACAGTGCCGGAATTTCCACCAAACCACCAGTGATGGCCGCCGCGGCGAAACCGTAACTTGCCGCGGACGCGTCCGGTTCGATCCGATAGGTTCTCGCTCGGTATCGATGTTCCGGTCGGTTCGAGACGATAAAACGCCGCATCGCCGCATCAGTTTCGATTTTTGCTCCAAAATCACCCATCACCGCCAGTGTCATCGCCACATACGGTCGCGAAACGAGTTCGCCGTCCACCTCAATCGTCAACGGACGCCCCCGTGCATAGGGAGCCGCAAGCAGCAGACCGCTTAGAAATTGACTCGAAACATCACCACGCACATGAATCGTTCCACCAGTCAGTCCCGTCGCATTCAAACAAACAGGCGCACAATCGTTACCTCGTTCACTGGAGATATCCACACCAGCCGCACGCAAAGCCGCCAACAAATCGCCCAATGGTCGCTCTCGCATGCGATCCACACCATCTAAACGATAACGCCCATTTCCCACGGCCAACGCACAAAGCAAAAAACGAATCGTCGTACCACTGTTGCCCGCAAAAAGCTCCTGCACATTCTCCGATTGATCGGATAATTTGGAACATTTTGACAAGTCGGCTAATCCCACGCCACTATTGATAGAGATGGTTTTCGAGTGAGCATCGTAGTCGGACACGAGTCCCAGTCGCGTGAGCGATTCCCGCATGACCTGAGTATCTTCGCTGTCGAGAGCGGCGAGAAGTTGAGAACGCCCAGAGGCCAGCGCGGCACAAATCAGCGCACGATTCGTCAAGCTTTTGGAACCCGGCGGCGTGAGCACGCCTTCAATCGGACGATCGCACATCGATATTTCTCGAAAATCACTCACACCGTTTGTCCTTATGCTGTTTTTGCGGTCATCATCGTTTGGACACGCCCATGCTCCAAGGCTCTCGCTCTTTTGATGGTGCGTATGAACATTCAACATCGGCGATGCGTGATACGATGGTGCCACTTGGGATCTTGTTCTGGATAGTCAATCCGAGTATGGCCACCACGTGTTTCCTGGCGTTCTAACGCGGATTTCACCATCAATTTCGCCGTACAGACCATATTCTGCAACTCCCAACCTTCGGGTGAGTCAAACTGGCGGCCGTAAACGAATCGGCTCCAGATGTCGATCTGTTCAATCGCGTCGGAAAGCGATTGGGCATCACGACGTACACCCACGTTACGCCACATCAGACTTTTGAGCGCATTCTGAACGTCGGCATAAACAATCGTTTCGTCCGGAATCATTTTTTCGACCGTATCGTCCGGGTCATCAATTTCGGGCACTTGGAATAGACCGTCCGTTTGAGTCGCCGCAGCCGCGGCGCCCACACCTGCATGCGCCCCGTAAACCAACGCCTCCAGCAGACTATTCGACGCCAAACGATTAGCACCATGTAAACCGGACGAAGTCACTTCACCCGCCGCCCATAAGCCTGGCAATGTCGTGCGCCCCTCGTGATCCACGGTCACACCACCCATCATGTAGTGCGCTCCAGGACGTACCGGAATCCGATCTTTTGTCAGATCAAGACCGAATTTCGCGCAAACCTCGCCAATCCCCGGAAAACGATGCCGAATGTAATCCGCGTCTAAATGCGCCAGCGTCAGATAGACGTTCGAGTGTTTTGTCTTTTCCATCTGGTCGACAATCGCACGGCTGACGATGTCACGCGGGGCAAGTTCCGCACGACTATCATAGTCCGGCATAAATCGGTAACCAAATCGGTCGATCAGGTGAGCACCCTCGCCGCGCATTGCCTCGGTAATCAAACTTCGGCTACTCCCCGCGATATATAAAACGGTCGGATGGAACTGCATAAATTCCATATCTCGCAGCTCCGCACCCGCACGATACGCCAACGCCATACCGTCGCCCGTCGCCACTTTTGGATTGGTCGTTTCACGGTACAACTGCCCCGCGCCACCAGTGGCCAAAATCGTTTGCTTCGCCCAAACAGCCGTCTGCCCAAAACGTTCGTTCCAGACAAACGCCCCGCGACATTCGCGATTTGATGTCAAAAGATCTATCGTACAGGTCTGTTCGTACACCTGGATATTTTGACGATGCCGCACCGACTCGATTAGCGCGCGTACAATCTCTTTTCCTGTCGCGTCCCCATTCGCATGGGCAATTCGATTGTAACTATGTCCACCTTCACGAGATAGCGAAATATGTCCTTCCGTCTTGGCGTCGGCCTTCTGATCGAAATGCGTCCCCCAGGTCAACAGTTCGTGAATGCGTAGCGGAGCCTCACGGATGACCATCTCGACCACGTCCTGATCGCACAATCCCGCTCCTGCCACAAGCGTGTCTCGCACATGATCTTCGAATTTATCCAACGGATCCAACACCGCCGCGATACCACCCTGAGCCTTCGCACTATTCGAACAATCGAGCTGATCTTTCGTAATCAGCGTGACCGAAAGCGATTCGGGTACCGCCAACGCCGCACGCAATCCCGCAATTCCACCGCCGATAATCAAAATATCTGTAAAACGATGCGCTATCCGTTGGGGATGTACAGCGACCAAATAACGTGGTGTTTTCATGAATGTATCACTATTCCTATGGTTATACGATTTCTATTTGAAAAAAAGGTACCTCATCGCCCATCCACGAGAAAACCTCTTTCACTTTTTCTCATGGATCAGCTCCACTTGCTATCCATCGGTTCAACGCGAAAACAACAATTCCGTATAAGTGGGCAGCGGCCACAGCTCGTCATCGACCACACCTTCGAGAGCGTCGACCACCTGGCGTAACGCGCTAATCGCTGGCAACAACACCGCACGGCAATGATCCGCTTGTTGTTGCGTCGTCCATTCGTCTCGGAAGTTGGAAAGCGTTTTCAAATTTCGCAACCGCCCAATGAGCCGATCAATCAGATCATCCAATTCTTTCACGAGTTCAAGCTGTAACTCCGTCGAGGCGGCTGCTTGGAGTTCTTTTTTGTATCGTAGGGCCGCCTGCAAAATCATCGTGCCCGCAATCTCAATCGCCGAAGCCGCCTCAATGCGGACTATCGAAATGTACCCCTCCGCAATAATCTCGAAACGACTGTTAAGTTCTGCTTCGCTGTAAACGCCATACTTCGTAAACAGCGAAATCGATGACTTACTGTTGACATGCGGCAGACAGTCCGCCGAACTCACAACATTCGGCAAACCACGCCGAGCCGATTCCATCTTCCAATAATCGGCGTAACAATCGCCGCTGTACAAGATCGGCAAATCTTCTTTCGCTGACTCGACGAGAAGATCGTGAACCGCAGCTCGAAACTCTCTGCCTGCGGCCACTTCCGATTCCAATCGTGTCGCAAAATGATCGAGACTTTCCGCCATGATCGTATTGAGAACGGTGGTGGAACCGGCGGGATTTTGGCTCGAACCAACGGCTCGAAATTCAAATTTATTCCCCGTAAACGCGAACGGCGCGGTGCGATTGCGGTCGCTGTCGTGGCGAGATAACGTCGGAAATTCGGAGATGCCAATTTCGATCGGTTCGGCGCGAAAATGGGGCTTTTTCTCATTGTCGGCCAGATGTTCGAAAATCTCGTCGAGCGCGCGACCGAGAAAGATACTCATAATCGCAGGCGGTGCTTCAGAAGCCCCCAGTCGATGGTCATTTCCCGCCCCACACACGCTCATTCGCAGCAAATTCCCATAACGATGGACGGCTCGCATCGCCGCTGCACAGAACACAAGAAATTGCGCATTTGACTCCGGCGTTTCGCCAGGTTCAAAGAGATTCTCACCATCATCGGTCATGAGCGACCAGTTGTTATGTTTACCGCTTCCGTTGACGCCAGCAAATGGTTTTTCGTGGAGCAGACAGAGGAAACCGTGACGCGACGCGACCGTGCGCAGCAGTTGCATCACGAGCATTTGATGATCGGTGGCCAAATTGGCCGTTTCGAACATTGGAGCCAATTCGAACTGCGCCGGAGCCGCCTCGTTATGTCGCGTTTTGACCGGAACGCCAAGCAGTAGAAGTTCGTATTCCAGCTCCGTCATGAACGCGAGTACACGTTCCGGAATCGCGCCAAAGTAGTTATCGTCGAGTTCTTGACCTTTGGGGGGTTTGGCACCAAAAAGTGTGCGGCCGGTTACAAGCAGATCGGGACGCAATGCCGCTAAACGACGATCGACCAGAAAATATTCCTGCTCGGCCCCCATCGTCACTTCCACACGCCGCGTGGTGGTATCGCCAAAAAGTCGCAAAATACGCAACGCCTGTTCGTTGACCGCGCGAATCGAACGCAGTAGCGGCGTTTTCTTATCGAGAGCCTCGCCCGACCAGCTGACGAAAATGGTGGGAATGACGAGTGTTGCCCCACGTGAGTGTCGCAAAATGAACGCCGGACTGGTCGGATCCCACGCCGTATACCCACGCGCTTCGAATGTCGCTCGCAATCCGCCGGATGGAAAACTACTCGCGTCCGGCTCGCCTCGCACGAGTTCGACCCCGCTGAATTTATCGAGTGACCGGCCACCACCAATCGGCGTAATAAAGCAGTCATGTTTTTCCGCCGTATTACCCGTCATCGGTTGGAACCAATGCGAAAAATGGGTCGCTCCGTTATCGACGGCCCAGTCACGCATCACGGCGGCAATCGTATCCACGATACCTGAATCGAGCGGTTTACCACTCCGAATAGTATCTCGAAGCGACTTAAAAACGGTCGAGGGAAGTTTTTGCCTCTGTACTTCTTCGCTGAAAACGAGTTTTCCGAAAATACCGGTCAACTCACCTGACGTTTGCATCCGACTCGCAACACCGCCCATGGCTGTCAGTTCAGACTCTGAAAGTCCATTTCCTGAACCGATAGCCACCATCACATCTCGGCGAATATTCGTACTCACGACTGACTCTCCATCCCATAATTTCTGCTGGCCCCTCGACGAGGAGGAACGGACCTCTCACCACTCTTATCGTAACCGAATGGGTAAAATATACCAGTCACCCCCCGCAAAACTTCCGTTTTCTTCCGCAAGATGGATGACCTAGACGCCAGCAGGTGGGATGATCGGAACATCGCTAATCGCACAGCAGCGAGGCAATGTCGGCAAATTGTGCCATTTCGGCAAGTTTCGGGAGTGATGGTTGAGCACCCAGTCGTGTGACAGAAACGGAGGCCGCACGCGCGGCGAATCGTAACGCATCGGCGATCGCCGCACCATGGGCGAGTGCCGCGCCGAACGCGCCGCTGAATGAATCCCCTGCCGCGGTCGTATCTTTCGCCTCGACGGAATACGCGGGCACGAATCCTTCGCCCAATTCACCGCTAAAAAAGGCCCCGGCGGATCCCAAGGTAATGACGACGTTTCGGACGCCTTGATGCCGCAGGACTTCCGCCGCTTGTTTGGCTGAAGCCGTATCGGTCACTGTAATGCCTGTGAGCCGCTGTGCTTCATGTTCATTCGGTTTGATAAAAGTCACATTTTTCAGCAATTCCGCAGGCAGTGACGCATCTGGAGCGGGAGCGGGATCAAGCAATACAGGAACGCCGGCATCCGCCGCAATTTTCGCGGCGGCCATCACCGTTTCGAGTGGAATCTCCAGTTGCATGATCAACAGTGACGCACTGGCGATATGCGTGGCAGCTCGGTCAATATCGGCTGGGGTCAGATGGTGGTTCGCACCGGAAGCAACGGAAATTAAATTTTCGCCCTGTTTGTCCACGAGGATCAGCGCGACACCAGTCGCCGCGTTTGGATCGCGAAAAATCCAATCGGTATTGATATTTTCCTTGCGATAATGTTCGACCGCCTGATCGCCAAAGACATCATTACCAACTTTGGCCACGAACTTGACCGGAATGTCTAAACGGGCCGCCGCGACCGCTTGATTCGCGCCTTTACCTCCCTGTGCTACCAAAAAACTGCCTCCCGTCACCGTTTCTCCCGGCTTCGGAATCCGATCACTGCATACGACCATGTCGGTGTTTGAACTGCCGACCACCACGATATATCCGGAACGATCCATTTGCGGTCTCCTGTTTCGAATCATTTATTTCTGTTGCGTCTGTGGTTGGAGCAATGCTTCGAGTCCATAGATTTTGCCAAACGCTCCGATATACGTTCGCGGAATACCCAATGTGGTTGCCACGTCGGGATGAACGGAAAATTCACTCCAAAAGATTTTATTCGTGCGGGTCACCCCCTGATCAACCGTGTTATCGATCATCGAACTGCCCCATTCGTTTAATTTGTTTTGGATCAAGCCGGTCAAACCCGACTGCGGCGTTTGCTGCGACTGAGTTTTCGATTTCAACACCGCTTTAAGTTGTGTTTTGAATGCCGTTTCATCAGGATTCGTAAAAATCGCCGCAACCGCCGCGATGATCACCAACGCAATCAAAAACTGAACTTTACGCATGATCGTCAGCATGTGAAAAATTCCCTTCTGTTCACTTTTTTTGGATACTCGCCACACGGAATAACAGGCATGTGGCTTGGGGCAAGGGGGCGAACGTTCCCAAATGGTTCGAAACAAACGCGAACCGGTCAGCCTATCCCGTACTGTACCCACTCCCGCCGCGTATTATTGTGACCGGAAGAGACCGAAAATGCAACCTCGCTTTTCACGACCTATCGACGGCGTCACGATTCCCCACAATTCCATAACGAAAGAAGTATTCGTCGCACTAAACTCCAGTGGAAACAACCAACTGTTGGCATTCCCTACGGTTCCGCCTTGGTTTTTGTATCGCCTTGCCCAGCCGCTTTGCGGAACCATTCGGCTGACTCCGCGTGATCCACTGGCATCCCAGTCCCATTTGCGTAACACTCGCCAAGATTATATTGAGCATTGGCGGCTCTCTGTTCCGCCGCCTTGCGAAACCATTTGACCCCTTCGGCTTCATCTTTCGGTACCCCAAACCCATTGTAATAACCGACGCCAAGATTATATTGAGCCTCAGCATACCCCTGTTCCGCCGCCTTGCGAAACCATTTGACCGCTTCGGCTTCATCTTTCGGTACCCCCAACCCATTGTAATAACCGACGCCAAGATTATATTGAGCCCGGGCGTTTCCCTGTTCCGCCGCCTTACGAAACCATTTTACCGCTTCGGCTCCATCTTTCGGTACCCCAAACCCATTGTAATAACCAACGCCAAGACTATATTGAGCCCGGGCGTTTCCCTGTTCCGCCGCCTTACGAAGCCATTTTACCGCTTCGGCTCCATCTTTCGGTACCCCATTTCCATTGTAATAGCAGACACTAAGACAGTATTGAGCCTCGGCATGCCCCTGTTCCGCCGCCTT